>JAEUSF010000002.1 GCA_016788665.1 Candidatus Doudnabacteria bacterium | reverse complement strand
GTCTGAAGTGGGTGGAGCGGCGGTTCATGAACCCTTTGGTTCGCTTGAGCACATTTTTTCTTCTTTTGTTGGCTATTACGCCACGTTTGATTCTTGTCATATTAAAAGCTTGTTGCTTATCAGCTTACCAGCTGGTCAGCTATTAGGTTATTTATAGGGTATTCGGGTCTTAAGGTGGTTGTTAGTCTTGTGCAAAACCAAATCTCTGCGCTTGTTTTTGGTGACTTTGCCGGAATCGCGGGAATTAAAATGGCTTTGTCCCGTCGCTCGAGCTAAAAGTTTTCCTTTCGGGGAAACTTTAATTCTTTTGGACATACCTTTGTGAGTTTTTACTTTGGGCATAATATAAATTAAGAATTATGAATTTTAGAAGGCAGAGTGTTATGCAAATGTAGATAATTTTTCATTTTACACTCTTAATTTCTCATTTATTTGCTTGGTGCTATTGTTAGTGCAAAAGTTCCACCAAGTCTTTTTATGGGAACTTCGGTTTTATAAGGCTGGGTGAACAGTTTTATAAACTTTTCCAGGTTTTGTCTTGCAATTTCAGGAAATGCTTGTTCTCTGCCCCTCATACGAAGTTCTATTCGGACCATATCGCCTTCAGCTAAAAATTCGTCTACTTTTTTGGCTTTAATTTGCATGTCGTGTTCGCCAATGCGCATGGTTAGCCACAGCGTCTTAACTTCAGTCTTCTTGGTATTTTTCTTAGCTTGTGTTAAGGCCTTTTTTTGCTGGTATTTGAATTTAGCGAAGTCAATAATTTTAACTACAGGCGGTTTTGCCTGGGGCGCAATTTCTACTAAATCAAGCCCGTTTTCACGAGCCAATTCCAGCGCTTGGCTGGTTTTCATTACCCCTACTTGTTGGCCTTCTTCATTGACCACGCGGACTTCGGGGACCGAAATTTGATGATTTAATCTAGTTTTTGGAATCACGCTGTAATGGATTATTGCCTGATTATTCTAACCTAAAGGGCAGAATTTGTCAAAGCCTTAAGTATACTGATTTACAGATGGTAAAATGCAGATTTACTGATAAACACAGATTTGCGGATATTGCAATGAATATAAACAGATAAATACACGAGGGCTATAGATAAGCAGAATCTGTTGTTATCTGTATATCCACATAAAATTTGTATAGCTGTATCCTAAGTTACTATTAAAGCAGCAATGGCAGCAACGCCTGCTAATATCATAATTATACAAGTAATCCAGCCAAGTGTGCTTATGAAGCGGTTGTTTTGCCAATTGCCCATAATTTTTTTATCAGAGCTTATTTTGACAATTTGGATTAAAACCACAGGCGCTACCAAACCATTTATAACCGCAGAATATATAAGGGCTTTTATGGGGTTTAGGCCAAAAAAGTTTAAAGCCGCCCCTAAAGTCATACCAGCGATTATTGTGTAATAGAATTTTTTTGCTCCGCTGAATTTTTTATATAAACCCTGTCTCCAGTTAAAGCTTTCGGCCAGCGCGTATGCAGCGCCGCCCGCTAAAACCGGTACTGCTAAAAGGCCTGTGCCTACAATTCCTACGGTAAAGAGTAGGTAAGCCCACTTTCCTGCAAGTGGTTTTAATGCTTCGGCCGCCTGACTTGCTGTTTCTACATTGTTAATACCGCTCTTGAATAAAACCACACCACAGGTAATCATTATAAAAAACATGACAAAATTAGAGAAAAACATGCCGCTCCATACGTCCGTGCGCATACGGGCTATATCTTCGGATTTTGTTTCAGAGCTTCGAAGTTGAATGGTGGTCTTTCCCGCCAGGATTTCTTCTTCGACTTCTTGAGAGCTTTGCCAAAAGAACAGGTAGGGTGAAATAGTCGTGCCAAATATTGCACAAAGCATAATTATACCGTCAGCGCTAGTTATTAGGCTTGGTTTAAGAGTGGCTTTAAAAATTTCACTCCAATCTAAATTTAGAGAGAGGGCTGAAAAAATGTATGCAAAGAGTACCAAGGCAAGCCATTTTAAATATCTCGCGTAAGACGCATAAGAGAGTAAAATTTGTAACAAAAGTGAAAATACAGCAAAAGCTACTACTAGAATATAAAAGTTTGCCTGGGGCAACAGGAGGCGTAAAGCTTCGGACATGGCTCCCAGGTTTGCTCCAATGTTAAAAGTATTTGCAAAAAATAAAGACAGGGAAGTTAGGTATATTACTTTTTTGGGAAAATGTTTTTTTATGTTGCCTGCCAAGCCGCGGCCAGTGACCAGGCCAATTCGTGCGCACATTTCTTGAATAGTGCCCATTAAGGGAAAAGTGAAAAGCGCAGTCCATAAAAATCCGAAACCAAATTTAGCTCCGGCTTGCGAATAGGTGGCAATACCAGAAGGGTCGTCGTCCGCTGCTCCGGTGGTGAGGCCCGGCCCCAAATTTTCCCAGTATTGGGCAGCGGCTTTTATAGGTTGGCCTTGGCTTATTTTACCCAAGACTTCTTTTGGGAGCTTTAGGGCATTTTTAAGAGAGGGCATGTTTGATTTTTATTTTTCAGGGTTTTTAACTTTACTTAAGTCTATCACTATTTTTAAACTTTTCCTATTTATAAGTTTGTTTGTACCGTGGTTTCTGCAATTAAGTTTATTGCATTAGCAGGCAAAATATGGAAAGGCAGCAGACCTGATTTTAGTTCCAAAAACTTTTGTTGCTTTTTTTCTCCACAAATAAAGACAATTGCATTGTCTATTTTTTTTAAAAAGGTAAGAGTTGCGGTTATTCTTTGTTTGGTTTTTTGGGGCCCAAGGTCGTGGCTTATAACCCAATTGTCCGCGTTAAAGAGTGTGTTAAAGTCAGTTTCTTTGCTGTGTGGAAAGATTCCCGCAATGTGGCCGTCTTCACCCATACCTATTGTGGCAAATATTTTCCCGGTGGGATTATTTAGTCTCCAATTTTTTAGGTTATTTTCCATTCTTTCGGCCAGCATTGGTGCGGTTTCGTTTTGTCTTGGTAGGGTGCCTAAGAAACTTGCCCCGGCATTTAGGGCTAGGGTGTAAAAATCGGTGCGTTGCAGTTCTAAGAAGTTATTGGTTTTTGGTTCCTGGCTAAATCTTTCATCAAGGAGAGAAACTGTTAAATTTTCTCCCAAAGATTTTTCGCCCACGTATTCAAGTAGCGAGAAAGCTGATCCGCCAGAAAGCAAGAGTAATACCGGTTCGCTTTTGTGGGTTACAAGCAGGTTATTTAAGGCTTCGCCCGCGGAGGCAACTGCCTCGGCTTCTGAATTAAAAGATGCTATTTGCATCTATAAATTATAATTTTTTTCTTACGTTTTCACAAGTTTTGAAAGGAAGGTAATAATTTCCTGGCTTGTTTGGGCTTTGTAGGTAGCTGAGGTTTGTCCGCGCCCAACTTTTATACTAAAACTGTTTTTGGGCAAGGCTTTAAACATGTCCTCGTCTGTTATGTCGTCTCCGGCGGCCAAAACAAAATCTGCCGGGTGACCTTTAAGTAAATAAGTTACAACACTGCCTTTGGTAATATGTGAGCTTTTAACTTCAATTATTTTATTGCCGGAGCTTACTTGCCAGTCTTGGTTGGTGGACAAAGAGCTTAGGTGATTGTTTAATTCTTTAGACCGAAGGTCGGATATTTCGGGGTTCGAAAGCCTGAAGTGCCAGGCAACAGAGTATTCCTTTTCTTCTATAAATGAACCAGGTAGCCTGTCCACATAAGCTTTTAAAATAGGCATCACAGTGGCTTTCCAGTCGTTGTTGGGGTTTTGTGGCTTCAGCCATTGATGACTTTGGGGGTTTTTTAGCCATGCGCCATGTTCCGCAACAAGGAATATTTTTGGCAAATTGAACCAGGACTCTAAAGTATTTTTGTCGCGTCCGCTAACCAAGGCAACTTGGGTGCCTGGTAAATTAGTTAGTTTTTCGAGCAGGTTTTTTATGTCGGGCGTAGGTTTGGCTAAATAAGGATATTTAAAATAGGGACATAGAGTTCCGTCGTAGTCTAAAAATAAAATTTTTTTAGAAGCCTTTTTAAATGCGTTTAATATTTTTAGGCTATTAGTTGAACTCAGGTTATTTTTACTTGATATATTTTCTGTGTTTGTGCTTCGTTCGAGTGAGTCAAAAAAGTCGTTTGCCCAGCGGTTTAAGTTATAAGATTGAAGGCGGTTTTGCATTATTTTATTTTTTTCCATTTGTTCTTCTCTGGGCATGTTTAATGCCTCATATATTGCTTCACAAATTTCTTCTATATGATTGGGGTTTACAGTTAGGGCTTCGCCAAGTTCCTGAGCTGCTCCAGCCATTTCGCTTAGTATTAAGCTGCCTGTTAAATTGCGTCTACTTGCTATGTATTCTTTTGCCACTAGGTTCATCCCGTCTCTTAAAGGGGTGAGAAGGGCAAGGTCGCTTAAAGCGTAATAGGCGGCAATTTCTTCGAAGTTGAAGGTTTTATAATAATAGATTATGGGGGTCCAGTTTATTTTTCCAAAACTGCCGTTTATTTTTCCGATTGTTTCGTCTATTTGCTTTTTCATGTTGCTAAAGGTTTCTATGTCGGTGCGGCTGGGAGAAACTACCATAACAAGTTGTACTTTACCGTGCCAAGTTGGGTATTTTTTTAAAAACATTTCAAAAGCTTCCAGGCGGTTAATTAGGCCTTTTGTATAGTCCAGCCGGTCGGCGGAGAAAATTATTTTTTGTCCTTCGGCATGTTTTTGAATTAAGCTTATTTGCCTTGCAACTTTTGGAATAAGAGAAGAACTATGGTATTTTTCAAAGTCTATTCCCATAGGAAAAACTTCTACTTTAACTTTTTGTTCGGAAGGCATTATAACAGTGTCCATGTCGGTTTCGTAGCCCAGTATTCTTTTTACACATGACAAAAAGTATTGTGCGTAGTCGTAAGTGTGAAAACCTACTACGTGCGCTCCTAAGATGCCGCCAAGAATTTCTTCTCGCCATTTTTGGGGCAGTAGTCTAAAAACTTCAAAGGTAGGAAAGGGGATATGCAGAAAAAACCCTATAGGGTTCTTGTTTTGAAGTTTTTCATTTAGAATTTTTGGAAGTGTAAGGAGTTGGTAGTCGTGTATCCAAATTTTATCACCCGGTTTGGCAAGTTTTTGAATTTCCATTGCAAATTTTTCGTTGACTTTTTTGTAAGTTTCCCAATCTTCTTGTTTGTAAACAGTTAAACGTGGAAAATAGTGGAAAAGGGGCCAGAGGGTGGAGTTGGAAAAACCTAAATAATATTTTTCTATTTGCTCTTTGCTTAGAAAGACCGGGACCAAGCTTTTTGCCCTGAGTTGCTTGCTTACCACTTTTTGTTCTGATTCTTTTACAAACTCCATACCGGGCCAGCCTAGCCAAATTACTTGTAAATCAGGATCGGCTTTTTTTAAGGTTTCAATGTAAGAACTAAGGCCTACAGCTACGCCCCCAGGTGAGAAAACGCTTTCTGTTTTCCCTGAGCGGGAAAGTTTAAAACTTATGGGTAGCCGGTTTGAAACTATTATTATTTTCATGAATGTGTATATTGCAAAACATTATGAACTATTATGTTGTAAGAAAGTTAAAAAAACATTAGAAGTAGGCTTAATACCGATTTAACTTTCCCAGCCTACACTTGTTGTAGGTTAGTATTATATTTCAGACGAAAGGAGTTAATATTATGAGAAAAATGATAGATCGATTAAGTGGTCAAGGGTTTGAGTGGGAACTTGGTGCAAAGAGCCCTAAGCCCAACGGTAGAGAGATGGGAGGCTTTTTGGGTTTTCCATCTTTTAATATGGGGGTTCGGTAAAATATATAAGAGGATAAGCTAAAAAATAAGTAAGTCAAAATTAATTGAAAGGAGAAAATATGGGAAAAAAGCTTTTTAATAAACTTATGATGCCTTTACTTGCAATTACCTTTTTGGTTTTTGGCAGTTTTGGGACAGTGGCTAAGGCGGATAGTTTTGACGTTTCGGCGCCGGGAAGTTTGACCGTAGTACCATATTCGCAAAGCCAGATCAACTTAAGTTGGCAGCCTTCCACGGTTAGCGTAAACGCAAGTTCTTCTACTTCAACTTTGCCTAGTATAGACACGTATTCTGTTTTCCGTGATTCTTCCCAAATTGCAACAACCACTACAACAATGTATTACGATATGGGCCTGATGGCCGGAACTTCTTATTCCTATAGTGTTATGGCAAAAGATGCGCAAGGCAATATGTCGCCTTTAAGTTCAGCGGTTAGTGGCATGACCTGGGCTTCGAGTACTCCCGCTACCACAACTCCGCCTTCCGGCACCTCTACACCTGCTAATCCATGGCCTTGGAATCCAAACTCGGGTGATGTTATGGGGTGGGCTGCTGTGCCACAAACTTTATTTGACCACGTGTGGGGCAATTGGTCTTCTGCCACCACTTCAAGTAGTTCGGTTATAACTTATGACGCGCATGGGTATCCTATGTGGAACGGGTCATACATAAACTGCGAAGGACAAATAGACAACGACCCGGCCCATCATACTATTGACCCAAATGATACTGACCCTGGTCATAACGTAGGTAAAAATTGTCCGGGCGGGGCTCCAAAAACTCCAATGGCAGGAAATATGAATTGGAGTGGTGGTATGAACTTTGATAACTCGGGTATGCCCTTTAGGGTGTGGGTTGGAAGCGGTGACGACGCCGCTTATTGGGTTGTTGTACCTATAAACAAACAGACCCTAGAGCAGTTTTTGTCTAAAATTAAATAGAATCTTTAAGGACAGTCTGGCTTTGTGGGGACGGCTGTTTTGAAAGATAAAAAAAGAGGATGGACCTTTAAAACGTAAAGGACCATCCTCTTTAAGTATTTAGCAGTACCAGTAACCCGAGAGGTTAAATGATCCGTAGTTGCATACACTATAGTCGCGCTGATAATAAGAGTTGTAGTAAGGATTCGGGTTGTTATGGTATTGGTTTTGGGGGTAAATGTAGTTATTGTTGGGATAGAAATTTGAGTTATAACCTGGGTAGCTGTAATTGTAGTAGGTAGGACTGGAATAGGAACTTAAGTAGCTATAGGAATAGGAAGAAGTGTAGCTGGAGCTTTGCATAGATGTAGTCATGTAGGTGGTGTTTTGGCTACTTGGATAGTAATTATAGTATTGTGCCCCAGTATTTTTAAGTTTAAGGCTAAAAATTAATGTAAAAATACTAACGAATAAAATAATTTTGCTTATATTTTTTTTCATATGTCTTCCTTTCTTATTTAAATATTATTTAAATAAGATTAGCAGCAATAAATATAAATTAAATTAAAATAAAAAACCTTACGCGAGGGCGTAGGTTTAGAGTTGTTGCCGGCTGCGGTAGATTTGGACTGCAATTACCGCTAACACTGCAGCAACCACGCAAAGAATTGCTGACGAGAGCTTGCTTCCCGTAGTTGTTACAGTCCAGGCAACTAAGCTGCAGCCCGAGCAGAGAGAGAGTAGCGCAAGTTGGGTTTTCATTCTATTGCAGATTTTCTGCAGGCCCTCCAGCTTTATCCAGCTGTTACGGTGGATGTATTCCATCGTGCTACCTACCTTAACAGCAAAATACAGAGCGAGGACAAACCACGCAAGCACCCACCTGTCGGGTGAGCGGAATGCCCAGAAGTCTCCCAGAACGGCTGCGCCGAATGCGACTTCCGTCCACGGAATGCGAACAGGGCGGGTATTTTTGTCCGCAGGGTCGGTGAGTGTGCGCAAACGTGCCATAGCCACCATTGCCAACAATGGGTGCATAAAAGCCCCCCTTCCTAAATTCCAACAGTTAAAGTTTGCCATTTTATAGAAGCCTGGTCAAATAAAAAAACCGCTTAAATGAAAAGCAGTTTAGATTTCTTCGTTGTGGTAGGTGGCTATTCCAGCGAAAATATATATACTACCCAAGCTTGCCGACGCGAGCGCGTAGCCTGTGCTGGTTTGCCACAATGCCATGCCGGCCGCTATAAACGCTAGGCCCATAAAGAGTCGTCCGATGGCTTTGCGGAGCCGGCTCTTTTTTAACAGGCTTGTAAGTTCGTTGACGTTTCTTGCCTGCTCAAGTTTCAGGTCTGCTTTTTTTTGATCCTCGTGACATAGAAAGCCGGCCACAAATAGGCAGGCTGCCAGAAATGCTAAAGCGGTATGGGCGAAGGTTCCGAGCAACATATGCCTCCTTACCGGCAATTTTCCCATGAATTAATATTTTTAGTCAAATAAAAAAACTAAAACGCCCCAATATAGTTTTGGGGCGTTTTGTGCTTTTGTGATTACATGTGCATTTCGGTACTTTGGTTTGTTGGTACAGAGCTTTCTTCAAAACCTAAAACTCCTGGGCTTAGCATGCCGAATATCATAGCTATGTGTGCAACTACCAGAAAAATGGCAACAAATATGGCATGAGTTTTAAGCTTTTGTTCCTCGGTTTTACCGCGACCTAATATGTTAAGTTCCAGTAAGCTTATGCCAAGCAAGGGGACTATGCCAAGAAGGTAAAAACCTACAGCAATTATGTCTGCCGGGCCTCGCCAGGCATTTTGGGTGGAAAGCGGTATAACTGCAGTTTTAAAGAGGTAAAGAAATACTCCGGTAAAGTATAGCCCGACTAGTATTCCAGCCCATTTGTTTATTTGTCTGACTATACCGGTCAAGTTTTTGGTGAACAAAATATAGAGTTCAGTTACAGCAATGGTTTCGGCTAAAATAACCGGTACTGCCATAAATAAAAGCAAGTTCCATGGCTGGTTTTCGGCCAGGAGTTGCATATAGTGAGTCATATTCATAGTTTAGAATTTTAATTGAATTTAGCAGCAGTATGTTAAAGCCAGAGCAGGTCGTCGGAGAGTCTTAAAGAAGTTAGCCAGCGAAAAAATTTTATTTTTGTTTTGTGCAAAATTAGTAAATAAAAAAGCAGTAGTGCAATATAAGGCGTGGCACGAAAGCTTGTTTTTGTTATTTCTGCAAAGTTGGTAAAATATTCGGAAAAGAAAGCTAGCGAAAAAAATGTTTGTTTTTGGCTGCACGAGGCGTTTTTTAGAAAGGAGTCATGAAGTGTTACACAGGCCGAAGCTTTTTGCTCATGAAAATGGTGAGTATGGTTTTGTTCTAGTTGCATGCAAAGTAAGCTTAGCAACGCAAAGGTAAAAGTAAAAAGTATAATTCTGGAAAAGTTTTTTATACTCATATTTATATTTTAGCATGTATTAATGTAAATAAAAAAAGCGCATGCTCCACGAGTGGATAAAATGCGCTTAGGGTTGGTTGTTCCAAGACTTGGGGTCGAGGATCTTTGTTGAGTCTTTTTTGCAGAGTGGACATTGGTCTGGCAGCCATGTCTTTGCCTCTACTTTTGCGAGGCACAGTATACGCCTGCTGTCCCATTCGCTAAACCTTGACCTGTTTATCAGAGCCAGAATAAACGGCTCAAGCCTGGGGCTTGGGTTTTTCTGGTTAATGGCGCCCAAGACCTGCTCCAAAGTTTTGGCCGTGCTGATTACGTCCTCGACCTGCAGGACGCTTTCGTGCGGCATAATGCGGTGGCGGCCCCATGTTTGCCCGCCGTCGGGGGTTTTTTGGGTAAAGTCGTGGCGGCACCCAAGGTGGTTTGCCACCACAAAGCTCAATGTGGCGGCTGAGTGGTCGGAGCCGATCACCCAAGCGGGGGCGTGGAAAGCGTTGCCTAGGGCAGCGCTATACTTGCGGGCGAGCAGCGTTCCAAACAGTGTGCAAAGGCCCGTGTAACACAGAACCTTTGAGCAGTCCAGGTACGTGTCGCTGCATAGGCCAGAAGTCAGCCTGTAGTGCGGCGCATTGGGTTCGCCTTGGTTTATGTGCAGGGCTCCCAGGCTATTAAAGATGTGGAGCACCTGCTCGGGGGTGAGGGTGGTGCCGGGAGGAAAGTCGTGGATGCTTATATCCACTAAGTCCTCTTTGGTCATTTTAAATACGTCGGGCGGGTATGGCATTTTGCCCTCCAAAAATTTCCTCAACCAGCTTACTGAACTCGGCGAGTGGGTCGCGCGCGTTTGAAATCTGGCTGTCTACAACAACATACTTTGCTCCGTTCATAAGGGCTTGCGCGGGGGTTGTTACCCGCTTTTGTATGCCGCGGCTAACGCCTTCGGAGCGGACGCCGGGGCATACAATTTCCAAACGTGCGAATCTCGGCTGTGTCCATATGGACCCAGCTTCTTCGCCCGAACACACCAGGCCGTCCAGGCCTGCTGTTACAATTTGACCAGCAAGTCTTTCCACGAGCTCGCTGGCAGTTTCGCGGTTGTAAGTTTCTTGCACCTCTTCGTCGTCCAAGGAGGTGAGGATGGTCACGCCCCAAACTTTCCCTTTGGGGAAGGCATTTTTCGCGGCGGTCATCATTTTAACGCCGCCGGATGCGTGTACGGACAAAATGTCCGCGCCGTTGGCGGCTAAGGCGCTTGCTCGCTGGTGCACGGCTTTTGGTGTGTCGTGCAGTTTTGCGTCCACCCACACGTGCTTCGCTCCGCGGTCTTTGAAATACCGAATAACCCCAGGACCAGAGCGGTCGAGCAGTGCGTGCATTTTAACTGCGTATATGTAGCGTTCAAACCGGCGCAGGAGCTGTTCGGTAACGCAAAAATCTAAGTTATCTACCGCCAGAACTATCTCCTCGTTTGTAAACATGCTCCTCCTTAATAAAGAGCAAATCCGGCAGTTTGTATTTGCCCCAAAAGGACATCTGGCGGATTAATAATTATACTTAAACTTCATTAAATTTCCAAGGGGGCTTTTTTTTAAAAAATAAAAATACCATACTTTGAGTAGTATGGTTATTGGTCGTTTCGAGCGGACTCGAGTGCGTTGTGGGCAACCAGGTTTGCTATAACCACGTTTGCGATTTGTCCGGAGTAGCTACAGAGCTCGCTGCTCCGGTCGCTCGGGTTAGCCGGGTGGTTCGATATAGTGGCGTTGTCGCCCAACGCCGGGTTAAATTCAATTTGGGCGTTACACCCAGGGCAAGTAGATATTATCATAAGTCCTCGTATTGGTGTGTAGAAAAAGTTCATAAAAAATACCACACTTCCGTTGTATGGTCAATAAATTGTATAGTTAACACCTATCGGTTACATTTGGTAAACTTAACGGTTACACCTGTTAACTATTAACCAAATGTCTATGAGAAAGCCTAAATATGATCGCAGTGAGAGAAACAAGTGGTATGTCCAGGTAGAGATTAAGCATAAATCAGTAAAGGATGTTTGTGAAATATTTGGTATTAGTAGACGCTGCTATTACAAATGGTATTTGATTGACCGTGCTTTACGGAGAAAATTTCGAACTGACCTACCTAAAAAGAACCAACCTAACACCAAGTTAACGAAACCAGTTCAGAACTTCATTTACTTTACAAAACTTAAGACCAACTACGGACCGGAAAAAATGAAGCGGTATGTAAAGAAAAAACTTAAACTAAAAGTGTCTACAACAATTATCTATCGGTTTTACAAAAAGAAGAAACTCATCCGAAAGCCTCAGAAAAAACAACTCTGGTATCAGCCCATGAAGCAGAAACTGACCATAACTAAGCCTGGGGAAGGGGTGCAAATGGACGTTAAGTATGTTTATGAGTCAGGGAAAAGAAAGTACAAATTTTCAGTATTTGATCCTTTTACTAAAATCTATTTCTTTATGATATTTAGCACAAAAGAGAGTAAAAACAGCATTGGGGCATTTCTTGCAGCAGAAGAATATTTTGGCTTTGAAATTCATTCAGTTCAGACTGACAATGGCAGTGAGGCTCGGGGTGAATTCCATAGCTGGCTGACTGAACAAGTTATTCCCCATTACTTTATCCCTAAGAAATCTCCTTGGTGGAACGCGAATGTCGAGCGCGTACATAGAACAATCGATGATGAGTACTATCAGAATCCTCACCGAGTTTGGAGGACTCCTTACCAATGGTTAGATTTTTACAACACTGAGAGAATACACTTAACTCTTGGTGATTTAACACCTAGGGAGAAGTTCCAAAGTGTAACCATTGACTGTTAACTGTACATAGGGGAGAGACTATCTCTCATCCTTCATCTCTCGTCCTTCAGAGGGAAGAGGGAAGCTTGTTTCAAAATAAAAAAACTGCAGGATCTTAAGCTGCAGTTTTGAGTTTGTGCATTTTCTCTGAGAGAGCTGTGGAAGCATCCGTTTCGGTATCGGCTATTATGTCCGCTATGGGCGGTTCGCCGCCCAAGTATACTTCGCCGCATCTTATCATGAAATAGTCGCCCTTGTCAGTAGGTAGGCGTTTCCAAAAAACGTTTTTTGGGTAAACGTACTGGTCTAGGAGTGCTGAAAATTCCTGAAGCCTTTTAGCTTCAAAGAAATACACGTCGAACTTCATTTTCCCCCCATAGTTAGAATTTTGTACTAAGGCCGCAGCTTTTTGAAAAAAGAATAGCGGTAGCCTTAAAACAAAAAACCCTTACCTAGCGAGCTAGGTAAGGGTTTAATTTTAGAATTAATGCCCAAAAACCTGCTCGCTGAGACTAGAGCAGGATGAGGAGAAGCAGATTAAGAATGTAAATTGGGCTTTTATCATAGGAATATTATGTGGGAAATATACAACAGCTTCAATATTTTGTCCAGTGGAAAACTAAATTTCCAAGTTTGGATCTGCGTGTACTTTTTTAAAATTTACAGGTTTGTAGTCGTTGTGGAGTTTAATGGCGGCGGCTAAGGCTATCATTTCCGCATTGTCTCCGCACAAGTTCATGGGCGCTGGTAGAAAACCCATATTTAATTTTTGACACTGTGTATTTAACGAATCTTTGAGTGAGGTGTTGGCAGCGACTCCTCCAGAGAGGGTAACGGTTTTTGCTTGGAACTCTTTCGCTGCCCGCATAGTTTTTATAGTAAGCACATCTACAACTGCGTCTTCAAATGCGCGGCAAATGTTTTGTTTAGCGGAGAGTGGTAAGTGAGTGGTGGGTAGGGTTTTTAGATAATATAGAACAGCGGTTTTAAGTCCAGAAAAAGAAAAATTATAACTTTTGTCGTGAATCATGGGTCTTGGAAATTCTATTTTTCCTTGTGTGCCTCTTGATGCAAGGCGGGAAACTTCAGGTCCGCCGGGGTAAGGAAGTCCAAGCATTTTGGCAACTTTGTCGAAACTTTCTCCCGCTGCATCATCTACCGTTTGGCCAAGAAGCTTGTAATTTTTAAGGTCTTCCATTAGAACAAGCATGGTGTGGCCGCCACTAACCACCAGAGAAACGATAGGGAAATTAGCTTGTAGCTGGTAGCTTGTAGCTGGTAGGAATGCAAGGGGGGAATACAAGTGCCCGAGCATGTGGTTAGTAGGAATAAGCGGAATGCCGGTGGCAAAGGAAAGAGTCTTTGCAAATTCTACACCAACCATAAGCGAAGGGAGGAGTCCGGGGCCTTGGGTGACGGCGATAAAATCCATATCCTTTATCTTTAATCCTTTATTCTTGAGAGCAGATTCAACAACAGGGCGGATATTTTTTACGTGAGCTCTAGCAGCCGCCTCTGGAACCACCCCACCCATTTTAGAGTGGAGTTTGGTTTGGGAATTTATTATGGAAGACAGTGCTTTAGTTTTTGGGAACGCTTTGCCTGGAGCTGCTTCCATTACGCAAGCCGCCGTCTCGTCACAGCTGCTTTCTATTGCCAATATTTTTATACTTTTATGCATATTGGAAAGTTTAGCATTTTCGGGAAAAATTAAGAAGAGCTTTGAAATTAATTTTTCATTCATATTAAGTTCCTACAATACATTGGTCCTTGTTTATATTTAAATAAATAAGTCAAAGATTTATGACACAAAATATTGTCAGGAATGAATTGGGTCATGCAGTGGGTTACGAACGATCTGGTCTGATATTTAGACTTACGCAGTTAGTTTGGTTTGTTGTGGGGATTTTGGAATCTGTGATTGCGCTTAGATTTTTGCTGAGGATTTTAGCGGCTAACCCGGCGGCAGGCTTTACTGATTTTGTGTACAGGTTAAGTACTCCTTTAGTTAACCCTTTTTTGAATGTATTTAGGCCCATGACTTTAGAGAACGGTGGAGTGTTGGAATGGGGGAGTTTGATTGCAATTTTAGTTTACTACCTGATCGGGCGTGCGATAACAGGGCTTATAGTTATGAGCAGAACAGACCGAGGGGAAATGGCTCCATAAGGCAAGAGAGTATTTGTTTTTACTAAAGACCGCCTTGGAGGGGCGGTTTTTAGCGTATTTTTAACAATTTTTTTTATATGCTAAAATAGCAAAAGTATATTTAATGAAAGGAAATAAATGGAAAATAATTCAGAGGATTCTCAAGGCCAAAAAAAGCCAGCCCATGGCTCAATGTGGACTGTTAGTGTTGTGGTGTTGGTTGTGGCGTTAGGTGCTATAGTTTTTTTTAATAAAGATTCAGCCCAGCTTAAGCAACAAGCGGCAGGTATGGTGGAAAAACAAGACGCTGTTATAGGGTCGGTAAGCGGGGAAACTAAACCAAGTTCCGAGGAAAAAGTTTTTAACATAGTCGGCAATAATTTTAGTTTTTCTCCTGCGGAAATTCGAGTTAAAAGAGGGGATACGGTAAAAATTGTTTTTAATAATAAGGTTGGTTTCCATGATTTGGTGATTGACGAATATAGTGTTCGTACTCCTCAAATTCAGGCGGATAAAAGTGCTGAAATAATTTTTACGGCAGATAAGACAGGTACATTTGAATACTATTGTTCGGTAGGACAACATCGAGCAATGGGTATGAAAGGTAATTTAATAGTTGAGTAAAATAAAAAAACCGCTTCCCAAATTCAATAGGGAAGCGGTTTTTTTAACCGCTGCTATCTTATTGCAGTCCATTCTTTGGTAAAAGATCTGTTAAATAATTTAATAAAAATTAAGTTATTTTTTATCCATAAATACCATAGCTTTCCCCAGCCTACAGCATGGGCTCGTCGTCCGGTATGTAAGACGTGGAGACCGGCTTCGATTCTGGTTTTACCTAACTTCCTGAGTCTGGAAAACATTTCTACATCTTCACCCACAGCTAAGTCGGTTCTGTAGCCCCCTGCTGCTAAAAAAGCTTGTCGTGTTATCATTTGAAACTCTCCCGAAGCAGAACCAAGCGGTAACAGATGATTTGCTGTGTAATGTATATAATTTACTAGCTTAAAAAATAACTTGTCTGAAAGAGTGGCATGTTGTGGAAAGACTTTTAAAAAAACGCTCAGACCGACCAGATTTTTTTGATTTTCAAATTTATTTACCGCCGTTTCAAAGAATGTATTAATTTCAGGAATTTCCACATCTGCATCTAGAAAAACTAACATGTCTCCGTTAGAATATTTGGCACCCAAATTGCGGCCAAGAGCGATGGTTTGTTTTACTCCTTTTTCGCACTCGACAACTTTGTGAGCGTATTTTCGAGCAATGTTTAAGGTGTCGTCTCTGCTTCCTCCGTCAGAGATTATTATTTCAAAGGGTGTAGAAATAAGTTTTCGTAAAGCGAGGAGCGTTTTTTCTAAAACTTTTTCTTCATTCAGGGTAGGAATTATTATGGATATCATATTTCTTTTTTTACTAGGTAACGGTTTATGCCGTAGAGCCCAAAGCCAACTAGAAGTATGAGTAAAGCTAAAAATATGGCACGGAAGGGTTTGGCGACAAGTATGTAAGCGTTGCCAAAAAAATACCCTAGTATTAGCAAAAGAGCTGTCCATATTAACCCACCAGTTAAATTAAGGAGAATATAGTTTTTTAAAGGCACTTTAAGCATACCGGCTACTAGAAGTGTTGCTAGTCCAAAGCCAAAGCCCATAGTGATTTTTGATAAAAATAAAATTGGTGTTTGGTAAGTGTGAAAGCGTTTTTCAACCTTGCTTATAATTTCAGGAGTAATGTTGAAAAAACTTCCGAACCTATTTATAAGTCTTCTTGCTCCGTGTCTGCCTATGTTGTACCAAACAATGTCTGCAGTAAAGTCTCCCGCTACCAGTAAAAAGTAAGCCGGAACCAAGTCTAGTTGTTTAAGTCGTACCAAAAAGCCCGATGTTAAAGTAAGTATCGGGCCTTCGGCTATTGATCCAAAAAAGAGAAGTGTGTATTTGGAAGCTTCTATCCAAGAGAGGAATAGGTTAACAAAATGAACCATGGTTATATTGAGCTATGCTCGTGTGAATGTGAGGCAAACTGTTTGCGTAAAATGCGGACTGATATAAAAGACATGGCAAAGCTTAGGAGCATGGCTGCGCCCCAAGTTACGGCCAATATTAAAGCAAAGTTTTTGGTTCTCTCTTCTACTAACCTAAGGCTTCTGCCCGCAAGCATAAAACCGTTTTGTTTTCCGCTGAAGCTTTTAAGAACCGCAGAATAACGGTCATTTTGAGTTGGAGCCCAGGTAAATCTGTGGTCAGACTTTTTCTTGGCTTCCGAAAAAACTCCACCGGGTAAACTTGGCAGTTGGTCATTTATAAAACCATTGCCTGCAATCGGTTTGCCTGATTCGTCATATATAACAATAAAAGCATTTAAAGTATTGTATATGTCCATATTTCCCAAGGTCCCCGCTAAAGAGTTTAGGTCTTCCAACTGAGAAAGTTCTTTAGCCGCTTCTTGTGTCATTTGAATTTGAGGGTCGTTCGCATTTTGTCTGTAGACTTGTTGTACGCCCAAGTAAGCCAGAGCGCTTAGAAGGGTTATGGTTATTGCGGTAGGGAGCCAAATGGCCATACTTAAGGACAAATATTTCGAAGTTTTCATAGTTTGGAGCTTTTTGCTGCTTTTTTTTGAGCAGTCAAAGCAAGGCTAATAATATATTGAAGTTATTATATCAAATATTGACTACTTCCGCTTGTCCTGGAATTTGGTTAGTAAAAGTTTTTGGCTCCGATTCCATTTTTTTACCAGGGCTTCGCGTTTTAAGGTTTCGCTCCAACTGTCAAACTTTTCAAAATAAATAATTTTACCCCCTCCTCTAGAGCGCACATAGGCAGAACCTTTGTTGGTGTTGTGGGCGAGTTCGCGTTTTTGTAAATTTTTCGTGCTGCCACAGTACAGGGAGTTGTCTTTACAAAGAAGTATGTAAAAATAAAAAAACTGTTTTTTATTTAATTTTTTTTTCATGGGCTAATTATAGCAGCAATTGGCCTTGACAAGATATAAGCATATGCTAATATATTTATATGACAGATCTGTGCAATGAAATTGAAAAGTTTGGAAAGGGAATAGGTAATGCTTCGCGTTATCGAATTATTGAAGCATTGCTTAGGGGCAGAAAGACCGTGGGGGAGTTGGTTAAACTTGTAAACTTAAGTCAGCCAGCAGTTTCCCAGCATTTAAAGACCTTAAAATCTTGCAACTTGGTTGTTGATGAACGAAAAGGGCAGGAGGTGTATTATGCTGTAAATGCCGAATACACAATAAATCTTTTAATGCATTTGGTAAAAGATATTCGAAAGCCTAAGGCATAATTTAGAATTTATAGTTTTTCATACAGGGTGTGAAAAACAGAATTATTTAATAATATGACAACTCAGGAAGTAGCAGAACAAATAATAAAGTATATCAACGAAGGTAAAAATACTCAGGCTCAAGAAGAGCTTTATGCCGATGATGTGGTAAATGTTGAACAGGATGGTCAGGTGGTGGTTGGGAAGTTGCCGGTTATGGAAAAGACTAAGGCAGTTATGGCTTCGGTTGAGCAGTTTTTTGGAGGCGGTGTGAGTAAGGCGTATGTTGCTAAAGACAGCTTTTTATTGGAAATAAGTATGGATGTAAAGTTTAAAGGCCAGGACAGAGTATCTGTGAAGGAGTATGGTTTTTATGAAGTTAAAGACGGCAAAGTTGTAAAAGAAACGTTCTTTATGAAAGAAATGTAAGTGTTGTATAAAACCCCCCAAAGAAATTCTTTGGGGGTTTTATATTGATAATTTTCTGTAAAACTGTTAAAATCTTCTATTATCCAAATGCGGGTAATGAGGGCCACCATGCGTTGCCCTAGACTTTCTGATTTGAAGGAGGCGGTATGGAGATTTTCCGTCAAAGGTGCGTTGCCGTGATCGTGATGTCTGTGGCTCTTGGTCTGGCGGCGGGGATTGCAGTTTTTACCCCGCTGGTTGAAAGCTCTCTTGCCTTATTGGCACAGAACATATACAAGGGCTTGGTGGATCAAGCTCTAAAGCACCAAAAGGAATGTGGTGCAGAGTGTCTGACGATTGCTTGGCAAAATACCTATGGGTGGCTTGCTAAGTGGCGGGACGGCCGAGACAGTTTGATAGTCTCGTTGGTTCTTTGCTTTACGCTGTTCCTTGTCGCACTTCGTCGGCTGGTTTGGCTTTACAGCCGGTTTGTAAGGGAAGCTGCTGAGGAGGGTGTCAAAAAGCCATCGTTCTTGCTATTCTTATTGGCAAAGGACATGGACTGCTGGCTTGCGCAGCAAGTAGAGGCATTGATTCGGCAGGAGAGGTTGCATACAAGGAAAATGTCCGAAAGTTTGCGATCCCGCAGGCTCGCTGAGCGAAGAGGCAGGCACGTGAGTGGGGGCGTGCAAAGTACAGGCCAGTACGAGATTCGCAGTCGGAAGATAGAGGAGCTGTGCGCAGATCTACTGCGAATTACGCCAGAGTTCCCTCCCGACTTCATGGCTGAATCGCAACGGATAACCCAAGAAGCTCGTAATCTTTTCAAAAATGGGGAATTTGGTAAAGCGCGGGAGCTGCTTGTAGCTGCGTGCGGGACCCGCAGGGAGCTAAACCGGCAACAAAAAGTCGTGGCGCAATAGCCGCGACGCGACCAGTAAAACGGTCGCTTTTTTATTGGACTAAATTCGGGTTTTCCTTTAAAATAAGCATATGAAAAAATATCTTATATCCCTCCAGGTGGGATTTTTTTTAGCCTTTAGGCAGATAAAACGTGCGAGCATAGGCACTACTGTGCTTATTATTTTTATAATGACTTTGACCTTTTTAAACTTGGTCGTGGTAAATGGTATTTTGGTTGGACTTTTAACAGGCTCTTATGAACAGTTTAGGGATAGATATTCGGGCGACATACTTATAACTCCTCAGGAGCGTATTGCCAACATAGAAAAAAGCCAAACTTTGGTTTCTTTAGCTAAGAGCCTGGGTGGAGTCGAGGCGGTTTCAGCAAGAACTGTCGTGTCGGGAAAAATAAGAGCAGATTTGGGACAGAATCCGTCGGGCAAAGAGTCTCCTAACGAAAATGGCGGTTCTGTTGTTGGTATAGATCCGGAAGACGAAGAGAAGGTGACTGGACTTTCGGATTTAGTTTTAGAAGGCAAGGCTTTGGAGCCTGGCGACGAGGGTTATATTCTAGTTGGCGCCAGTCTTATAAAAGAGTATTCGAATTTTGCCGATGCTAATTTTCCAGGTTTTACTATTTTAAGAGGTGTTAAGGTGGGGGACAAGGTTAGGCTAACTATAAATGGTTCGCAGAATGGTTCGGCTGTGCAAATAAGTAAAGAACTTATAGTTAAGGGTATAATAAAAAGCAAAGTGGACCAGGTGTCTCAGCGTTCTTTTGTGTTGGATTCTGAGCTCAGAAAACTTACGCAAAATATCGACCTTAATGTTCAAGAGATAGCTATAAAAACTTCTGTTCCCGATACAGGTGAAATTCTTTTTGCTCTTAAGTCCCAAACAGACTTAAGTAAGGTTAGAGTGCAAACCTATAAAGAAGCCATACCTTCTTTTTTGCGTGACATAGAGAGTACTTTCGGAGTCTTAGGTAATGTAATAGGAGGTATTGCGTTGGTGGTTGCCTCGATAACTATTTTTATAGTTATTTTTATTAATGCTGTAACAAGAAGAAAGTATATAGGGATTTTAAAAGGCATAGGCATAAGTGCTCGCGCTATAGAAACTGCGTACATATTTCAAGCTATTTTTTACGGACTAACTGGTAGTATTTTAGGTTTTGGACTTGTGTTTTTGTTTTTGAAGCCATATTTCGACCAGAATCCTTTAGACTTTCCATTTAGTGACGGCATTTTAGCGGCAAGCGTAAGCGGTTCTTTGGCTAGGGCAGGAGTTTTAATGCTAATAACTCTTTTAGCGGGTTTTATACCGGCTAGGATAATTGTTAAGAAAAATACTTTAGATTCAATATTGGGAAGGTAGCATAAGTTGAAAGTGTAAATATCAAAGTTCAAAATTATGGTTTCCGTCAAAGACGGATCTATTCATTCGGAGTAAAATGATAAAAGCAAATAATATAGTAAAAACTTATATGAGTGGGGAGTTGGAAACCCAGGTGCTTAAGGGTATAGACCTAAATATAGAATCTGGTGAGTTTGTTTCTATAATTGGACCTTCCGGTGCGGGGAAGTCCACTTTAATGTATCAGCTTTCTCTTTTAGACCATCCCACCCAAGGCCAGATTTTCATAGACAATATCGAAGTAAGTGCTTTGCCAAGCGACCAGAGAACTTTGTTTCGCCTAAATTCTTTGGGATATGTTTTTCAGGATTATGCTCTTATGCCCGAGCTAACTGCTTTGGAAAATGTTGTTTTACCAATGCTTATGCAAGATATGGAGACAGATGCAGCATATGCTAAGGCAATGAGGAATTTGGAAAGAGTTGGTTTGAAGGAAAAAGCTGATAATTTGCCCAGTCAATTATCTGGCGGTCAACAACAAAGAGTTTCTATAGCTAGGGCTATTGCGCATGACCCAAAAATTTTGTTTGCCGACGAGCCGACAGCAAACTTAGACACTACCACTTCACGGGAAATTTTAAAAGTTTTTTTAGACCTTCATAAAGCCGGGCAGACTATAGTAATGGTAACTCATGAAAAAGAGTTTGCCGAAATGTCAGAAAGAGTTTTGGAGTTAAAGGACGGACTTATACTTTCAGACAAGCGAAAAAAATAGTATTTAAAAAACCCTGCTCCTTTTTATGGAGCAGGGTTTTTTAAATTTGGGAATGGAGAAGAAAAGCTCCCACAAGCAAAATTATTGCGGCCACCAGCTTTTGCAAAAAAGTTTTTTTGTTCAAATTTTCTTTTAAAATGTGAGGAAAAAATTGACTTAAAAACCAGACAATGATTAGGACGAATAAAGGCTGCAGTGCGGCTAAAGAAGCGGTGAATGTGGCAAAGCCTTTTGAGAGGGCAAATAAAAAGAGTAAAGTGCCAAAGACTACCATTAAGCTGTTTAAAAATATCAGAGCGGAGTTTTGTGTTCGGTGTCGAATAAAATTTAAAATTTTCTGACGCTTGTGCAGAGTCCAGGGTAAAGTGCTTAGGAAAGTGCCAAGCCGTATAAATGCGAAAATAGTCCAGGCGTTTTGTTCAGTTACAAACAAGTCACTTAATATATTTGAGGCCCCAAATAAAGCAGCGGATATAACTGCCAGCCAGGCTATGTTTTTATTTTTCCAACCCGATTCAAAATTGTAAGATATTAAGAAGGCTCCAAAGGTCATGCAGGCCACGCCAACGTAGCTGGTAAAAGAAAAAAACTCTTTTAAAAATATGGCTGCAAAAATTGCCGTAAAAAGAGGGTCCAGGTAGACAAGTGAGATGACTCGTGAAATTTCTTCTTTTTGAGCAGCCTTAAAATAGTAAAGCTCGGCAAAAAAGTAGGCAGAGCCGGCTCCTAATGCTGTAAATATAACTACTGGTGTAACTGGTTCGTAACCTTTAAAAACAAAAATAGTTAGTCCTGTAGCTAGGCCTGCAAAAGAAAAAAAGATTGCCGGTATCCAGTAGTCGTCGGTAATCTTAGACAAAACAAATTTGTCTATTATGTTGGTAATTGCCCAAATTAAGGGCGCTAGGAGTGCAAAAAAAAGCCAAGTCATAAGCAAATAATACACTTAAATGTAAGGGTACGCAAAATATTGCAATTAATTTGCAAAAATTTAATGGATAAATTAGTATTTAAAGGCTATTATTAAATAAACTTATGAAAAAATTTCTTATTGCTACTTTTTTATTTAGCTTTATAGCCGCTGGCTGTGCCGGGCAATCTTCTACAACAAATAATAACCAGGCTTCAGGGCAAAAAGCTTCGGGAGGAAATTCTGAACAGGTCAAAGTTTACACCATGTCTGAAATTGCCCTTGCTAATTCTGCAGAAAACTGTTTATCCGTTGTGAATTCCAAAGTTTATAACTTAACTGAATGGATAAAGAAACATCCGGGCGGACAAAAAGCAATTTTAGGCATTTGTGGTCAGGACGGTACCGAAGCTTTTACCAAGCAGCATGGTGGGGGAGCTAAGTTTGTGCAAACATTGAGTGGCTTTTATGCCGGCGAGTTAGCAAAATAGTTTTTAAAAAAGACTTTCGTTCAGCGAAGGTCTTTTTTTAAAATAGTTTGAGTTTAAAATTGTCAATAAAAAAAATATATGTTACTCTAGTTATATAGTAGCTCTCGAAGCTCAACACTGCAGATTAACTGTCGGGTTGGGCTTTGTTTTTTTAAGCCAATGAATTTAAACGAAGATTTGAGTTTACAATTTCCACATAGTCACTTAGACTCCAACTTTTGGTACGAGTTTCGCTGCAAAAGCTGCAACAAGCTTTTGGGTAAGCAGCATGGAGAGAATGCAAAGATTGAAATAAAATGCTTGCGTTGTGGCACAATTAATTCAGTTTTGGAAGACGGAGGAAGCCAGGTTTTTTTGACGGACTGTAATGGTGTTATTTTATATATTAATCCTCAAGTGGAAGCGGTAACAGGCTATACCCAAAATGAGGTAGTGGGGAAAACCCCAGCTATATGGGGAAGGCAAATGCCAGAAGAATTTTATAAAAGGCTTTGGAAAAGCATTTTAGAAGAAAAAAAGGCAGTAGTTTTTCAAGTACTAAATAAAAAGAAGAACGGAGAGCTATACGATGCCAGTATTCGTATTTCTCCTATTCTTGGTGACGAGGGGGAGGTGAAATATTTTTTAGGTATTCAGACGGTTATTCCTAAAACGAACAATTAAATAGAATAAACATGCAAATTTCGCCTATGCCAGTTGACGAGGACGCCAGGCTTCTTAGCCTGCATAGTCTGCAAGTCTTAGATACTAAGCCAGAGGAAAGGTTTGATAGGCTGACAAAAGAAGTGGTGGAATGGTTTTCTGTTCCTATTTGTACCATATCTATTATAGACAGGGACAGGGAATGGTTTAAATCTTGCCAGGGGTTGCCCACCAAGGAAGGTAAAAGAGAAATATCTTTTTGTGGTCATGCAATGCTCAGCAAATATATATTTATTGTAGAAGACACTAAACTGGACCCAAGGTTTTCTGACAACCCGTATGTAGTTGGTCCGCCATTTGTGAGGTTTTATGCCGGTATGGCGTTGCGTAACCGGAAAGATGGGCAGCCTATAGGAGTTCTGTGTATAAAAGACACCAAGCCGCGTACTATGAGTGCTCAGGATATAGCGTTGTTTATTGGTTTTGCTAATCGAGCCGAAGAAGAGTTAAATAGTCCATATAAGATTGAGAAAGCCTAGAGCTTCTCTTTTTTGTTGGGAAAATGCAAATTTGGCCTTAACTGAGCCCTTGAAAAAAAAGCTCAATTATGTTAAAATTTCAAAAGTTAAGTGTGGTTTTATTCCTAATCTTTATTCCTACTTCTTAATTCAATCTTTTGGCGCTATCGTCTAATGGTTAGGACAAGTGGTTTTCATCCACTAAATCGGAGTTCGATTCTCCGTAGCGCTACCAAAATAAAATACCCCAATGTATGGGGTATTTTATTTTGTCCCGAGCGAGTGCAGCCGAGTCGAGGGACACACCCGGAATGGTGTTTTTAGTTTGATTTTTAAGGATGAAGATTCTAAGCTTTTTGATTTAGAACAGCAAAAGCATTGGAGGCATATTGAAACTTTATACATTGAACTAAAAGAGAGGTGCTTGCTAACAGCTGAGCGACCACAGACAAGAACACACAAAGATTGGATTAAATCGCGAGTCAGTCTTCATGTATCTCAATCTTCGTTTAATAAAAAAACGGCAGTTGTTTAAACTGACGTTGTGGTTGGTTTTTCCGGAAAGAGCATGGACACTGACTGGTCCGTGCTGAGTTGGCTAGGGTGTTTGTAGTCGTACTGGCGGCCCATTTTAAACACCGTCAGCTTCAGTATTACCGAGAACTGAAATTTCGCCGCGGGGTTGCCAAACCCCACAACGCGTTCTACGTACTGGGCATTCAGCATACCGAGTAGAGGGTAGGTTAAGTGGTAAGGGTTCCTTTCCAGTTCCCCCTTGTGGAAACTGACACCCTCCATAACGCGGACTACGTCTAGGTATGCTACTTCGAGTTGGCAGTTGGGTTCGCCAATGTCTTGCCAGTATTCCGTTTCGACGAGGAATGTGTGCTGTTTGCTGCAGGCAGTCGCAATTTTGGCCAAACGATTGCAGCTTTTGTGGTCCCGGTGTCCGTCTTCCGCGTGGTGTGTTATGAACACTTTGGGCATGTAGCGGTTGGTTAGTTTCAGCACCTCTTCTACAGCGCCGGAAAATGTTTCCCCATTTTCGTTTCTGATTTGGTCCCGTAGGCCTTTGCCTTCGGGTCCCGGAACGCACAGTTCCATGCCGCCGTAGCGGCAGGCAGCTGTTAGTTCGCTAAGGCGTCGCGCGTGCTGTTCGGGCCGCCCTAAGGTAACAGCGACCACAACAACGTTGTAGCCTTCTCGCCGTAGCCGCAAACCCAGCGGCATAAAGGACAGCCATTCGTCGTCTGGATGCGCGGACAACAGCATTGCTGTCGGCGCGTCTGGTCTTAGCTCAGGCCAGACAATGGGGTCGTAGACCCCCAAGGGGATTTTTGCCGCCGCTTCTTTGGCGGACAACAGTACCTCAAGGTATGTGGAAAAGTTCATCGGTCCTCCCTCTGGGATTGAAAACTTACAGGATATAATTCTATACTTAACTGACTGTTTTATCAATAGGTTGTGTAATAAGTAAAACAGAATATTTGTTATAATGAATTAAACATTATTTGAGTAGAAATCGGTATGGAAAACGTGGAAAAAATAAAATACTATTACGAAAGAAAAAAAATAGCTGAGCAAATAAATAACGCCAGAAAACAGGAAACCGCTCCAGAAAGTTTGGTGGGGAATAAATATATAACTTCGCGAAGCGGAAGGGAAGTAGTGTACAGAATGGGTGGTCTTATGCATGTTTTCGAGTATGTAAAAACTTTAAGCTCAAATAGAATTTTAGATATAGGCACAGGTAGTGGAAATGCGGCTAAGAAAATTAGCCAAATGCCAATGGCACAAGGGTTAGACTTTAGTGTTACAGCTTTGAGTAGGGATCCGGAATTATTTAGAAACTTTCCACCTGACAAGGCTCGTTTAACCGGCACAGAAACTTTAAGAGGAATAAAGAACAACTCGGTTGGTGGAATTTTGGCTATGTATTCTGTTGCTTATTCTGCTTACCCGAATTTAGCCATAAAAAGGCTGGACGAAGTTTTGGTTCCAGGCGGAATATTTAAAGGAGTCTTTGCAAATTTGGGGAAGAGTGTAAATTATTCAGGGTCAGTAGCAAAAGACTACGAGCAATTTGAAAATGTATTTAAAAAGTTGGGTTATGATGTGGCGAGTTTACCGGTTTACAACACAGCAAGTGTCGAAGCGGGTGGTTTGGACATACAGTTACATAGGAATTCAGTTCTGTTGGCAATAAAGCCTGGTAATTCAAACGCTCCAGAAGCTATAAAATTGTTAGATGAGGATTTAGAAGAAATAGAAAAGGACTCTTTAAACGGGGATAGACATTTGAACGTTTATGATTTTAATGACTTGGAATAGTTCAAAAAACCTCTTTTAAATATTTAAAAGAGGTTTTTTATGTATAGAGTTGACCAGTGCTACTTTTTTGTGTAGACTTTCTGCATCAAGCTCCTTTCTGAGGGGCTTTACTACATGTAGAAAAGAGGATCACAATGTGCGACTATAGCTTGCACGCACACAAAAATCGCCTTGCTAATGAAGGCGAGACGCTGGTAACGGTCCGCTTTCCGGGCGGGTCAATGGGGATGGTCTCGTCCGGTGACCCTGCATTCCGCGATGTGGTTGAGCAGGGCAATAACCACAGTGCCCATATGTTGTGCGCTGTGTGCATTCCACCCGGTGCGCAGTTGATGTTGGAGGATATCCCCGTGCGGCTTCGGAAAGAATTTGCTGTCAGGGAGACTGAGCTGGTGACTTTCACTCAGTTGGGGGTCGACGCCTACATTCACCGCGACGGGGTTCGGTTTGACAACGGACGGGAGCTGCTTCTGCAGCGCCTTAACGAGAACCAGTGCGTACGTGTTTTGTCGCTCGCCGGTGCGAGCGAAAGGGTGGAACTGAGCATGCCGCCGGCGGTGCAGGTGGCGCAGCGGGCGTCTGTGCTGGCGCGTCTTATGGTTTGGATGTGTGGTGTAGGCACGCGTTTTAGCGCACAGGCTGGACCGCGTCTTCCTGTGGTCACGCCGCCGCATGCGACGGTTCCCGAAAACCGGGAGTTGGTTGGGCGGTAGTCGTACGTTAGCAGCGAGTCTGTCTTAGAGGCAGGCTTTTTTTTATGTGTTATAGCAGACTGTAGCAGAGGACCATATTTTCTTTTATTAACTTACGACCAGTTTAGTTTTGTTTTACAAATACAAAAGAAAAGGTTTTTGGTATTTTTTTATATTTTCTATTCTTTAAAGACAAACTTAGCTATAATATACAAATGCAGAATATAAACACGCAAGAATTAATAGCAATGGGGTATAATGAGTTTTTTGAAGAAGGTCGAAAAGCAATGGGGCTGGAGAGATTTTTAGTTGCAAGAGTTATTTCTGAATACAGGGGTGGCTACAAAGTAAAAACTGGGGATGAAGAATTCTTAGCAAAAATTACTGGTAAGCAAATATACAACGCGAGTTCGAGGGAGGACTATCCTGCCGTTGGCGATTGGGTGGTTATAGAGAAGTTAAACCAGGACCAGGCGGTGGTGCGGGGAATCCTTCCCAGAAAAACAATTTTAAAAAGAAAATCCGCCGGCAAGGACGAAGTGCAGGTTATAGCTTCCAATATAGATATAGTGTTTGTAGTGGAATCGGTAAACAGCGACTATAACATAAATAGGCTGGAGAGATATGTTGCGCTGGCGAGAGATGGTCAGATTGAGCCTGCGGTGGTTTTAAATAAAGCCGACCTTGTTACTCCGGAAGAACTGATTGTTAAAGTTTCAGAAATACAAAATCGTATGCCAGGGGTACATGTTATTTGCACTAGTATTTTAAAAGAATCCGGTTTGCAGGAGCTGGAGACATATATAACCCCGCGAAAGACTTATTGTTTTTTGGGTTCCTCCGGGGTTGGAAAATCTTCTTTAGTAAAAAAACTTGTCGGTGATGAAAGTATAAAAACAAAAAGCATTAATGAAAACACAGACAAGGGTAAGCATACTACCACAAGTCGTGAAATGTACGTATTAGAAAATGGGGGAATCCTAATAGATAATCCGGGTATTCGCGAAGTTGGGCTTGTGGACTCCGAGCAGGGTGTGTCGGGTTCGTTTGAGGATGTAGTTGTTTTGGAAAAAAATTGTAAGTACACCGACTGCTCTCATGTTCACGAGCCGGATTGTGCTGTTAGAGCGGCGGTAGCTTCCGGCGAACTTAGTAAGGATAAATATAATAATTATCTCAATTTAAAAAAAGAAGCCGGGTTTTATAAAATGAATACGGTGCAAAAAAGGCAAAAAGATAAACGATTTGGTAAATTTTTTAAGAAAAAAATGGACGAACTTAAAGAGTATGGGCATAAGGATTATTAACAGGTTGGTGCCGCGGTAAAAATAAAGACGTGTAGGTAAACAATAAAAGCGCTCCTTTATAGAGCGCTTTTATTTGAGAGTGTCAGGAGTTTTAACTATTTCTTTCGTTGTGAAGCAGCATTTCCATGGCGTGATCCATGGAGCCGGCTTCGGTTACCGAGCCGGAGTTAACGAAGAAAATATCATCTGCGTTTTGTATGGTATTGAGCCTGTGTGCAATTATAACTTTAGTTGTATGGGCGGGAAGGTTTTTTAAAATCTCTTCCAGGAGTTGTTCGGTTACGGTGTCTATGTTAGCAGTGGCCTCGTCGAGTATAAGTATGTCAGGATTACGAAGCACGGCACGCATAAAGGCAATAAGCTGTTTTTGTCCAAGGCTAACCGCATCACCGCTGGCAGTAAGTTGAGTTTTAAGTCCTTTGTCGAATCTTTCCAGTATTTTTTCCAAGCCGGCTTTATGAATAATATTTGTTAACTCTTCTTCGCTAAGGGAAGAGTACTGTTCGTTGCCGTATAAAATATTTTCTTTGACCGTACCTGTAAAGAGAATAGGCTCCTGCAAAATAAAACCGACTTTTTTTGTACGTTCGGCAGGCAAATATGAACGAATATCTTTTCCGTCTAAAAATACTTCGCCTGAGGTTGGGTCATATAGTCTTGCCATTAAGGAAGCGGTGGTGGTTTTACCCCCACCGGTGGGTCCTACAAGTGCGTATGTTTTACCTTTTTCAAGAAGTAAATTTATATTGTGCAAAACTTCTTTGCCTTCGGTGTAGCCAAAGCTAACATGTTTAAATTCCAGAAGCGCATTGGTTGCTTTGATGTTTGAGGCTTGGGTGATTTTTGGCAAATTACTTTCCATTGCTAATATTTCATGTACGCGGTCCCAGCTGGCAAGCGCGGCCTGGAAATTTGCCCAAAGTGCCGCCAGCTGCCTTAAAGGATTGTAGAAATTACTAGCGTAAGCCACAAAACTAATAAGTAGTCCAACAGTAAATTGTCCGGAGGAAATAAGCATAATACCATAGACCAGCACAATAAGCTGTCCCAAGTTAGAGGCGAGTCCATATATGGGGGTAAAAGTGTTGTTTGCGACGCCGGCTGCAATTGCAGCTTCGTAGTTTATGTTGTTTACCTCCTGGAAGCGCTTTTTAAAATAGTCGCGGCGGTTAAAAGCTATTATGACTTTAAAGTTATTTAGACTCTCTTGAATTTCCGAACTTAAGCCGCCCAAAGACTGGGAGCTGGCTAGATTTTTGTTTTTTACCCAGGCTGAAAGTGCTCTGGTAACTATTAAGAGTAGTACTGCGGGAGCAAGAGTAGCCGCTCCAAGCTTAAGGTTTATGCTAAGTAGGAATACGGCCGCGCCGAGCATAAGAAAAATACTGCTCATGAATTGGACAACAGACTGTGAGAAAAACAGGTTAATTTTGTCCGTGTCGTTGTTAATGCGTGAAATTAAGTCCCCGGCTTTATTTTGGTTAAAGAAGTCAACAGGCAGCTCTTGGAGTTTGTTAAAAACTTGGTTGCGCAAACGGTAGAGCACTCTTTGTCCCACACCGCCCATTAGCCTGGTCTGCATATAGCTCGTAATAAGCCCAAACAGATACATAACCAGAATTATGCCGGAGAAAGTAAGCACGCCTTCAAAATTCTTACGAATAATATAGGCATCCACAACATGGGCAATAAGCCATGGTGCAAGAAGGTTTAGGAATGAATTTATAGCCACAGCTAAAACCGCTGCAAATATAATATTTTTTTCCTCTACGAGCAATGGCCACAGTTTTTTGCCCGCTTGCCAGGTCGAAGTTTTCTTTCCGGCTTCTGGTTTGTTAAGATTGTAGTTCATTGGTGCTTTGCTGTGAATTGTAAATTTGGACATATTCCGGAGATAGGTGCATAAGTTCCTCGTGCCTGCCCGAAGCTATAATTTCGCCTTCCATGAGAACTATAATCTGGTCATAGCTTTCAACCGAAGAAATTTTTTGTGTTACAGAAACCAAAGTAAGTTCTGGGTAGTTGACAGACACATTTTTGAGAATCTTTTTTTCTGTTGCGGTGTCTACACGGGCGGTAAAGTCGTCGAGCAAGAGAATTTTAGGGTTAATGGCAAGGGCTCGTGCAAGCATTATACGTTGTTTTTGCCCGCCGGAAAGGCTTGTGCCTCGTTCAGAAACAACAGTATCCAGACCTTTGGGTAAGCTTTGAATAAACTCGCCAAGTTCGGCGGTTTTAATAGCTTTGTCCAGATCTTGCGCATTAACCTCTGTGTTAAAGGCAATATTTTCCCTAAGCGAAATGTTAAAAATAATACTATCTTGAAAAACAAGTCCTACTTGTTTGTACAAAGCTTCTCTTTGATATTCTTCTAAACTATTTCCGTCGAATTTAACTTTGCCCGAGGAGGGTTTAATTAGTCCGATAATTAAATTTAAGAGCTGGGTTTTGCCGGCAGCTGTGGGGCCAATTATGGCTACTTTGCTTTTCGGTTCTATTTTTAAATTTATATTTTTAAGCGCAGTTTTTTCGCCAAAACTTAAATTTAAATTTTCTATTTCTAACAGGCCGGAAAGTTTGGCCGATAGTTTGCCGTCTTCCTGCGGGGCAGGGGAATTTAAAACCGCCATAACACGTCCGTAAGAAGCTTGGGCTTGCGCAATAAAGTTACTCATTACCCCAATTAAAATAATTGGGAATATTAAAATGACCAGATAGCTGTTAAAGGAGGCGAACTCGCCCAGCGACATTGAGCCGTTTATAACAAAGCGACCACCAAAGACTAAAATAATTAGAACGGCCAAGTTGGAGACAAAGGTTACAATGGGAATAAGGGCTGAAAAGAGTTTAAGGATGGCGGTTCCAACTTCCCGCGCTTTGCTATTTGCTGCGGAGAATTTTGCGTGCTCAGTAGTTTGGGAATTAATAACGCGAATTAGTGCGGCACCCAATATGCTTTCGTTTATTACTTTGTTTAACCAGTCTATTATTTCTCGGGCCTTTAAAAAAAAGCCGCTAACTTTTCGTATAATTAAAAAGAAAGCAATCCCAATTATTGGAATAATGGACAAAACAGCTAGGCCCAGCCTCCAATTAATGGAAAGAAGGAGTATGCTTGCGCCAAATATAAGAACAAGCGAGGAGACCAGGTTTACTATTACCTGACCTACAAAGTTTTTTACTGCATCCATGTCTGAAGTTAAATTAGTCAACAGTTTCGACGGGGTTATTGTCTGAACCTCGGCAAAAGTTTGAGAGGAGATTTTTTCAGACAATGTTTGTCTAAGGTCTTTAGCTACTCGCTCAGAAGCATAAGTTTGAACAATGCTTTGTAAAAAGGTTAGAATAAAAATTATGCAGGCAGTGATGCCAAATTGCCAGAATATGTTGTTCAAAATTTCCCCACGCAAGTAAGCGTCTATGCCATGGGAAAGTAAACGGGGGAGCCATAGGGCAAGTGAATTGCTTAAAATTGCCAGCAGTATAAGCGGGATTATGAGTTTGTTGTAGGGTTTTACTACGCCAAATATACTGGGTTCGGTAGGTTTTAAAGTTGGTTCTTTATTCATGGTATTCAAAATTTGAAATTAATTCCTCTAGTAGTTTTAGAAGCTGTCTTTGTTTAGTAGACGTAAGTTTTTCGAAGGCGGCATTCAGCGCATCTTTTGAAGTATTTAGGGGTAATTTGTTTAAGACCTGTTCACCTTTTTTTGTATTTATTAGCTGGAACTTTCTGCCGTCATGGGCGTCGGGTTTTTTTTGCAGGTAGCCGGTTTTTTCTAGCATTCTTACAACCGGTGTTAGGGAAGGCGGCTTTATACCAAATTTTTTTGCTATTTCATTTAAGGTAGTCGGGTGTTCGCGAATGGTTACCAATACCCAGAACTGAAGTTGTGAAAGATGAATATTCGTTTCGGCGAATCTGCGTACCATATCCTTTTTGGAAAGAAGTATGACAGTATGAAAGAGTTTTCTTAATGGGCTTAATTCAAGTTTTTGCATACGAGTTCGTATGAATTAGATTTATATATAATAGTAAGGTACCTAACTAATTGTGTCAATATAATATCCTAGTTACAAAAACTATTAATGAACTTTTATGAGAAAATTTTTTGTAAATGGGGAGGACAGTTTTCAGTAGTTTCCTAGCTATCTATTCTTGCTGGTTAGTGTTATAATGAGTCACTGGCTAAATATCTTACTGGGCCAATTTACCCTAATATGGTCTCGCTCAGATAAGGTAGTCCTGTTAACTTCGGGTCTGCCGAAGCGGGATACGAAAGGAATACAGTTATGTCAGACGAACAAAAGACAGATGCTACCACTACGGAACCAGTTAGCCCGGCTCCGGAAACCCAGACAGCGCCAGTTGCCGCCCCTGCGGAAAACCAAGCTGCGTAGTAATAAAAAAACCTCCCTGTTGCCAAAGGCAAGTAAGGGAGGTTTTTTAAAAAGTATTAAACTTTTCTTAGGTTGACTGCGTTTTTTCCTTTTGTAAGGCCTGTAAGGTTAGGCATTAAGTTAAAAACGGCTAATTTATGGTAATATAAATTATCATTAATAGTATTGATTATATGTCGGAAAGAAGTTTTGAATCGGGTTTTAGAGGCGAAGAGTATAAAAAAAAGGCTTTTGGGCTTGCTAGGTGGGTGGTCTTAGGGGCTAGCTTGTTAATACCGGGTTGCTCGGACTTTAAATCTGGTTTGGTGGGTGAAAAGGCTGAGACAAAAAAGACTCAAGCTTTAGAAAATTTTGATTTTGCTAACTCCTTCCCTGTCGACGCGGCTGAATTAAACGGGAGGGCTGAGGTAGAAATTAGAACTAAAATTGAAAAATTTTTGGAAGAATATAATAACAAGGAAAAGTTTACAAAGCTAAATTCAAGTCGTATAAGCATTGAGGTTTCTAGTGACGAAAGGCCAACAAAAAAATGGGAAAAGGGAAATGAAGGTTTAAGTACCGAAAGACTTAAAGCTTTGGACGGGTTGCTTCGGAATATTATTGAGACATATAAGTTTTCCTCTCAGATAGATCCAACCGCACTGCGCCAGTTTCGGCGTAAGACTTATACCAAACGGATAGCCGCAGGTTCTTGGGGAGTAGGTTTTTTACCAATTACTCAGTTAATTAATCCGGCGACGAAAGAAAGGTATAAGCCAGAAGAAATAAAAAAACTTTCTGGGGAGCAGTTGTCTGGATTATACGACCAAGCGCGTTATGCGCGGGTGGCTTTTGAATTACCGGGAGATAACGAAGTGGAAGTTCAGTACGCTAAGTTGGTAGAAATTATGGCCAGTTATGACAAAATTACCATTTTGGCGGATCGGAGCGAATCTATGTCGGACGATTATGGTCGTTTGGGTAAAAAGTTTGGTGAAGCGTTTAAACAAATGCCTTCAGACTTTAGTTCAGACACCAACCATGTTGTTACCTTTGAAAGAGGTGCTGACTTGGATAGTTATAAGAAAGTTCCTTCAGAAAAGCTAGAAGAGACGCTGTCGAATTTGAGGCTAAGTGGTGGAAATGAACAACTGTTTAATTCGTTGGATCAAGTATTGGAAAAAAAACTGCTTCCGGAAAATGCAGGTTCGCAACGAGCGGTAATTGTTTTAACCGACGAAGGGATTCAGGATTTTAGTTGGTCAAAGTTGGTAAAATTCAATGAGGTGGGAAGTAAGGAGCATATAGACATATATTTTGCTTTAGTGAATGGGAATGACCTAATAACCTTTGTGGACAGGCAGGGGTTGGCTTATGAATTTGAGCAGTTAATAAAACGTTTAAGCGATGATGCCTATTTTCCTGCCGGGACTTCCCTAGAAAGCAAGCATGAGTGGTTCGAAAAAAATACAAGACAGGTTCAGTTAGGTTCGCAAGGAAGTTTATTTTTTAGATTCGGTGGCGGAGACCTAAGTTTTAATTTGAGGAATAATCGAAATGAGGCATTTTGGGCAATAAGACAGGAATATATAAAAGAATCCCAAAAAGCAAAGGATGATCAGATTAAGGCGCGGGATAATATAACCGATGTATATAGGTCTGGAAAAGTAGGTTGGGAAGAAGTCAAAGAAAAGAGGAAACTAGTAGAGGAAAAGTATTACGAAACTAGTACGTTTATAAGAAACAAACATGATGATCAGGTTTCGGAATTAGAAAAAAAATTTGATGAGCTGCGTATCCGACTTGAGGCAGAGCAGAATAAAAATTAATCTAATTACAAAAGTTTATTATAGAATAAAAAAACCTCCCTGTTGCCAAAGGCAAGTAAGGGAGGTTTTTTAAAAAGTATTAAACTTTTCTTACGCTGACTGCATTTTTTCCTTTTGGGGAATCTTCTATTTCAAAGGAAACTGCATCGCCTACGTTTAGCTCTTCGAAGGTTATATCAACCAAAGAGTTGCTGTGAAAGAACAAATCTTGATTTTGTCCTTCAATGGTTATAAAGCCGAAGCCTTTGTCCATTTTCTTTTTTACAACACCGTTCATAATTTTTGGAATTATAAATAATAAGAACTTAACCGTCTATAAAATATATATAAAAATTTTAGTGTGCGGGAAAGCGCAAGTAAGCTATGGGATTAAAATTCGACTAGATTTGTTACAATAGTTATTGCCTAATAAGTATAGCATATATAGACTGGTGTGTATACAGGTATTTTGGCCGTTTTTAGCCTAAAAATGCTAAAATCAGCAGTCTTTCAAAGGCTGCTGATTTTGTTAATTTTGTTTATTCAGTTTTGTTGGCTTCTCTGTTACTGCGCGAAGCTTGTTCGTTTTGCTTCGATGTTCGTTCCCAGGAGTCTTGGTTCGAGGAAGTGTTTCTGCTTTTGGAATTGTTGTGGTTGTGGGACATATTTTTCACCTCCTAGCAAAGTTTTTGTTAATTTATACTTTAAGACGATGGGATTTTATTCCATTTAGCGTCTGTCGTTTTTATGGGATTGGCTGCCGGCGCGTGCATGTCCTTCTGAGTCGCCGTGCCAGCCTCTACCTTGTTTAGAATTTTTTGCCATATTTTTCACCTCCTGACTTTTTTACTTAATTATCTTAATCAATAAAGATAGTCTAATAGCTCTTTCTGACCCAAAGGTTAAAAAGCCGTTGGTAGAAAATAAATTCCTTATCAAAATGAGAATAATATTTTAAAATGCCAAATGTATGAATGAAAACAATATTATTTGCTATAATATGGTTTGTATAAATAAATAAATAAATATTATGAAAAGCAATAGAATTGCGAAATTTTTGGCACCTGTGGCAATTGGGGGTTTTTTGGCTTTTTCGACCCAGGTTGTTGGTCAAAATGTTAAGTTAAACCCTATCAAGCCAACGTCTTCAAAGCCGACGACAGATGAGCAGCAGGCTATTTTGGCTGTACGGAAGGCAAAGTCTAGCGTGGTGAATATTTTGGGGGTTAACAAAGTTGAAAATACTCCTACTATAAAATTTGAGTCAACAGAAGTTTCTGGCACGGGGTTTATTTTGTCAGCAGATGGCTATATAGTTACTAACCAGCATGTTATAAATGAACCGGAAGGCAAATATACAGTTATGTTTGCAGACGGCAAAACTTATGATGCTCGGGTAGTGGGAACCGACAAATATAACGACATTGGACTTATAAAAATAGAGACGACTGGTCTCGTGCCTGCGGCCTTGGCGGATTCGAGTGGATTGGAAACTGGTCAAACTGTTTTTGCAATAGGGAATACTTTGGGCAAGTACCAGAATACTGTTACGCGCGGAGTTGTGTCTGGGCTTTCCAGGGCGGTAAATGTCGGCACTGAAAGCAATCCTAAACCTCGTTTGCAAAATTTAATTCAAACAGATGCTTCTATAAACCCTGGTAATAGCGGCGGGCCTTTGGTTAACATGGCAGGGGAAGTTGTAGGTATGAATACTTTAATTGATGCAACTGCTCAAGGTATAGGGTTTGCAGTCCCTGTAAATACGATAAAGACATCAGTTGAACAGCTTAAAACTTTGGGCAAAGTAAGTCGCCCATATTTGGGTTTGAGTTTTGTGGGTTTGACTAAAACTATTCAAACTGAAAATAATTTGCCTACAGATAAGGGGGCTGTGGTTTTAAAGGTTGAGGTGGGGAGTCCTTCCGCTTTGGCAGGTATAAAAGTTAACGATATTGTTACTCATTTAAATAAAAAGGAAATTAATCAGGTGAATCAGTTAGATACAGAAGTGTTGCGCTATGAGGCTGGAAACCAAATTTTGGTAACCATTCTTCGCAACGGAGAAAAAATGGATCTACCTCTCATACTGGGAGAATATAAGTAGAGGTTCAGGCTTTATCTCTGTCCGAACAGGTCATCCGGGCAGGCTTTATCCTTTAGAAAATAGAAAATCCCCGAAAAGCGTAAGCTCTCGGGGATTTTAGATTCTGTCACTCGCGTGACATGGTATCAGGAAACCCTTGGGTTTTTGGGGAGGCGGTTTTGCCTACAACCCATGTTCTTCGGTTCCTGACTTAACAGCTAACAAGACTACCAGAACCATCGCTGCTCCAACAAAATGCACGAACGAAGCGTGTTCTATAAGGCTTGCTAGCTCTGAAAGCTGCGCGGCGGCCATAAGGGCCGTAACTGCTTTTGGGAGTGTTTGTTTTTTTAGGCTTTGCTTTCTCAAGAAACTGCTCAGGCGCATAGTGGCGCCGGCGGCATGTGCAAGAGAGGCCATGGCAAACACGACCATCAGGAACAAAAAGGACATAGGATTTCCTTTCCGCCCTCCTTATTGCCTCAGAGTGTGAGGCGTTTGTTAATGTTCTGTTTCCCCCACAAACAAGCAGGGGACCTGTGATTATAAACTTCGTCTTTAGGTTTGTCAAGAAGGTTTTTTTGCTTTAAAATAAATAGACAATAATAGTAACTGGTGAGCATTAAGGGGTTAATGGAATTAAGTATTTTTAGTATTTGTTACCGGTAACCTATCGCTCATCACTCAAAACATTTATGTTAGACAAGATTACTCATAACGTTATAATCATAGGTTCTGGCCCGGCGGGTCTTACCGCAGCCTTATATGCCGCAAGAGCTGATTTGAAACCTTTGGTGATTGCTGGTTTGGAGCCGGGCGGACAGCTTATGCAAACTACAGAAGTGGAAAATTTTCCGGGATTTGTAAATGGTATTATGGGTCCTGAGCTTATGGATAACATGATAAAACAGGTTGAAAGATTTGGGACAAAATTAGTTCGTGATAATGCTGTTGCTGTTGATTTTTCTAAGAAACCTTTTGCTGTAAAAACTTCTTCAGAAGAATTTCTTGCAAATTCGGTTATTATCGCAACAGGTGCTACGGCTAATTGGCTTGGTCTTCCTAACGAACAGCGACTTCGGGGAAAGGGCGTAAGTGCTTGTGCAACTTGTGACGGTTTTTTCTTTAAAGACAAGGACATTGTGGTAGCTGGTGGTGGCGATAGCGCAATGGAAGAGGCAAATTTTTTAACAAAGTTTGGTAAGTCGGTGACTATAGTTCATAGAAGAGAAGATTTTAAAGCAAGTAAAATAATGTTGGCGCGTGCTAGGGCAAACTCCAAAATAAAGTTTGTAACCAATGTCGCAATCACCGATATTATAGGAGAAGAAAAAGTAGAAGGTGTAAAAATAAAGCATAATCAAAGCGGACAGGAAGAGGTTTTGTCAGCGCAAGGTTTTTTTGTGGCAATTGGGCATACTCCGACCACCAAAATTTTTAAAGAAGCCGGTATAGAAACAGATGAAAAAGGTTATGTTAAAGTTTTTAATCATACGCATACCAATACAGAAGGGGTGTTCGTCGCGGGTGACGTAAATGATCCTAGATATAGACAGGCTATCTCCGCAGCAGGTATGGGCTGTATGGCGGCGCTAGATGTAGAGAAATATTTGGCAGAACAAGAAGGTCATTAACCCGATCCGAATTTACCAATACTGCAATCTAAATCTACGGGTGTCTACAGATGTTGTGTATCCGCAGTTATTAGCAGATTCGGATTTAATTCGTAGATTAGGATCGGAAAATATTTTTAAATATGTTAATCAAAGGCACTGTTATAAAAGGAGATGGTTATGGCAGAAAGCTTGGGTACCCTACGGCAAATTTGGATCGCAGGCAATTTGTAAGAAGTGGTATGAAGATTAAATTGGGAGTCTGGTCAGGGGTAGCAGGATACAAAACATCGGATAAAAAATATAAAAGTTATAATGCAGCAATAGTAATAGGGCCTATAGATAAAAATAACTTGCCAAAAATTGAGGCACACTTAATAGGGTTTAGGGGAAATTTATATAACAGAAAAATTGAACTGGTGTTAATAAACTATTTAAGACCCTTTAAAAAATTTAATAATACAAAATCTTTAAAGGAACAAATTGAGAGAGATGTTAAGAAGGTGGTAATAAATAATAAAGTGCTCTTAAGGGATCAGTAATACAAACATGAATAAAAAGAAATCGGGGGCGGTAATAGTTTTTTTAGCTTCGCTTTTATGGGCGGGTGATGCTCCGTTTCGAAAGCCTTTATTGGTAGGCGGTTTGGGGACTGGATTCGTTGCCTTTTTAGAACACATGTTTAATGGTTTGGTTTCGTTGCCCGGCTTAATACGTCACCGAGCGGATTTTTATAAACTTGATTTTAAAAAAATGTTGGGCCTTCTGTATATTGGTGCTGGGGCTTCAGCCTTGGCTGCCATACTTTTTGTGCAGGGCGCAGTGGCCATGAATTACAATTTTACCGTGGCTGCTCTGTTGCAAAAATTTCAGCCCTTGTTTGCTATATTATTGGCAGCGGTATTTTTAAAAGAAAAAATTAGTTTAAAATTTTGGCTATTGGTTATACCTGCCTTGTTGGGCGGGTACTTAATTTCATTTGGGGCTATTTCCCCTTTAAATATTTGGGAAGCAGTGGAGGGAGTAAGTTGGCATGGGCCGGCATTGGCAGTATTAGCTGCTTTGTTATGGGCCGGAGGAACAGTTGTGGGACGCGCTCTTCTTTTTGATTTAAATTTCCAGTTTGTTACCGGCTTAAGGTTTGTGTTGGGTTTTGTGTTTTTACTCGTTTACGTTCTAGCGTTTGAAAAAATGCAATTTGGTTTAATGAGCCCGTATTTTTGGCGGAATACTATTATAATTTCGCTACTTACAGGGTTTTTTGCATTGCTGCTTTATTATTTTGGGTTAAAAAATACAAAAGCTTCAACCGCAACTCTTATGGAGCTTGGATACCCTTTGGCTTTGAGTTTAATAAATTGGAAATTTTTAGGTATTGCTTTGGGTGTTTATCAGATAGCTGGAGCGATAATTTTACTTGGAGCAGTTACCGCTTTGGTTTTAGAAAGCATTAAAGAACCAAAGGATGGTCGTGAGCTGAATCCATAATTTCACTCATATATTTAATGTAAATATATATCCTCCATTAGGAGGGTATTTTATTTGTGCAGATTTCGTGTAAGAGGGTAGGGGTTTACACATTTTACTTTCGGTTCTAAACTAAAGTTATGTATGACCTTATTATAATTGGTGCCGGTTTGGCCGGATCTACCGCTGCCATTGCGGCTGACCATGAAGGAATAAAAACTTTGGTAGTAACAAAGACGCTTTTGGAATTTTATACTGAAGATGAGCTTGGGTTTATAAACCTTAGGCAAATAGAAGAAAAAATAAAGTTAGTAATTAAAAACTCGAGGTGCGTTAGTTTTAAAAATAAAAGTGAGGCTATGGGTTTAGATAAACAAATTGTGAGTTTTGCGGTCGAGCAAAAAAATGGTCAGGTGGATTATGCTAAAAATGTTCTTATAACAATTGGAGGAGGGCCGGTAGATTTTGAGACTTTGACTCAAAAAACTATTGGCGGAAAAATTAAAGTGGACGCTGACCAGAAAACATCGGTGCCAGGGATTTGGGCGGCGGGCGAAGTATGTAATGCGGAGCCAAAAACCTCGCTTGTATATGCGGGTGAAGCCGTGAAGGCGGTTTTAGGGGTGAAGCTTGAAAAAAATAAGCAGACCTTGACAAAGCCCCTTACTTAAGCCATAATATAATGCTACAAACTAATCATAAATTATATGAAAACAATTAAAATTTTGGGAGGTGTGGTCGCGGTTTGTTTTCTGGCTATGGGTTTAATGACAGAAGCTTCCGCTCAGTATTATAATTACGGTCGCAAGCCTTCTTTAAGTGTTAGTCAAGAAGGTGGTTATGGTAGTTATAAGGTTTTTGTTAGTAATGGTGACTCTAATTCTAGGGTTGTGTTGTATGCTAAGGCTCAAAATAGTAACTTATGGTCAACTGTTGTTGACCCAATAGGGCAGACGGACTATAACGGCAGCTTGAATATTACGACTTATTTGGGTTCGGGTATGGAACAGTTTTATGTGACTGTAAATAGCCAGTCTTCTGATACTGTGTCTGTAGGCGTCGGCAGTTGTCTTTATGGTTGCGGAAATTCGGGCAATTTATGGTTTAGTCCTCAAAATCCTACTTTAAATGTGGGTCAAAGTTTGGCGGTTTCTATAAGTAGCAGTGGCTATGGGTACAACACCTCTTATTACATTTCTTCTAACAGTAATCCTTCGGTTGTTACTGCTTCAGTATCCGGATCAATTTTAAATTTGTATGGCAGTCAAAGCGGTAGTTCTACTATAAATGTTTGTCATAACACTTCTGGTTCTTGTAATACAATATATGTTGTGGTAAATGCGGGGCAAGGAAATGGGAATTTGTGGTTTAGTCAAAGTACAGTAAATTTGAATCAGGATCAGAATTCCACTATAAACATTTACAGCAATAACCAAAATAGCGGGGCATTCTATATTTCCTCAAACTCCAATTATAACGTAGTTTCGGCCACGGTTTCAGGGAATGTTTTAAGTTTAAGAGGAGTAGGAAATGGCAGCGCAAATGTGGTAGTTTGCCAATATAACAACAATGCATGCGCAACTTTGCTTGTAAGTGTGAACGCTTCTAACTCCGGTAATATTTGGTTCAGTCCAAGTAGTTTAAATATGAATGCCGGGCAGAGCACTACAGTTTATATTTATGGTTCTCAGAATTACACAGGAAGTTACTATATTTCCAGTGGAAGTAATTCATATATTGCGGCGGTTAGTATAACTGGCAATCAACTTACTGTTACGGCATACAATCAGGGCTCTACTAGTCTGGTAGTATGCCAGTCATCTAACGTCTCAACTTGCGGAACTCTTAACTTAACTGTGAGCGGAGGGGGTTGGGGACAGAATTTAACATTTAGCCAAAACAATATAACTCTTTCGTCCGGGCAAAGTGCAAATATTTCTATTTATGGCAACGGTAGTTACTATATATCATCTAATAGCAGCGCTTATGTAGCATCGGTATCCTTGTCGGCCGGCAATTTGTATGTTTACGGAAATACGCAGGGAAATACAGCTATAATAGTGTGTCAAAATAGTCCTTATGCTTGCGGAACCGTTATGGTTAATGTTTCTGGATCTGGCAATACTGGTACTTTAAACTTTTCCAATACAACTTTGCCTGTTATAACTTTGGGGCAGTACTATAGCTATCAGATGCAAGCTTACGGCGGTACGGCACCATATAATTTTTATGTAGTTAGTGGTCAGTTGCCTGTTGGGTTGTCTTTGTCTCAAAGCGGATTTATTTCCGGCATTGCACAAAATGCGCAGTCCTCGAGTTTTCAGGTTAGGGTGAGCGATAATTATGGCAGGAACGCCACAGCAAGCTTTACAATAAGCGGAAATGGTGGAGTATTAGGTTCTTCTACTTATCCAAATGGTCAGCTTATTTCTGAAAATGGTACAGTATATATTGTTTATAGAGGTCAAAAGAGTGGTTTTGCCTCGGCACATATTTTTACAGGGTTTGGGTTTAAATTCTCTAATGTATTGAATGTGGGCTATAACAATATTCCTAGTACGGGTTATATTATAAACAACTTAAATACTTCACACCCGTGGGGAAGTTGGGTGCAGAGTGGTAGTACAATATATTTTGTTCATGAGCAGGGCTTGGTGCCGGTACCGTCTTGGGAAATATTTTTGAACAACAGGGGTTCTTCCAGCTTGGTTGTTCCGGCAAATATTTACGATTTTCAAAAACCAATTTTAGCTCCAATGTCCTGGAGTGATTCTAGGCTGAATTAAAGTGCGTGTTAAAAGGGCGGCCACATAGGCCGTCCTTTTAAATAAGTAAATTTTAATTTATAATTTTAAAATGAACATTAAGTATTTAAATTTAAATATTTGGATGGGTAATTTGTTGAAGCCGGCTTTGGAGTTTTTAAAAGAGCAGGACGCTGATATTGTAAGTTTGCAGGAGGTTTTAGACACGGAATATTTAAATGCCCCGGCAAGGTTTCGTTTGAAGGAAACTTTGCTAAAAGAGTTGGGTTATAAGTACTATGCTTACTTTCCATTGGTAAAGGAAATGACTTTGGAGTACCCTGCTTTTTTTGGAAACATGGTTCTTTCTAAGTTCCCAATACAGGCAAGTAAAGAAATTTGGTTTGACAGGTCTTTTGTTGAGTGGAATAAAAACGGTGGCTACGAAGAGTTTCCAAGAGGAATGTTGCAAGTAAGTATTCAACTTCCAAGCAATAAAATTTTGCAGATTTTTAATGTGCATGGGATATGGGGTACGCACGGCCGTGATACCGAAAGAAGACTTGAGATGGTTAGGACAATTTTAAATAACTTGCCACCCGAAAATGAATTAACGGTTCTATCTGGTGATTTTAATTTAAACGAAAATATTTACCCAGAAGTGGGCGGTAAGCCGGACTTAAAAAAACCTCAAAGAACAAAGAGTGTTGCTTTGCTGGAAGAGAGACTCGTGAATGTGTTTCGTGATGAAAGAGTTACTTCTTTCAATATGAATTACAAAGACAAGGCCACAACCTACGCATGTGCGGTAGTGGACTTGGTATTTATTTCACCTGACTTGAAACTTTTATTGAAAAACCACTCTCAAAAAGAGGTTTCAGACCATACGCCGCAAGTGGTAGAAATAGAAATATAAAATAAAAAATCACCATTTAGCCACCCGGTCCTTTTTTAGCAGGGGACAGTTAGTGCGTATGGTGATTTTTTATTAACTTGATTTGGAGTTTTAGCTTGTAACCCGTTCAATATATTCGCCCGTGCGGGTGTCTATTCTAATAGTTTCGCCTTCTTTGATAAACATAGGTACGTCAACAGTAAGGCCAGTTTCCAGTTTTACCGGTTTAGTAACATTACCGCCACTGTTGCCCTTGGTGTCTGGTGGAGCTTCTACGACTTTTAAAGGCACTTTAATTGGTAGTTCGACTGAAACCGGTTTGTTATTGAAGCGCACTATTTGAACTTCAAAGCCTTCTTTTAAGAACTGTATTTGGTCTTCGGTTACATCAAGCGGCATGTCTACTGTTTCAAAGGATTCCTGGTTCATGAAGTGAGTGCCGTCGGTGTCTGCGTATAGAAAACTGGCTTTTTCTCGGGTTACGTCTGCTTCTTCCACTTTTTCACCGAACTTGAAAGAGTATTCAATTACTTTCCCTGTGATTATATTTTTTAATTTGGTTTGCATGACCGGTTTTCTTTGAGCTGTGCGCATGCGGTTTGACCAAATTATTTGCCACGGTTCATTATTGTACATAAGAATCGTGCCGAGTTTTAGATCTGAAATGTCCATAGGTGTAAATTCGAAATTAAAATTACAAATTTCAAATAGCCTGAAGATCTCTTTTTTGAGATTTGGTATTTGTTATTTGGTGTTTTTTTACCAGTGTTTGGGTTTATGCGGAAACAAATGGCAATAGGGCCATATGTCTGGCTCGCTTTAAAGCCAAGGTTACCATGCGCTGGTGTTTAGGGCAGGTGCCTGTGCGGTTATGGGACATGATTTTGGCATGTGGGGTCATAAACCGGCGCAGGGTCTGGGTGTCCTTGTAGTCAACGGTGGTCATTTTGTTGGAACAAAAGTAGCACTGTTTTTTGACCTGGGGTTGAGTGTTGTTATTGTTGTAATTAGGTCTCATAAAATAGTTAAAAGTTTAAATATAAAAGTGTAAAATTATAGTTGTTTCGCTCGGCGAGGCTTTATAATTTTTCATTTTAATTTTTGCATTTTGATTTAAAACGGTATGTCTTCCACTCTTACGCCTTCGTCCATAGACTGGTCTATGGTTGGAAGTTCTTCTTGAGGCGGGGGAGGGGTTTGGTTTTGGCTAGGCGCTGGCTTTGCTGGTGCTGGGCTGAAGCCGGGGCTAGAGAAGTTTGGACTGGAGCCTCGGTTTGGATTGTCGCCTAGCATTATCATGTTTTCGGCTATAATTTCTGTTCTATAGCGCTTTTGGCCGTCTTGTCCGTCCCAAGAGCGTGTTTGGAGTCTGCCTTCTATGTAAACTCGAGCGCCCTTTTTTAGGTATTGAGCCGCAATTTCTCCAAGCTTTCTCCATAAGACTACGTTGTGAAATTCGGTGCTTTCTACTTTTTGTCCGGTTTGCTGGTTTGTATAAGCATAACCAGTAGCAATACCAATTTGGCAAACATTGGCACCGGAAGGTATGGTCCTGAGTTCCGGGTCGCGTGTTAAGCGGCCAATTATCATGACTTTGTTTAAATCCATAAGATTGTTGAATGCAGAATTAAGAATTTAGAATTCAGAATGTAAATGCAGAAATTTTGCATTCAGCATTCTATATTTTGCATTTATTTTGTCAGGTCTTCTGTCAAAGCTTCTTCTATTTTCTTGTCTAAAGCCGCATCGTCTATTTCTTCAATTTTTATGCTTGGCTTTTCTTCTTTAGCTACCTTTTCTATTGGCGCTGCTTTGGCGACGACTTCCTCGGTAACTTCCGGCTTTTGGGTAAGCTTTGCCTGCGCTACTTTGTCCCGGCTTAGCCTTCGTAAATGCTCATCTTGGTTTACCAAGATGTAACGGATTATTTCGTGTTCTTGGGTGCGAATACGGGCGTCAAGCTCGTTGACTTTGTTAGCTTCAATATCAAAATTCACCACAACATAAAATCCGTTGCGGGTTTTTTTAATAGGGTAGGCTAATTTTTTCTTACCTAACTGCTGTTCTGAAACTTCAGAACCACCGAAGTCCTCAATATGCTTTAAGACTCTTTGGGTGACAGCGGGGACTTCAGTGTCCGCAACTGTACTGCCCAAAAGGTACATAAGTTCATACTTTGGCATAGAAAGATTCCTTTCGTCCTATATCGGAAATTCTTTAGAATGACTGGTATAGGGCTTTCTATCCTTACCTGTAAAATAGGCAAGGAATATGATTAATTTGTTAAATTCTAGCATTTATTGGGCATTCTGTCTAGATAGTATGTATTGACTTTTGAGCAGTTTTTTGGCATGATTTAGCAAATCTGTTGGTCGTATAAGGTAAGGAGTGACAATGTTTTTGCAGATGTTGGGCGTATTGATGTTGATTTTTTTGGCTTCCTGCGGCAAGTACGAAAAGCCATATGCCGCAGAGTCGGCTGGGCTTATTTTGGAGACCGAGGTTCAGGTCTTCGCCCGCCCACTCTTGGAGCAGGTGAACGAGGTGGGATTGAACGAGTATAATAGGTTTTTGACTTTTCCGGGTGTTCTTTTCTCCTCACCGCCGCCTAAGTCTTACCAAGTAAAGATTGTGGTGGTGAGGCTAGGATTAGAGCTTCCCGCAGAGACTTTGCTGGAAAAGTTCGAAAAGGTTCGGTACAGGCCGGCGACAGTCTACGAGTTGTTGGCGCTGGCTCGGTCCGGACATGCACCCCCATCTGGTTCGGTCGCGGCACTAGACAAGATAGTTATCAAAAACCACGGAGTGTATTATCCGTACCTGGACGGGTATACCACCGAGACCACCGAGGAGAGCGGGAACGAGGGCTTGAAGAAGCTTCGACTTAAAAGCGTCTACGAGAAATTTCGGCCCAGCTGCATGTTCGCGGTTGTGCCGTATTAGGTAAGCAAAACGTAAAACCCTGTCCGAAACAAATTGGACAGGGTATTTTATTTTCAGCGTTATTTCTGCTTAGCTGTCTGCGTTTATTTGAGCAATTTATGCAAACCTAAAATGCACTACATCACCATCACAGATTATATATTCTTTGCCTTCTACTCGAAGCCAGCCTTTTTCGCGGGCGCCTGTATAGCCTTTGGCTTCTAAAAGTTTGTCCCACTGAATAACTTCGGCGCGTATAAAACCTTTTTCAAAGTCTGTGTGAATTTTGCCTGCAGCTTGGGGAGCTTTGCTGCCTTGCTTTACTGTCCAGGCTTTACTTTCTTTTGGTCCTGCCGTTATAAAAGTTATTAGGCCCAAGGTTTTGTATGCAGTTTTTATAATTTTGTCTAATCCTGACTCAGTAAGTCCTAACTCTTGTAAATATTGCACTCTATCGGCATCTTCTAGTTCGGCCAGCTCAGATTCCAACTGCGCATCTATTGTAATTGAGTCTGGCAATTTGAAATTCTCGCCTGAATGATCAGATCGGGCAGGTGAAATTTGAAATTCTTTTTTCGTTAAATCAAAAGCTTGGTTGGAAACAAAAAGCATGGGTTTAAGCGTGAGCAGTTGTATGTCTTTGGAGTTTTCTTTTTCGTCTTCGGTAAGTGTTACCGTGCTTGCCATATGCCCGGCTTCAAGCGCTGTTTTGTATTTCTCTAGTACACCTTTTTTTACAATTGCCTCACGTTCACCCGACTTAACTTGCCGGGCAATAGTTTCCAAGCGCTTGTCTACGTTTTGTAAGTCAGCTAGCTGAAGTTCTATGGCAATGGTTTCTATGTCTCTTTTTGGGTCTACGTTGCCGTTAACATGAATAATATCTTTGCTTTCAAAAAATCTAACTACCTCCATAATGGCGTCTACTTCACGAATATGCGATAAGAATTGGTTACCCAAGCCTTCGCCTTTATGAGCGCCCGCTACAAGCCCTGCAATGTCCACAAATTCAATGGTTGTTGGTACAACTTTTTCACTGTTTTCCAGTTCGGCTAATTTAGCTAGACGTTCGTCGGGCACGGCAACAACGCCCACGTTTGGGTCTATGGTGGCAAACGGGTAATTGGCTGCTTCGACTTTGCTTTTGGTAATTGCGTTAAAAAGTGTGGACTTGCCTACGTTTGGCAGACCTACGATCCCGATTTTAAAAGACATAATGTGATGCCGATATACAGATATATGCGGATGATTCAGATAATGCTAACGGTTGCAGATGCTCGCACATCTGTATTATTAGTATCATCGGTATTAAAATCCGTTGATCCGTATTATGTTATTATTCTGTAGCTTATTTTACTTTATTTTGGCACTTTAGCCAATAGGCTGCTATTGACCTTGTTCTGCCAAAAGAGTAGTATTTGCTTTGATATTTATTTCCTTAGAGGAGGGTTGATGACGACGGCGGAGTTGGAAAAGTTGGATGTTGGGAGGGCTGCCAAAGAGCTCCCCGATTTTAAAGAGTGGTTAAAGGCTATGCGCACGCAGGCTGCCTTGGCTCTGGCGCGGACTGATGAGGAAGCGTACCGGTGGATGTTGTCCGCCGCCCAGAACAATTGGATGTTTCGTCCTCTTAGAACGCAGATGGTTCAGGAGCGCCCGGGTCGTAATTCGGATGGTATTTGTGTGAAGATCAGGGTTGACGAAAGGACTGTGGTGGTAGTCGACACCTTATACAGCTTTCGGTACGCCACTTTAAACTAGCTTTTTAAGTAGAGTTTATTTTCTTAAGCGGTTAAAATTGCCGCTTTTTTATTTAGTGTTGACATTTTAGACAAAGTTCATTAAAATGTTTTTGTTTTATACCATGTTCCTTGGAGGGATCATGCAGATCTTTGGCTTCGAACAGGAAGTCGTGCTCTCTAAGAGCTGTGTGCAACGGAAGAAAAAGACGCGACCTAGGCGTGAGGTTGATGACTTGTCTGCGGAGGAGCGCATGGATTTGGTCCATGCGTTTCAACAGGACTTGAGGAGCGGGGCGCTGACCCTGAGTGGTTCGTCCAGTAACCGCTTGAATATTCCCTTAGGCGAAGTTGACGTTCGGGTCAGCAAGCGTGGTATGGTCGAGTTGGAAGTTCGTGTTATGGGCTACAACTTAAGGAGGCTTGGGTGATACACAAGACATTGTGTTTGGGGTCCACACAGAAGGATCTGGACTCGGTCGCTATGGGGGACTTGAGGAGGGTGTCGGCGCTTATGAGCGAGGTGCCTAACGATTTACCCGACGAGCGGGTTATTGATCGTCTGGCACAAAAAGCGACCCGGGTCGAAGTCCTGCAGGGCGGCTGCTATGGTATTAACTTCGTAACCGGACAGTTGTGCTTTACCGTAGTCACAACGGTCGGACAACTCTTTGCCGCCCGCAATCGCTTTCGGAGTATTCGCCACAGAATGGTGAGGGAGCGTCGTCGGTAATAACGAAGATGTGACTTTTCTTTCTTTGACCTTGTTTTTAAAACGAGGTCTTTTTTATTTTTAACGCTTAAGTTACAATACTTATACTAAAATATCTTATATGAATATCGACACATCTATATTTAAAGCTTATGACATAAGGGGAGTTTACCCGAGCCAAATTAACACTGAAGTGGTTTATAAAATTGCTCAGGCATATGTTAAGTTTCTTTCTGAGAGTGAAGGAGCAAGGGTTAAACCAGCTCGAACTGTCGATCAAGGCGGGGATCAAGGATTAACTATTGTGGTTGGTCACGACATGAGGCTTAGTGGAGAAGAGTTTACAGAGGCGGTTATACGGGGTCTTACAGAAGCTGGAGTTAATGTTGTAGATTTGGGCTTGGTTTCCACCGATATGCTTTACTATGCAGCCGCTACTTTAGACGTAGACGGTGGTATACAAATTACTGCTAGTCATAACCCAAAAGAGTATGGTGGTTTAAAATTGGTCGGGAAAAAAGGTAAACCTATTTCGGGAGATACTGGCATTTACCAAATCAGGGATTTGGTAAATGCAAATTCCAAATTACAAATAACAAATTCCAAATCAGGGACAGTAATACAGAAAGATATAAAGGAAGAGTATTTTGAGTTTGTAATTTCCAATTTTGATACTTCTAAGTTTAAAAACTTTAAAATAGTTGCAAATACGAATTTTGGCATGGGGAATTTGTCGGTAGAATATTTAAAAAAATATTTTCCCAAAACAAATTTCGTAAAAGTTGTATACGAAGGTTTGGACGGCAATTTCCCGTTGCCTTTAGGCAGGCCGGATCCGCTTATACCTGAAAACAGAGCAGAAATAATTGCCGCTTTAAAAGAGCATGGGGCAGATTTGGGCGTGGCGTGGGATGCTGATGCAGATAGATGCTTTTTCTTTGACGAAAACGGTGATTTTGTCACCCCGGCATATGTGAATGCTTTAGTTTCTGAGTATTATTTACAAAAGTTTCCAGGTGGAAAAATTGTGCACGATACCCGTGTAGTTAGGGTTATAGACTATATGGTGGAGAAAAATGGGGGAGTGCCAGTCCAAACAAAAGCTGGTCATAGTTTCATAAAAGAAAGAATGATAAAAGAAGGTGCAGTATTTGGTAGCGAAACTTCTGGACACTATTATTTTAAAGATACTTTTTATTTGGACAACGGATTGTTTCCCTTGTTTATTGTGCTGGATATTTTGTCCTCCACGGGTGAAGGTGTAAAATTTTCGGAGATTTTAAAAACTCTAAGGGAAAAGTTTTTTATTTCAGAAGAAATGAATTTTAAAGTGGCAAATTTAGCTGCTGCCTTGTCGGCTTTTAAGCAAAAGTACAGCGATTCTAAAATAGAAGAAATAGACGGCTTAAGTTTTAATTATCCAAATTGGCGGTTTAATGTTAGAAAGAGCAATACGGAAAGTTTGCTTCGTATAAATGTGGAAGCCAATGCAAAGGAGCTTTTGGAAGATAAAATAAAAGAAGTTGTAGAGCTGGTGAAAAAATAAAAAGACCGTTTGTAAACAGTCTGAAAGTGTTAGGCTGCGGCTTTTGGCGCAATGGTGCCTACAAGTTTAGCCAGCCATTCTTCGTCGATTATGACCCCTGTGTCGCTGATACGGATTGCGCCAAAGTGGCGCAGCGTATTAATTATTGCGACAGGTGACTGGTCAGAAAAAGAGATTTTTAAAATCGGAAGTTGCTGGCGTGCATTGAAGTTTTTTGGCAAAATGTCTCGCTTAACCGGTATAAGCATCATGCGGCCAACTTGTTGAGGTTGCCACATTTGGTTTGGGGTATGCATAGTTATGCCTTCCCAGTTGCCTTGTGCTACGAGTTTATCGAAGTGCCTTGAAACTTCCACAAACTTGGAAAACCACAGAACGCAAGTAAACATGGAGCATCCTCCTGTGACTTTTTCAAACAAAAAATCGGACCGCTATAAAATTATAGGAGTCCGATTTTTTGTTTGACTTCGGTGATTGTTTTGTGAGCAGTTTCCCTTGCTTTTCTTGCACCGTCACCTAAAACTTGGGCCAAGTAATCTGGTTTGGAAAGTAGTTCTTTTTTCTTTTCTCGAAATTCCGCAAAGTAGTCGGAAATATTTTGAGCTAAGGTTTCTTTGAGCTCAAAATATTTTAGTTTGCCACTGTTTTGTGCTTCGGTAAAGTGTCGTACCGATTCTTCGGAACCAAAGTGGTTAAGTAAAAACATTAAGTTTTCTTCACCGGGAGATTTTTTTCCTGGTTCTGATGCGGTGACGGCCTTTTTAAGCTTTCTTGCTATTTCTTTTGGTTCGTCGTCCATATTTAGGGCTTCGTCGCCAGTTTTGCTCATTTTTTTAGTCGGATCCGTGAGTGACATTATACGCAATGGCTTTCTTATGTAAGTTTGGGGTTCTGGAAAAGTATTGCCAAATTTGTTATTGAATTTTCTTGCAATCACCCGTGACAGCTCAACGTGTTGCACCTGATCTTCTCCTACCGATACACCGTTTGGTTTATATATTAAAATATCGGCTGCCATTAAAACCGGATAACTTAAGAGCCCGGCGTTAATATTGGTTGCGTGTTGTTGGGATTTTTCTTTAAACTGGGTCATACGTTCCAGTTCGCCTAAAGGAGTTATGCAGTTAAATATCCAGGCCAATTCAGCATGCTCTGGTATATGACTTTGGATGAACAGATTGGAATTTTTTGGGTTAAAACCAGCGGCTAAGTAAGTGGCCGCAGCATCCAGTATGTTTGTCTTAAGTTCTTTTGGTTCAAATGGAGTGGTTAAGGAATGCAGGTCAACAATAAAGAAATAAGAGGTAATTTGATTGTCGTTGCTTATAGCTACAAACTGTTTTAAAGCGCCCAGGTAGTTGCCAATATGAAGTTTGTTGGTGGGCCTAATACCACCGACCACGGTTTGTTTATTCATGTTACAATTATAGCATATTGGAATGATGGGAGTCTTCCAGAAGACTCCCATCAAAACTTGTTTAAAGCATAAGCAGTAGGCTATGAACAATAGGGATTATAAAAACTTTGCGCCTAAAGCTTGTTATCATGTTTTTAACCGTGGCGTAGGGAAAATGGATATTTTTAAAGATGAAGATGACTTTAAGTTTTTTCTTTACAGGTTAAAAGAAAATTTATTTCCCTTAAAAAACATGCCGTTTGCCGAAAAAAACCTTGGAGGTTCCTATATAAGAAAAAGTTTGCCAGCAGATGCTTTTACACTATTGTGTTATTGCTTAATGCCAAACCATTTTCATTTATTAATCCGACAAAACGGAGATACAGAAATAAGTAAGTTAGTTTCTAAAATTTGTACCAGCTATAGTAAATATTTTAACAAGAAGTATGGTAGAGTGGGGCATCTTTTCCAAGATGCTTTCAAGTCAGTGCTGATAAAAAATGATTCCCAATTAGCTTGGCTTTCGGCTTATATACACCAGAACCCAAAAGTTTCAGGCATTGTTGAGAGCCTTAAAAAGTATCAATGGAGCAGCTATTTAGATTATTTGGGTGTGCGGAATGGTACTTTATGTGAAAAAAAGTTTATCTTAGATATGCAATCGAGCGATGGCTATGAAAGTTTTGTAGAAAATAGTTACGAGAGAATCAGGGAGCGAAAAGATTTAGAAAAATTGTTAATTGACGAATAAAAAAGATGGGAGTCTTCCAGAAGACTCCCATCTTTTTAAATTTCGATTATGACCGGTAAGACCATGGGACGTCTTTCGGTTTTTTGATACAGATATTCGCCGACTTCGTCGCGAATTACATTTCTTAAGTATGCCCAGTTTGGTTCAAGTTTTTCTTTACCCTTAGTTTCTACCAGCTTTCTAACCTCATGCTTTACTTCTCTTATAAGGTCGTCGTTACCTTTCATGTAAATAAAGCCGCGGGAAATAATGTCAGGTTGGTTTATAAGTTTCCCGTCTCTGCGGTTTAAAGTAATTATTATGACAAACATGCCGTCTTGGGCCATAACTTGTCTGTCGCGTATGACTACTTCTCCAACATCTCCAACTCCAAGACCATCAATAAATACATAACCACTGGAAATTTTGTCATCGGTTGTAACCTTGGCAATTTTGTCGCTGCCAACTTCCAAAATTTGACCATTGTCCAGGGTAAAAATATTTTCTGGTGGCATGCCCATGGTTTTTGCCAGTTCAGCGTGGGCAACTATCATGTGATGCTCGCCGTGTATAGGCATAAAATACTTTGGTTTGGTTAAAGCCATCATGAGCTTAAGCTCTTCCTGGTGGGCGTGTCCGGATGTGTGTATGTCCAGTGTTTTGTTGTAAATAACGTGCGAGCCTAGTCGGGTAAGGTTTGACAGCATGGCGGAAATAGCTCTTTCGTTGCCAGGGATGGGGGACGCTGAAACTATAGTAGTGTCACCTTTTTTTATTTTGACCGTTTTATGGTCACCTCTGGCAATACGGGCAAGTCCGGCCGCTTCTTCGCCTTGTGCTCCGGTTGTTAAAATAACAATTTGGTTATCTGGATATTTTTTGGCTGCTTCAGACTTAACAATTATTTTAGGTTGAATTTTCAAATAGCCTAAAGAGAGTGCTATTTCAATGTTGTTAACTAAGGAGCGTCCCGTGACAATTACCTTTCTATTGAATTTGGCGGCTGCATCGAAAACTTGCTGTATACGCGATATGTTAGTGGAGAAGTTGGCAAAAATAATTCTTCCTTTTATATCGCCAAAGGTTCGTTCGATGGTTAATCCTATTTCTCTTTCGGAGGCACAGTAACCTGGTTTAACAGCATTGGTAGAGTCAGACATTAATAGTAAGACCCCTTCAGCTCCAAAGCGGGCAATTTTGTCGAATTCTGTTGGCTTTCCATCTGCCGGAGTGTGGTCGAATTTCCAGTCAGTTGCGTAAATAATTTGTCCGACTGGACTTGTTATAGAAAGTCCCATGCTGTCCGGAATGCTGTGGTTAAGTCGGAAGAATCTAATTTTGAAACTTCCTAGTGCTAAAACGTCGTCTTTATTTAAAACGTTTATTTTGCTGCGACCTAAAAGACCAAACTCTTCTAGGCGTTTTTTTATAAAACCTGCAGTTAGAGCCATGGTGTAGACTGGCGGATCACCGAGTTTGGGTAAAATGTATGGGACTGCGCCAATGTGGTCCAAGTGTCCATGGGTGATTATTACTCCACGTATGCGCTTTTTGTTTTCTTCCAGCCATTTGGTGTCGGGAATAATATAGTCTATTCCAGGCATAGTGTCGTCCGGAAAAGCTAGACCCATGTCTATGACTATAATATCGTCGCCAAATTCAAAGGCGGTCATATTTTCACCAACTTCTTCTACGCCTCCCATGGGGATGACTCTTAAATTCTGCCTGCTCGAAGTGTGTCTACTGGTGGTTAAATTGGAAGCCAGGCTAGTGGCTTTTTGTATGAGCATATCTAAACGATTTGGGTCGGTTTTGTTGACCCCGTCGTCTTTAGGAATATGCTGCATTGGCTTTGTTGGCCCAAAGCGCTTAGGCATTTGTTTCTTTATCATTTACAAAAAATGTTAGGCCTTGTTGCGTTTAAAGGCCTTAATAATTAGTCATCTGCCAGGTTAAAAAAAACTTGGAAATGAATCTTATTTAGTGGCTTACTCGGCCGACCAAAAAGATTTGCTCGCAATTAGCAAACATTAGTCAAATTCATGCATACGTTTACTAGGGTCCCTGCGAGACGCTTACAAACCTATGTCGATGATTCTAAATAGTGTTTATTAACTATTTTTATTTCGAATAGAAACTTATTTCATATATTATAGCATACCTGTTGGTTTTGTCAAACGAGATTTAAGAATATTTGTTGGCTAAATAGAAGTGTGTTTTATTTTAATGGTGCCGCGGGAGAGATTTGTCATCCCTTCGGGAGATCACCAAAAGGGTGATACTCTACTTGTAATATTTTGGTGCCCAGGAGAGGACTCGAACCTCCACGGGATTACTCCCACACGTACCTGAAACGTGCGCGTATACCAATTCCGCCACCTGGGCCTGTGTTGTTTATATAAAAAATTGACTAAATCTTGTTTGCAAATTTTATTTCCAAACTCGTTTGGTTTCTAAATACCAATTTGGTAGGTCGTAAAATCTGGCAGAAACATCATGAAGGTTTTGAATATTTATATTTTGTACCTTAGGGTTTATAAAATAAAAATAGTCGGTTTGGTTTAAGAGTATTACAGAATTTTTAGAGTTAATTATTTGGCTGATTTGGGCATACTTTATATTGCGATTCTCAGAGTTTGTTGTGTTTCGGGCTTCGGTTAATAATTTGTCTAAGTTGGCATCTGAAACGCCTGTGAGGTTAAGCCCTGGGTCTTTGCTTTGACTGCTATGCCAGAAAAAGAACGGGTCTGGGTCCGCTCCGAATTTTTGAGAGAAAATTAGAACCTGAAATTTCCGCGGTTTTATAACGTCATCCATGAGTTGTTTGGAAGGCTTTATATCAATATTGACTTGAATACCTAAATTTTGCCATTGCTTTTGCAGGCTTTGGGCCGCTTTCATATTAGAGGGCGACTCGCTTGTGGTTATGGTTAAGCCAAGGGGTTGGTTATTTTTTTGTCTTTGTCCATTTTGCATAACCCATCCTGCTTTGTCTAAAATTTCTGAAGCTGTTTGAAAATTATAAGTTGAGCTTAAAGTTTTTTTTGTTAACGGGTCTTCGGGGGCCTGCTTGCCGGAATTAAAAGCTTCTTTTATTAGACTTTCCCTGTCGGTAGCCAAAGTTAAAGCGCTACGAATAAAATCTTGGGAAGTTAGGCCTTCGTTAAGGTTAAAGTAAGCTATTTGATATTGGGGGATAGCAGCATGGAGCTCTTTAAGGTTTTTGCTAATTTGTGAGATATCTTCAACAAACAGTGGTACGATACCAGCAGCATCGATTTCGTGACCCCTTAAGGCGTTTAATTGGTCCGTTTCGGAGTCGTAAAATTTTATGCTGAAGGTTTCAATGTTTGCCCTGGCAGAATGGTAGTTTGAAAAACTAGATAAAGTGATTGACTCTATTTTGCCGCTTGGCAGTTTGTTTATTTGTACAATGGCATAAGGACCAGAGCCTATGGCTTTTAGATTGTTTTCACTCAGAAGGAAGCTGGCGGGATCTATTTTTTCCCATAAATTTTTAGGTATTATGGGCAAAGTAAGATTGTGAATAAAAGGGCCGGAAATATCCTTGGTTGTAAATCTTATGGTATTTTCTGAAATTTTTTCCACCAAGGTGTTTTGCCAAAAACCTCTGAGAGGGCTTTTGAAGTCCTGATTTTTTAAAATATTGACCGTAAAAACAATATCATCAGCAGTAAGTTTTTGGTTATTGTGCCAAATGGCATTGGGTTTAATATTTATAGTGTAGCTTTTCTGGTCTTCCGATATTTGGGGCATGCCCTCGGCTAGGTCAGGTATTATTTCACCTTGAGATCCGTATTTATAGAGTCCTGAAAATATTAATTTGGTTAAAGCTTGATCGACTTCGCTTGTAGCAAGTATAGGATTTAAGTATTGCGGTTGGCCAACAAATCCTTCTGTTATACTGCCACCAACTGCCGGTATGATTTTTGTCTGTTCTATATAAAAACCTCGGGCAGAAACCGCTAGGCTTGCCAGAGCTCCCAATGCCAAAGTCATAACCACAATTTTCTCGGTTTTGCCCATTAATGAAAAAACTTTCCGAATATCGGAAAGATGAAAGTTTTTTAAAGCCTTAAATCCTTTTGAGACTTGCTTTAAAAGTGGTATTGGATTGTATGAGTAGCCGTTCATTTTGTTGACGCTAATTTTCCCTGAACCATGAACTGTATTTTAAGGGGAGTTAGAGTCTAAAAAGGGGTTTGTTTATAAAAACAGAAAAGAAATGTTTATTATTACGAACAAGCTTCCAATAACAATGGTCGAGTAGAAAAGCCACTTTTCAAAACCTCTTCGAGTGGCCACAATATTGCCGGAGCCTCCAAACACATTGGATAAGCCTGAAGATTTATTTTGAAGGGAAATTATGGTAATTAGGAGAACCATCACTAAAATGTCTATAAATTGCAATATTTGTCTCATATTTTTTTAAAATCAACAATATAAAATGACTGGATTATTGTACAAAATAGTTAGGCATTTGTCAATTGTTGGCTACCAAGCTAAGAAAGAAGTTAAAACGCAAAATCAATTCTGTATTTTATTTAGCAATTGGCCGCGTTGTCTTAATATAGTAGTTTAACTTAAACTTTCCTTAATTTTTTTTGCTAATTTTTCGCCCACTGTATTAGTAAGTTCTTCTAAACTGGTATTTTTTATGTTTGAGACTGTGCCGAATTTTTGTTTTAAAAGCCTTTTTGTTTTTATGCCAACCCCTGGTATCTCGTCGAGAGCAGATTTAACAGCTTGCTTTGACCTAAGAAGGCGGTGGAAAGTAATTCCAAATCTGTGTGCTTCGTCTCGAATCCTTTGTAGCATTTGCAAGGCGGGTTCGGAATGTGAAAGTACTATGGGCTTGCTCTTGCCTGGCAAGAAAATTTCTTCAATCCTTTTTGCAAGGCCTATGGTTTGAAACTTAAAATTCGAAATTTCAAATTTTTGCAGAGTTTCAAGTGCGGCGTTAAGTTGTCCTTTGCCTCCGTCTATGACGACCAAGTCTGGTATTGGCCAGCTCGATTTATGATTGGTAGCGGGTGGTTGAGCAGTCGATACTTTTTTTATATTGGGCTCGTTAGAATTTGGAATTTGGAGCCCCCCTTCGCTTCTTAGAAAGCGTCTGGTGAGCATTTCTTTCATCATGGTGAAGTCATCAGGTGTATTTTTACTTTGAATTTTAAACTTTCTGTATTGAGATTTGGCTGGTTTGCCATTTTCAAAAACCACCATGCTTCCTACGGGATTAGTGCCTTGGGTATTGGAAATATCATAACATTCAATGCGTCGGGGGATGACTGGTAACTTTAAAATTTCTTGTAGCTGTAAAATGCCCGCCTGAACTTTGTCAGATTCGGACGCTGTTCTTTCCAAATGTCTCCTTAAAAATTCCTGAGCGTTTTGTTTGGAAATTTTTAGAAGCGACAAAGGTTCTTGCTGTGTTGCTTGTTGAATTCTAGTTTTTTTACCAAAGCGGTCGTATAGTAGGTCTGAAATAATATATTCGTTTTCGCTTTTAAATTCCAAATAAATTTTATCTGGACGGTCGCTGGTTTCAAAGTAGTAAGTTTCTAAAAATTTTTGTAAAATTTCGGGTTTCGAAGTTTCCGGAGCCAAGTTTTTATGATTTTCAAAAACAAAATCCTGCTTGTCGCTTAGTTTTCCTTCGCGAATTTTGAAAAGGTTTATGCAGTATGTGTTAGATTCAAAAGCCATAGTAATAACGTCCCAGGAAACTTTTTTGGGCAATATAACATGCTGCTTTTGTTCCAGAAGCTCTAAAGCTCGGATTTGGTTTCTGAAACGCGCGGCTTTTTCAAACAGGCGTATTGAGGCGGCTTGCTTCATTTCGCTAGATAATTCTTTTTTAATTTGAGAAAAATTGCCCTTTAAAAAAAGTTTTATTTTTTCTAAATGAGCCTTGTATTCCGAAAGGCTCATTTGGCCAACGCAAACACCGGGACATCTATGCAGGTGAAAGTAAAAGCAGGGTTTTTTTGAAACCTTGGCATTTGAGCAGTACGGGAAAATATAGCGGATAGTTTTTAGAACTTCCCGGACTTTGTAAGCGGCAGAGTAGGGGCCAAAATAGTGAGTAGCTTGTAGCTGGTAGCTGGTAGGGGGCTGTTTACCTTCGTCTCTAAAATTTCTTTTTTCAAATTTATTTTCTTCAATCCTTCGTGTAATTAAAATTTGGGGAATTTCTGTGCTATAGTCAAACGCTAGAAAAGTGTATGACTTGTCATCCCTGAGTTCTATGTTGTACTTTGGGCGGTGTTTTTGGATTAAGGTTCTTTCCAAATATAAACTTTCCAGCTCGGAACTTACCACAGTGTAGTCCAGTGACATTAGGTCTTTTAAAAGATAGGGGATTTGGGGTCGGGTGTCGTGGTTTTGAAAATATTGTTTTACCCGCGCTCGTAAGTTTTTGGCTTTGCCAATGTAAATAATCCTATCTGCCTTGTCTTTATATATATAGATGCCCGGCGAAGTGGGTAGAGAGCTGATTTTTAACTGCTTGTATTTTTCTGAAATGTCCATGAATTAATTATACTTTTATGTTGACTTGGTGTCTATAATTTGCTAACTTTTGTGCATGACTAAAGAGGAGTTTGTTGAAAGGAAAAACCGGCTTCCTCGTTGCGTCGTGAGGTGGGTAGAAGGTTGGGTAGAAGGGACCCCGTGGGACCGCCTCGAGCTGTTCGAGCTTAGCTTTTCATATCAGGCCGAAGTGCCTGAAATACTTCCGTCCCTTTGCGCCGAGTTGGCGCGGAGGAACTACCGGGAGGTGGAAGTTAAAGCTTTTTGCTGGTGGGGAACAAATCAGCGGCAAGTCGCCGTAATTTTTTCCCTCAAAGCCTAAGGTTCATGCCGTGTTTTAAAAAAGCGCGGTTTTTTTATTTTCATGAAGTTTTTGCCCTAACTCTTGAACCTGTATTGACTTTCGTGGTAGAATGGCTACTAGCTTTTGTTAAATACTAAAGTTGAGCTGAATTACAACAATTGCTGAAGTAGGGCAGAAAAATCAGCGGTCTATCTGCGTAACTATCAGCGATTAATCAGCGATATCTATGAATGACAAAATTTCTATCCGCGGTGCGCGGATGCATAATTTAAAAAATGTTGACCTAGATGTACCAAGAAACAAACTAATTGTTTTTACTGGTCTTTCGGGTAGCGGCAAATCTAGCTTGGCTTTTGACACTCTATACGCAGAAGGTCAACGAAGATACGTGGAGAGCTTGTCCGCTTACGCCAGGCAATTTATCGGTCTTATGGATAAGCCTGACGTGGACAAAATAGAAGGTTTGTCTCCAGCAATTTCTATTGACCAAAAATCCGCATCTCATAACCCCCGTTCAACGGTTGGCACCGTAACAGAAATTTATGACTACATGAGGCTTTTGTGGGCGAGGGTAGGTATACCTCATTGTCCTGTTTGCGGAAAAAAAATAGAAGGCCAGACAATTAGGTTTATGACTGACCAGCTTTTGGGTTTGCCACAAGGGACAAAGCTTATGCTTTTAGCTCCTTTAATCAAAGATCAAAAGGGCGAGCATAAAGCTATTTTTGAGCAGGTAAAAAAGTCCGGTTTTGCGCGAGTGAGGCTGAACGGAACCGTTATGGACTTAAACGAAGCCCAGCGCTTCAATTTAGACAAACAAAAAAAACATTCTATAGAAGTTGTAGTTGATAGGTTGGTTGTGAGTTTGGAAGACAGGGGAAGAATTTCAGAGAGTTTAGAAAAGGCCTTGGATTTAGGTGACGGGCTGGTTTATGCGGCAAAAATTAATTCTGACAAAGATGCAGGTGAGCACACAAAAGATATTGTTTTGTCTCAAAAGTTTGCGTGCCCAGACGGACATATCCAGTTGTCAGAATTGGATCCGCGAGATTTTTCTTTTAACAGCCCGCACGGGGCTTGTCCTGAGTGTAAGGGTTTGGGGACAAAGCTCACAGTTGAGGCCGATTTAGTCATACCCAACCAAAAACTTACTTTAGCTGAAGGTGCCATAAGGCCATGGAGCAAAACCGCTGCAAGACAGGGTTGGTACTACAATATGCTAAATGCTCTCTCTAAGGAATATGGTTTTTCTTTAAATACGCCGGTAAAAGACTTGCCTAAAAAGTTTTTGGATGTTGTCTTGTATGGAACAGGTGAGAAAAAAATCCGTATTAGCGGAGAGTTTTCCTCGCGTGATGGTGAATTTGCCATGATGACTGCTTTTGAAGGCGTTATTCCCAACTTAGAAAGACGCTATAGGGAAACGGATTCGGAATATATTCGCGGGGAAATTGAGAGTTATATGCGTATAAGAAAGTGTCAGCTGTGTCAGGGCAGAAGGCTTAAGCCCGAAGTATTAGGCGTGACCATAAACAAAAAAAATATAGTCGATGTCTCTGCAATGACTATAGAAGCAGCTTTTGAGTATTTTAAAGAGTTAAGCAAGGTACTTTCTCAGAAAGACTTGACTATAGGTAAGCAGGTCTTAAAGGAAATAAACGCAAGACTTTCATTTTTGTTAAATGTTGGTTTGTCTTATTTGTCTTTGGATCGTACGGCCGATACTCTTTCCGGCGGCGAAGCTCAGCGTATACGTCTTGCTACCCAAATAGGCAGCGGACTTACCGGTGTGTTATATATTTTGGACGAACCATCTATTGGGCTTCACCAGCGCGATAACGGCAGATTGCTTGAAACTTTAAAGAATCTTCGGGATTTGGGTAATACGGTTATAGTAGTTGAGCACGATGAAGAAACTATAAGGGAGGCAGATTGGGTAGTAGACATTGGTCCTGGTGCGGGCAAGCATGGCGGCGAGGTGGTTGCAGAAGGTACTCCTATGCAGGTAGAAAAGGCGCCTAAGAGCATAACTGGGCACTACTTGTCCGGTAAAGAAAAAATAGAAGTTCCTAAACGAAGAAGACCGGGTAATGGAAAGAAAATTCAAATTTTTGGCGCAACTGAGTTTAACTTGCGCAATTTAAATGTTGACATTCCCTTGGGTAAATTTGTCTGTGTTACTGGTGTTTCGGGTAGTGGTAAATCTACTCTGTTCAATGACATTTTGGCTCGAGCTTTGTCCAAATATTTTTATAACAGTAAAGAAGAGCCGGGAGCACATAAGAAAATTTTAGGCATTGACCATATAGACAAAGTTATAAATATTGACCAAAGCCCTATTGGGCGCACGCCTCGTTCTAACCCCTCTACATACACTGGAGTTTTTACTCCTATAAGAGAGCTGTTTGCGGAAACCAAAGAGGCCAAAATGCGGGGATATCAAGCTGGCCGTTTTAGTTTTAACGTTAAGGGCGGGCGTTGTGAGCGTTGTGCGGGTGATGGTGTTTTGAAAGTTGAAATGAATTTTTTACCCGATGTATATATAACCTGCGAAGAATGCCATGGAAAAAGATATAACCGAGAAGCTTTAGAAATACATTATAAAGAAAGAACTATTTCTGATGTGTTAGAAATGACTGTTGACGAAGGCAAGGCTTTTTTTGCCAATGTGCCAATTATTCATAAAAAATTGGCAACCTTGAGTGAAGTAGGTTTGGGTTATATGAGGCTTGGGCAAAATGCTACGACTTTGTCGGGTGGTGAAGCCCAGCGTATAAAATTAGCAACTGAGCTTTCTCGGGCTTCTACAGGCAGAACTTTGTATTTGCTAGATGAGCCGACCACTGGCTTACATTTTGCAGACGTAAAAAGATTGGTCCATGTTTTAAACAAACTGGTAGAAAAGGGTAATAGTGTGGTGGTTATAGAACATAACCTGGACATGATAAAAACCGCTGATTGGCTTATAGATTTGGGTCCTGAAGGTGGCGACAAGGGTGGTAATGTTGTGGCGGAGGGAACTCCTGAAGATGTGGCAAAAGTTAAGGCGTCATATACAGGCCAATATTTGAAAAAAATACTCTAAGCTTTTAGCTTAGAGTATTTTTATGGTATAATAATTTAAATATATAACTTAAAAATAAAAATATGGGGCTAGGCCCTTTTGGTAGGTTATTTAGAACTGAGTTAGACGCTTCCGGCCAAGGTACTATGGAGACCGGGTTTTTAAGTGAGACCAAAGAAGTTAAAGAAAAAGAACCTAAAATTAAGTTAGAAGTGGGTGTGGGACGTGAAAAGGCTGAAGATTCTAGTCATAGAGAAAGCGGTGACTTTACTATGGAAGTTGGAAATTTTGAAACAGAAGGACAGGCGGCTTTTGGTGTTTTTGATACGGTAAATGAAAAAGTCTTGGGAGTTTCCGCGGGAGAAAGAACTAAAAATTATTTTCAAAGTAAACTTAGTTCGTTTTTTGAAAAGAATTTAGATGGGTCGCCGGTCACAAACTTTTCAGAAAAGCTTATAAAACTTTTTCCTTCAGCTGCAAAGTATATTTCTGATAATTTAAATAAAGCCCAGGGTCATAAAACAACAGCGGCGGTTTTAGGTTTATTTAAAAATACACACGGAAATTCTGCTGAGGCGGTAGCTGCTTATGTGGGTGATAGTTCTATATATCATTTGTCTGAAGGCGAGCTGACTTTACTTACTCCCGAAAAACATACAAGAGAAACTCCAAATCCTGTAAATCCTAATATGACCATGGTCAGGTTTGACCGAATTATTTCTGCAGAAAGTACTATGAGTGCTGGAGGTAGGGCGCGTGCTGACCTAAGTCCGGTAAGAGATGTAAAGTCGGGTGATGTTTTTTTGCTTGCTACTGATGGAGCCTTGAAGGGCAAAAGCGAAGCAGGTATAAAGCAATTACTTTTGAGTCCAAGGTCTGCTCAAGATATTGCAAGAGATTTTACTGCTAAAGATTTGGGCAACAAGAGTGAAGATAGGGCTGCTGTGGTGGTTAAAGTTGTTTTGGAACAAGAAAAAGCAAAACATGAAGTGGTAAAAATACCAGAAAAAAAGCCGGGTTTTGTAGAAAGAAATCAAGAGCTGTTAGCTAATGTTGCAGAAAGAAAAAAAGTTTTATTTAAAGCCTTTTCAAACGTTAAGACAATGGTAGGCGAAGCTGTTCAAAATACTAAAGTTTCTGCGCAAAGGAAAGGCGAGAGTGCGGTCTTGGGCTTGAGCGCATCTGTTAGAGGGCTTTTGTCCCGTTCTGATAAAAAAGTTCAAAACAGGGGGGTTAACTTAGAAGAGCAAATGGCAAATTCTTCGGTTTTAAACCCGCTTGAATTACCAAGTCAGCAAGCAGAGGAAAAGTCGGCGGAGCCTGACGTTTTGCCTGAGCCTAAGATAGAAGTTAAAAGTGAACCAGAGGAAATAAAAAAAGAAATTGAAAAGCCGGCGGTGCAAAGACAAATATGGAAGAGGGTTTGGAAAACTGTAGAAAACACTGATTGGAAAGGTGTGGCTTTGGCTGGTGCTTCCGGTTCTTTGGTTAGAATTGGGGCCAAGGCGGCTCTTGATACGGCGGGGCTGGGTGTAAACGCTGTCGTGGGAGGCTTTTCTGGTGCGGCTTCGGCTGGCGTAAGAGAGTACTGGCAGCAAAGAAAAGCTTTGGCTGCAAGGACAGAAAAGTTGGTTGATTTTATAACCAATACTAAAAACATAGACCCAGAAAAAAAATTGGACGAGAAAAGTGAGGAATTGCTTACCGAGCTTAAGTTAAAAAAGCAACGTGGGGAAAAAATGTCCGCTAAAGACTTGGTGGCATATTTTCAAGTAGAGTCGGCCAACGTTAGCGAGCTATCCGGTACTGAAAATAAACTTAGGTCTGAAATTTTAGAAAAACTAGATAAGTTAAAAATCGACAAAAAGAAAATAGCCTCAGCGGCCATAAAGGGTGCGGCAGCCGGAGCTTTGGGTGCTACTATTGCGGGTGAGTTTTTGGCTTTTGGCAGTGAGCGTGACTGGTTTGGCGTACCGGCTAAAACAAAGGAATGGTTTGGGGAAATATATAAAAGTTTGGGCTATGGTCCAAAACCATTAATTGTTGAAGCTCCCGTACCCATACCGGGTGCGGAAAAACTTTTAGTTCCACCTACAGAAGTAATTAATGCGTATCAAGAAAAAATTCAGGAAAAAGTTTATCAAGCTACTTTTGAAAAAACCCAAAGTTTAACTATAGCGGCCAGAAATTTGGTTCACGACTACTTAACAAATGAAAATGTTTTAAACAAATTTGGGAAAAGTTCGAATTTGTCTATTGAGCAAATGGTTTATGCTGAAGATTATTTAAGAAGGAAGTTAGAGGCTTTGGGTTATGGACCAAATACAAATTTTGGGGTACAAGGCGAGTTGGTGGCGGAAGCCGTAGAAAAGTCTAAGCACTTAACTCATGCGCAAATTGAAAATTTAAAACAGCTTTTAAATACTGACCACAAGCTAAGCCAGGCGGTAAGAGAGTTTTTGCCAAACTTACAGCCCGACAATTTTGTAAATGAAAGTAATGACTTAATTCATACCCCAAAGGTGCTTGGTGGGGGAGAGGTGGTTAAGGAGCTGACTAAATAAAAACATGGACTTAAACGAAAAAATAAATGTTTTCTTTTCCGAATTGGGTTTAACCGGTACGGATGAAGAAATTTTAAATGCCAAAGAAATGTTTAAAGACAGGTTGTTTAAAGTTGTAATGGAAACTTTTGTCGGTGCGCTGCCTTCTGAAAAAAAACACGAATTTTTAAAAGTTTTGGAAACCAGCTCTAATCCTTACGAAGAAGCTGAAAAATTGGCCGCTTATGAGACGGGGCTGTTGTCACTTATAAACGAAAGTGTGGAAAAAGAAATGGAAATAATAAGGGTAATTTTTCAAAACAAGTCTTAAATTAACCAAGTAGGCGCACTCTTTAAGCTTGACTTTTTTCAAATAGTATTATATAATCTGGGAAATCAAAAAACCGTGCAAACGGTTTTTTATTTGGTCGGTTTGAGGACGAATGGATCCGTCGCCCTCTACTGACCCTCTAGGAGGCCCGATGTTTTCTGTTCTTTGCGGTCTTTTGGCCGCGCTTCTCTCGCTGGCGCCACTTTCGGCGTCGGTACTGAACCTCTCTAACATTGCCGGTGGTAGTATTACCGCTGGTGGTGGAACCGTAAACTTCTTGCCTATTGCCCCTGCTGCGAACTGTAGCGTGGGCGGCGGCAACACAGGATTGTTTGCTGCTGCCACTGGTAACTGCACCATGGTGGATTTTACCAACTCCACCATGGTCAGCCAGGCGGGGTTCTTGGGCCTAGCTAATATGCCAGGGGTGGTTTTGGACCTTTCCTCGGCGGATGCGGCTGTGGGCCCGGCTTTGGGGGCAACTGTCAGCTTGGTTCAGCTGACACCAAACCTGGTGTCAGCGTTCATAACGCTCCACGGCAGCGGCATGGCGGCAACCACTGCCATTGCCTTTGACGTCGTGCTTTCCACCCAAGCCACCGGCACGGTGGCTGGGGTACAGCAAAATGGGATTGGGCCGACTTCTTGGTCAGCCACTCTCATGACCACGTCCGAAAGGCCGCTCGACACCCCTGAGCCGGCAACATTTTTCCTGGTTGGGGCCATGCTGGTAGCAGCCGGCCTAGCCAAAGCGAAAGGAGGTGTAGTATAGAGTAAGTAAGTTAAAATCGTAGAGACTGTTCATTCTCCCCTCCGGGAATGACGGACCTACGTGCCCTGGGCACATTTCATGTTGCCCAGGGTTTTTTCGTTAGTAAAATTTTGCTTTTAAAAAAAATTCTGCTAAAGTAAGAAATAATAATGGTCGTTAGAAAATTTACTTGCGACCCAAATGTTTTCCGAAATAAAAAGTAAAATTTTAGCGGAATACGAACAGGCGGAAGAGGCTTCGGTTATAAGTCTTGTAAGCTTGGTAATTGAGCATGCGCATATGGCTTGTGCGTCGGACATACACATCGACCCGTTTGAAGAAGGGTTGATTTTTCGTTTTAGGGTAGATGGAATGTTGTATAAAATTTTTTCTTTACCTAGGACAATACATCAGGAAGTTATTAGCCGCATTAAAATCTTGTCAGGTCTCAGGACTGACGAACACCAGTCTGCACAGGACGGTAGGTTTAGGCATGTTAAGGGTTCTGATTGTATAGATGTAAGAGTTTCAATTGTTCCGACTTACTATGGAGAAAATGCGGTTTTAAGACTTTTGTCCGAGAGGCTTGAAAATGGTTCTTTGGAAACTTTGGGTTTTACGGAAAAAAATTTAGAAAAAATTAAGTTGGCGGTAAAAAAACCGTTCGGGATGATTTTGGTTACAGGGCCCACGGGTAGCGGAAAAACCACAACTTTATATGCGCTTTTAAAATATTTGAACTTGCCGGAAATTTCTATTGTGACCATTGAGGATCCTATTGAATATTCGCTTCCTGGTATAGAACAGATTCAGGTAAATCCAAAAACAGGCTTGAGTTTTGCCAACGGACTACGGTCTATTTTGAGGCAAGATCCAAATGTAATTATGGTTGGTGAGATTCGTGATAATGAAACAGCTGGCATTGCGGTTAATGTGGCTTTGACCGGACACTTATTGCTTTCTACTCTTCATACCAACGACCCGGCTACTACTTTGCCCAGGCTCTTAGATATGAAAATAGAAAGTTATTTAGTGGCTTCGACCGTAAATATTGCGGTCGGACAAAGGTTACTGAGAAAAATTTGCAGTCATTGCAAAGTGTCTAAAGTTTTACAAAAATCCGAAAAAGAAAGCTTGGCGGGAATTTATGGAAAAGAAGCGATTGGGGATTTTTTGTTTGAAGGGAAGGGTTGCGAAAACTGCAGCGGCACTGGCTATAAAGGGCGCTTGCCTGTTCATGAGGTTTTGCAGGTTACCGAAAAGGTGAGGCTGGCTATATTGCAAAAGAGGACTGCGGGAGAAATAAAAAATATCGCACTAAGTGAAGGTATGTTAAGTATGGAGGACGATGCTTTGTTTAAAGCCAGGCAAGGGTTAACTTCGTTTGAAGAAATATTAAGACTCAAATTGGAGTGGTAATATGCAAACTTTGTTTAGTAAAATTCAGGATTGGTTTGGTAATTTTACAGTCAAAGAAAGAATTACGTTTTGTAAGCGGTTGTCGTTTATGGTGGGTTCAGGAATACCGATTTGGCAAAGTATGAATTTGCTATACAGTCAGGCTGCTAAAGGCAGAAGGAAAACGGTTGTGGGTAGATTGCTCAAAGATATTTCTGCAGGACATTTTCTGTATACAGCTTTTGAAAAACATATGCCGGAACTTGGTGAGTACGGTATTAATATAATAAAGGTAGGGGAGTTAAGTGGAACTTTAGGTCAAAACTTAGATTATTTGTCAGCAGAGTTAAAAAAGAAGTACGAACTACAAAAAAAAGTGCTGAGTGCCATGTTTTATCCTGCGTTTATTGTGCTTGCCACCTTTTTTATGGTTATGGTTTTAACAGTTTATGTTTTCCCTAAGGTCTTGCCAATTTTTACGAGCCTTAATATGGGGCTGCCATTAAGTACCAGGGCTTTAATGTATTTTAGTAAGTTTTTAATTTCCCACGGAGTGTGGGTTTTTTTATTGTTATGTGCAATATTTTCAACTTTATTTATTGCATATCGCAAAAGTTTAAAACTACGTACTCTTTTTGAAACAGTCTGGTTAAATTTACCTGTTGTCGGGAAAATTTATAAGTATTATTTAATTTCCCAAATTTGTAGAACTTTGGGCGTTTTGTTGAAAACAGGCATGAGGCTTGACGAGGCTTTGGTAATTTGTAGAGCAACTTCTGCCAGCGTGGTCTATAAAAATAGCTTGAGTCTGTTGCACAGGTTTGTGGTAAAGGGTGGTAAGGTATCGGATTATTTTGTTAGTCAGAAGCGTTTATTTGGGGGAGCGCTTGCAGATATGGTGGGAGTAGGGGAAGCCTCCGGTACGCTGAGCGATACTATGTTATATGTTTCAGATATGTACGAAACGGACTTAGAGGATTTGGCAAAGAATTTGTCTTCCGCCTTGGAGCCGGCGCTAATTGTGTTAATGGGTCTTATGGTGGGCTTTGTTGCCGTTTCTATAATAACCCCTATTTACTCAGTAACCCAGAAATTAAAACCATGAAAGCCAGCCAACAAAATTTTGGTTTTTCATTGCTTGAGGTGTTGGTATCAATGGGGGTATTTTTCTCTATTATGACTTTAGGTCTTTTGTTTGGCTTTGATTTTTATAAAACATATATATTTTATTCGGAACGGGATGTTTTAATTTCGGTTCTTCAGGAGGCAAGAAGTAAAAGCATGGCCAATATAAACCAGGTTCCGTATGGAGTTAGGCTTGAAGAGTCTGAGTACATACTTTTTCAGGGTAATTATAATAATATTTTTACTGAGTCAGATTATGTTTACCACCTGTACCCTGGTATGGTGCTTTCGGGTGACATTGAGGTTAAATTTAACCAGCTTTCGGGCAGGACGGATGGCGGTAAAATTTTTTCGCTGTCTGACGGCCATAGAAGTGCCGCTATTTATATAAATCAAGAGGGGTTAATTGATTGGTAAGCTTTATGAGGATTTTTGAAATCAAAACAGGTCTGAATATGAGCGGGTTTACTCTCATAGAAAGCGTGGTTTACGTAGCTTGTCTTTCGGTTTTTTTAGGCGGGCTTATTTCTTTGGTATTTGTGGTTTTGAAAACAGGCGAAAATATCCACAAAAAAATTATGGTGCAGCGAGAGTCAGAATTTATTTTGTCGAAAGTAGAATGGGTTTTAAATATGGCAGACAGTGTGGCAATAGAAGAAAGTGGGGCGGTCTTAAATACTAATGATTTGGGCGCGGTGAGGTTTTATAGAACAGCAGATGAAAGCTTTAGAATAAGTTCCCAAGAAGGGGATTTTAAGTTAAACAGCGGAAATATTAAAGTTCTGAATGCAGTGTTTGAAGAAAAGATTGGAATGGAAGGAGTTCTTACATTTAACTTAAATATAAATTGCAAGCTTTGCGGTTCTGGCGAAGCACAATGGTATAGGTACGAAAGTAACTTTAGGAACTGAATGAAAAAATCACCAGGTTATATAATGGTAACTTCGGTAATAATGGCTTCTATTTTGTTAGTAGGAGTAAGCGTTTCTTTAAGTTCTTTAAACTATTTTAATTCAAGTGAAGTATTAAATTTTGAACTTAAAAAACAATCTGCTCAGCTAGCCGAAAGCTGCGCGCAGGTAGTTTTGGCAAAAATAAGAGAGAGCCCCCAGTATGCCGTGGCTATTGAAGGCGAGTGTATAGAAATTGGTGAGGGGAGTTGCAGGGTAATGTCGGTGGAGGCACAAAGTGCTCAGGTTCAAGTTTTATTTAATAGAGCTTATACAAATTTGAACGTGGGGCTAGGCTCTGACTTGTCTATAGATAGTTTAAGGGAAATACCAACAATTTTAGCCACACAATGCGAATAAAAAATTTATGCAGTATTTTTTAGACACGTCATAAATAAATTTTTGCTATTTAATAATTTAATTTTATTTATGCAAAATAAAAATTACACTTTGTTAAACAAAGGTTTTACGCTTATAGAAATTTTGGTGGTTATGGGCATGATAGCTGTCTTGGCTGTTATTGTTTTAATTGCCATTAATCCTGCCAGGCAGTTTGCTCAAAGCCGAAACACCCAGAGGACCAGTAATGTTAACGCAATTTTAAACGCTATTGGTCAGCGGGTGGCAGACAATAAAGGTGTTTTTCCAGGCAGTGGCTGTACCGACATACCAAGTTCTGCTGTGAGTGAGGTAACGGCAGTACGTATGGGTGAAAAAACCAATCAGTCGTATTACGACATTGCTGAATGTTTGGTTCCTACTTATATAACTTCTATGCCATTTGACCCGAGCACCACTACTCCGACAACCGCATCGTGGGCGACGGACGATGATTATGATACCGGTTATTCTGTGTATAGAGACACAAGTGGCAGGGTTACGGTATGCGCAATGACAGTAGAACCAGCTTTGGCTGGCACAGGACCTATTTGTATAACTAGATAGTTTAAAAATAATAAAAAAATAGGCCGGCGAACTGGTAGGTTCGTCGGCCTTTTGGTTGTTGTTTCGTCAGCCCTTTCGGCGGACTGCAACAATTCCTGCGAGTCCTCCGGCAACCATAAGCATGGTGCCGGACTCGGGAACATTACCGCCCCCGTTGGTAGGCGGGTTGTAGATGTTGTACACAAACCCCTGCGCGGGGTTGTATACAGAAAATAGGGTAGCAAACGGCACCGTAGTTGACGCCGAGCCGAAGCTCGGAAACGTCAACGGATCGGAGTAGAGTCGAAAGTTGGTGGCAACGCCGCCACCGGCATTCGGAAACTCCAGGACCTGGACCCAGTCGTTCTGGTCGCTGGGGTTGAGCATGTCGTTGGTTACAACAACAAACCCAACTGTGGTCGGACCGTTGGGATTTGCACACAGCCCTGTTGTGGCTGCCGAAGTGCCTCCGACGGTGCAGTCGAGCGTGGGGTAGATGTTTACGGTAGCTGCGTTTGCAGCGACCGTGAGAAACAAACAGAGAACAAGTTTCCTCATTCGAGGATCCTCCTAGCTAGGATAGTGTTGTAAATTATACCTATTTTAAGGGGTCTTGTCAAGATGTTAAATATATGTTATAATTGGGAAAATAAAAAACTTAAAAAATTATTTGCATAAACAATATGAATTTATATAAATCTTTTTTATACAAGACGTTTGTTTCGGTAGCAATTATTTCTCAAATTGCTTACTTTAGCCATGTAAAAGCCGACGACGCTCCTCTTCTGGGAAACGGTACGATTACCGTTATTAAGCACGTTATAAATGACAATGGTGGCAGTAAAACTGCGGGTAACTTTAGTATTACCGCAGTAGTTATTCCTCCTTTGCCAGGCGTGCCTATATTTTTGCAAACCTTTCCTGGTGAAGAAACCGGTACAGTTTTAACCCCTATTGAAGGTAGCTTTAACATTACCGAAACCGAAGAGCCGGCATACCAAGCAAGTTATAGCGGTTGCAGCGGAACTTTGGCTTCTGGTGACGACGTTACCTGTACTATTACAAACACTTCAAAGCCTGGAAAAGTTAAAGTGGTGGTTAATGTGACCAATGACAATAGTGGCACTAAAGCAGCTCCAGATTTTACTGTAAATTTGACCGCTACCTCTCCAGTTTTAACAACTTTTGTCGGTTCCGAAGCAGGGGTGACTAGCAATATAAACTCTGGTGCTTATGGTGTGACTTTGGTTTCAGACGGAGGCTATGCTTACTCATATTCTGCTGACTGTAATTCCACAGTTTCCAACGGTGAGGAAAAAACTTGTACTGTAACTGTAGATGACTTGGAAAATCCGGAATATACTTTAACTGTTACTAAAAATGGTGACGGTACCGGTACTGTTAATAGTTCAGATGAAGGCATAAACTGCGGCGAGGATTGTTCTCAAACTTATGTTTCTGGTACAGAGGTTACTTTAACCGCAACTCCTGACTCGGGTTCAACTTTTGCTGACACCTGGACTTCCGGTCCATGCATAGGCAGCAATAATCCTATCTGTACTTTTGTTATAACCGGTAATTTAGTAGCTAATGCGCACTTCAGTCTGACTCCTCCTTCCGGCGGCGGTAGTGGCGGCGGCGGTTCGGGTGGTGGAAGCGGCGGTGGCCCTGCCCCTTCTTCTGGAGGTAGTGGAGTGCCAACTCCGCCTTCGGGTGGTTCTGGTGGTTCTAGCTCAGGTCAGGTTGCGGGCGTAAGCACTAGTATGCCAGCAAACCTAAATTCCCTCCCTGTTCCCATGCCTGTGGGCGAAGTAAAAGGTGCGGCAACCTCTTTGCCAGTTACGGGACCTGTTTCCGCTTTAGCCTATTTAGGTGTTTTGGCCGGTTCGTTTGTAACTGCCAGAAAGTTTGGAAGAAAATTCAACGACTAAATCTAAAAACACCCTGAGCAAAGTCTAAGGGTGTTTTTTACTAGTATGAAGCAGAGCGAAAAAAAAACAAATAAAAAAGTAAAAAGTTTGCCGAGAAGCCGTGTGAAAGTTTCTGTTGTGTCGGAACAGGAAGTTAGAAAAAAGTGGTTTGAAAAAACAAATCCTCGAAATTGGAAAAAGACTTATGGAATATTTTTTTCCACGGTTCTTTTAGGGTTTGTGGTTTTAAATTTAAGTTACTTTGCTGAAAAAATAAAGGCGCTTATTTGGCCTAAGGTGTTTTTGACTTACGACGAAAGTAATTTACCCATTAAAAACATTAGGCCAAAAGGACAGCCTGATTTATTGGCAATACCAACGCTAAATATACAAGCTCCTATAGTTTACGCAACTTCGACTGAAGAAAAAATCTTACAGGAAAATTTGGAAAACGGAGTTGTTCATTATATGGGGACAGCAGAAGCGGGTCTGGCTGGAAATGTTTACATTTTTGGGCACTCGTCGGATTTTTTGTATAAAAAAGGAAATTTCAAGAGTGTGTTTGCTAGGTTGCCTGAGATTAAAATTGGGGACTATATAAATATAACTGACAGGCAAGGATATGAGTACGTGTATAAAGTTTATGAGACGCGTGTTGTTGATTCAGACGATGTAACCGTATTGTCACAAAATACGGAAGGTCGAAAAATTTTGAGCTTACAAACTTCTTACCCCATAGGAACCGCTTTAAAAAGGTATTTGGTGAAAGCTGAGATAATAGGAGAATAGAATTATGGCGAATCCTGTTGTAAGAAAAATAGGGTTTGCATCCTTGGAAGCTATAGTTGGGTTATTTTTACTTGCCGGAGTTTCAGCTTCGGTTTTTTCTTTGGTTTTTTTAAACCAGTCTTTAGCGCTTCGTTCAGAGCTTCATATGCAGGCGGTTATATTAGCTCAGGCGGAATTGGAGGCTGCTAAAGCAGAAATTGAAAACGAATTTAATGCTGTTATAAACAAAACTATAATTAAAGAAGTGTTTCGGGTTAATGTTTCGGCCCAGTATATAAATAATTGGTCGCGAAAAGTTGTAAGTCAGGTGTTCTGGCCTCAAGGTGTGACAGAAATGTTTTTTGTGTACATACACAAAGACGCTTTTAGGGAAGGTGATGCTTGCGGGTTGAGCCTCAAGGGAAATTGGACTAGTCCAACGGTTTTGCCCGGGCAAATATTTCTAGGTACGGGAGAAAAAGCTACGGGCATAGATGTAAAAGGTAAGTTTGCGTATATAACTGCCGACTCTTCTACTTTGCAGTCCGCTGATTTTTTTGTGGTAGATATTTCTGTGCCCGAAAATCCGCACATGGTTGCTTCTATAAATACGGGTCCGGGCTTGGGTGGGGTGAAGGTGGTGGGTGATTTGGCGTATGTGGTAAATTTGAGCACAGTTAGCCAGCTGCAAATAATAAATATTTCAAACCCCTCTGAGCCCTTTTTAGTTTATAGCTATGTTACGGGAAGCGCTGCGTCGGGTAGGAGTTTATATTATTCTAATTTAAGAATTTACTTGGGCACTGAAATATCGCAGAGTCGAGAATTTTACATTATAGATGTTACAGACCCTAGTGCACCAAGGGCAGAAGGGTCTTTTGAGCTTGGAACTACTGCAAATAGCATAAAAGTTAGCGGAAATTATGCCTACGTGGCCACGCCTTCTGTTAAGCAAGTTTGGGTTCTAAATGTTTCGGACCCGGCGAATATTGTTGAAGTTTCGAATTTTTCTCCCAATGGAAGCGGTATATTACACGGCAATGCTTTGTATTTGGCAGGAGACAAGCTGTATTTCGGCAGGACAGGGCTGGTAGCCGGGGCATACGAACAGCTGTACTTTTTTAACAATTTGAATTTTATGCCTTTACTGTCTGATTTTAGCCAGGATATAAATACAAGTGTAAATGGAATATTTGAAAGGTCTGGGTGGATATTTTTAGCGACTAACGAACAAGATAAGGAATTCCAAGTTTGGGCGAAAAATGGGTTAGTTTTAAATTTTAAAACAGCCTTGGATTTACATTCCAAGGCTGTTGATTTTGATTGTGAAGATGAAAAATTCTTTGTGGTTTTGGAGGGTGGAAATGCTTTAACGGTAATTAAACCTGGCTCTTAGAGTTGGTGTTTAAAAAAATTAGCGTTATAAGCTTTGTTAAATTTATAGCTACCAAGCTTGCTATAAGCCACCAGTCAATTGTGTTGGTAAAAAGCATTTGATACATAAGTCCTAAGCATAAGACTGCTATTGCTGCAGTGAGCCCTGTTTTAGCAGAAACATTTTTAAAGTTACTTTGGCGCTGGTCTGTTTCTTTGGTTTCTCCGACAAAAACCATTGCTAAAGCATAGAGTACCAAACCCCCGCTTACTGCGAGCGCCTGGTTAAGTTCTAGTTGCCCTGCCTGACCAAGTAAAACAAACCCGCTTATGAGCGATATAAATACTAAAAATAATAAATGGTACAGAATATTTTTCATAGAATTTTATTAAGTTACTATATTTTACCACACGGTTACTAAGTTTGAAACTGGGTTTATTTTGGGGAAATTATACGTTTATGATTTTGTTTAAGCAAAATAAATAAAATTAAGGGGAGAAAAATTTTAATGCTAGCAACTAAGTCATAATAACGAATTGTGACAAGCTTCTTTATGGTTATAAAATTGTGGTTTTGTTACACTTGGACACGAGGGTAGTGTTAATAAAAAAATTAAGAAGAGGTTCGTAATACATTTTATTTATGATAAATATTTTACGTTATGTTTTTAGGTGCGGCTTAGGAGTGAAAATACTCGTTGTATTAGTAGTAAGTGGTAGTGTTTTGGGAGGCCTTCGTAATTTTGAAGTCGAAGCAGATTGGCAGTCTCTTGAGATTTGGTGGCCAGTTCGTATGGCGCAGGTTAGTGGTCAGCAGCCTTTTAAGGCTGTTGTTCAAGGGCGCGTTGTAGAAACTTATCATATGTTTTGGCAGGTTGATGGAGGCCAGTTAAACCAAATGTATAATAGCTATCATGACTATCCTCATAAAGAAGCGATTGTAGATGTTAGTGGTTGGAATTGGAAAGGCTTGGGACCCTACAGGATTAATTTTATAGCTTATGATTACGAAGGTAAGAAAATAGGGGAGGCAGAAAGTTCTTTAAGTTTACAGCAGATGAAAAATCAAAATAGCTCTGCACTTGTGTCTATTTCCCCAGCCGTTGGTTTGGTAAGTGCGCGAACTGGTGATTCGGGCTTATATGAACCCAAGCGCATTATGTTAGATGAGGTTATGAGTAGTTGGAAAGTTCAGAGGGGGCAAGATGTAAAATATATGGAAAAGTTAAAACAGCCAACCGCCGTATGGTTTGGGGAGTGGAATAAAAATATAAAGGCAGACGTTGAAAAAATCGTTACTGCTGCCAAGACTGAAAATAAAATTCCGGTACTTGTTATTTACAATATACCTATTCGTGACTGTGGTGGGTTTTCCGCAGGGGGTAGTTCTAGTGCGGAAAAATACTTAAAATGGGTAACAGATTTTTCAAGTGGTTTAAACGGAAAATCGATTATAATTTTAGAGCCCGATGCTTTAGCGCTTTCGGATTGTTTAGATGCTCAGCTGAAAAATACCCGGTATGAAATTTTAAAGAAAGCAGTTGAAATTTTAAAAACAAAATATGGAACAAATGTGTATTTGGATGCGGGGCATCCAAATTGGGTGAGTGCGAGTGAAATGGCGGACAGACTAAAGCGATCGGGTATTGGGTCTGCCGACGGATTTAGCTTGAATGTTTCAAATTTTATTGAAACTGGCTTAAATGCAGAATATGGACAAAAAATTTCTAGTTATGTGGGAGGAAAGCATTTTGTAATTGATACTGGTAGAAACGGCCTTGGTGCTTTGGGTTCCGAATGGTGTAATCCTTCCGGCAGGGCACTTGGAAATGTTCCGACATTAAATACTGGTAAGGAGCGTATAGATGCATATCTTTGGATAAAGCCTCCCGGAGAAAGTGATGGGAGTTGTAACGGTGGGCCAGGGCCGGGAGTATTTTGGCCTGAATATGCATTAGGGTTGGCAAAATTGTCAAAATAACCGCGTCTTTATTGTATGGAAACTGGGGGGTCGTATCTGAGCTTGTAGGCATATAAACGGAGGCCGTTTGAAATTACGAGTTCATCGACTTTATGATATTTTTCATCAAAATATTTTTTTATTTCTGCTTCCTCACCTTGGTCGTACGAAAGCACAAGCCAGACTTTTTGGTAAACTTTCTCAAAATTTTTGCTTTCCGAGTTTAAATTTTCCAACGAGAATTCAGGCACCGGACCTATTTCGTATCGGTTCCAGGAAGGGATTGTCACGAGTTTCGCCGGACCTTGGTAGTAGTACTCTATGGGGTATATGGTGAAGGGGGCGGAAATTGCAATTAGATCTTGGTTTGAAGACTGGGAGGATAAGTAGGAGGCGGCTGCACGATAGTTTTCTTTAATGGGAGCGTTGGGTAAAACATTTTGTAAGTAGAGCGTGCAAATCATGGCTGATACAAATGTTGTTTTGAGCAAATAGGAGACAGTTTTACTGTAGGCATATATAAGCCAGCTAAGAAATAAAAACAAACTGGGCACGGTGAAGATAAAGTATCTGGTAACAAAAATGGGGCGAATTGTTATGCTGATAAGAAAAATAAGTAAGGGAGGTAAAAAAGCGGTTAGTAAAAAATATAAAGCGTTTTTGTCTAGACGGTTATTTTTTTGCAGGTAAAAGAACAGCATTAATACTGTTATTGGCCATAAAGACAGTATGATTGTATTTATTTTTTCTGCTTGAAAGCCAAAAATAAATTGAGTAAAACTATTAAAAAGATTTAGATAAGTTGGAAGATTTATGAGAGGTGTGGTGTTGGAAAAGAAGCCAACTTTTAATACTTGTAAAACCCAGGGGACAAATGAGCATAAAATTATTCCTAGCATCAGTATAAAAGTATTAAAGTATTTTTTTAATAAATTTTTGTGTGTCAGTAGAAGATAAAAAAATTGAGTTGTTAAAACCAGCCAAAAAAAATAATGCGTGTATATTCCTAAGATGGTGGTCAGACTAAAATAAGCCCAAAGTATTCTATGGTTCTGGTTATTTTGTAGGCTGCTTATTAGTTTTAAGAAACTGATCTGGTTTAAAATGGTCAGCAAGGTAAGAAGGCTGTACATTCTTGTTTCGTTTCCGTACCAGCTTATAAAGGGGGATAGTGAAAAAAGTAAGCAGGCAAAGCGAGCGATATTTTTTTGGAAGGCTTGCTTGCCTAATGAATATAAAGCAGGTATAGAAAGCAGAAAGAAAAATAACGAGGGTATTCTAGCTGTTTCTATTGAGTTACCTACTAAGCGCTGCCATAAATGTAGGAGTACCGAATATAAAGGCATGTGTACATCTTGGGAGATGGTTTTTATAAGCCCTTTTAAGGAGCGACTGCTTTGCCAGAGACTTTGTGACTCGTCCAGGCGTATGCTTTGGTGTAGGAGAAAGTAAGCCGAAATTGCGGTAGCTAAAATCATCAGGAGGCTTAAAAATATCAGGTCGTATAATTGCGTGCTTGCTGCTTTTGAGGCGTTAGACTTTTCGTGCATAAGGTATTAAATTTAGGCAGCGGTTTTCAGCTGCTCTATAGGTTTTTCAAAGAAGTTAAATTTGGGCAGTGCTGCTGCTATGAAAGGTGCGAACATGCTTAGGTTAAAAAATATCCACGCTACATTACTCATTACCGAAGCAGACCATCCTTCACGGCTTATGCCTGTGTAAATTGACCAGATGGCTAAGCAAACATAAGTCAGATGAGGGATGATTACGGAAAGGAAGTTTCCTTCCAGCTTTTTTTTGGAAGTTACGCTGAATTTGCTTTTCTGTCCACAAATAACGGCGTTTAAGGCTTTAACTTGTATCCAGAAGCTGGACACAGCAAAAGCGATTGCCCGAAAACTTACTGAGTAGTTAGTGGAAACTTGTAGTACATATATGGTAAGTACCATGTAAGGCAAAAAAATTGCCAGCAAGTCCATGGTGGTCATTTCCAGAGGCCGCATACCAGTAAAGAGGACGAAAATTGGTAGAGCTGCGTTTAGTAAAACCACAACACCAGATAAAAAATAGCTTGCAGAAGATAGGTATTGTAGTTTTTGCTTAAAACTTAAACCGTGTCTCCATATCGGGTTATAAGTAAATATGACTTCCAGGCTGCCTCTCGCCCAGCGGAAGTGTTGTTTAGAAAAGGACATTATGTCTTCGGGTGCCAGCCCTTCCGCCAATACCTCCGGTACGTATACTGACTTCCAGCCTTTTTCGTGCATGAAAAGTCCGGTTAGAAAATCTTCCGCAATATTGGTTTGGCATATGCCTCCCACCGAAAGTAGTGCGTCGCGCTTAATAACCATATTGGTGCCGCACATTGTGGCTGAATTGGTTTGGTTTTTGCTTATGGATATTGCCCCAAAGAATACCGCTTGTTGTTCCCAGGCAGCTCGGGTGACTTCGTTTAAATCGTGGTTGCGATAAAATTGTGGGGATTGGACAAATCCAACCTTTTCGTCATAAAAATGAGGGACAGTTTTTTTAAGGAAGTCCTCGTGCGGAATGTGGTCGGCATCTAAAATGGCCACCAAAGGGCTTTTGGTTAATTTTAGCGCATTGTTTATGTTTCCGGCCTTTGCGCCGCCACTAAATTTTCTGGTTATGCAGCGAATTTTATATTTTGCAGCTAGACTAATTGTATTTTTCCAGTTTTCTTTTTTTAGAATATAGCCGTCATTTAAAAGAAAGACTTTAAATTTCGGATAATCTATTTTAATTGCTGCTTGTATTGTTTCTTCCACAATTTCAAGAGGTTCGCCTGCGACTGTAATAAACACATCGACGGCTGGAAAAAAAAGCGCTTCCTTGGGAGCGGTAGTCACTAGTCTTGTCTGGTTTGTATCGTTTAGATACCAAACAGTGTAGCCATAAGTAAGAGCTTGCCATAAGTGAAAGATCTCTCCTATTAAAAGGAGGGCAAAAAGTATGGGATTTTCGGATGGGAACCAAAATGCTAACGCCCACGAATAATAAATAGCTAGTCCGGCATGAAGAAAAACAATAAACCTACTTATTTTGGGGATTTTTAAAAAATCTTTTATTTCATCACGTTTCTTTAGTATTTCCATAAGTATGGATCTTTAGGGTAAATTTTCCGTTAAGTTATTTAGCTGTCCGTAGTAGAGGCCAAGCCCAAACCAGGCCCAATTGGAATCGTAGTAGCCTAATTTTTCCTTCCAATTGTAAGTGTCAGGGTTGTATAAACTTTCTAATTTATTTTTTGCATAGTTACTTGCCTGTATTGGCGTTATGATAAAAAAATAACCTAAATTTCCGCCATAAGCTGCCGGGCTTTCTGTTTGCAAAAGCACTATACCGTCATGTGAATATGATGAATATAAAAGCGATTTTTCTTGCAGTTCTTGCTCTAGGAATTTAAATAATTCAAGAATTTTCTTTGCCCGCTCTTCTTTATACCAGACAAAATCTAAGGCAAGTCGCCAGGGAGTTCGAAATGCGTCAAAACTATAATTGGTAGTTAAGCTAGGATTTTGAGGCCTATTTAGTTCTCCCGTAAAACGGTCTATGGCTACCCAATCTGGGACTAGACCTGCGCTAAAATCTTTGTCTAAATTTGCTACCGAACTTTTTTCTAGAATTTCATATGAGCTGTCAATTACTCCCTCCCAGTTATTTTCAGGGTTAATATTTGAGAAAATCCTATAGGCATAGGGGGATAAGTAGGACGGGTTTATAAGTATTTCGCTTTCGGCAAATTTTTCTAAATTGTTCGCTGCTAGATATGGCTTACCTTGAATTTCAATAATTTCATGTTCCCATATGTCTGAAACAATAGCTTTTGCATCTGCCAAATAACTTTGTTGTTGCCATTTTGCTGCTGCAAATATCAAAGCCAGGGCAATATCACTGTCGGCATCTGAAGCTGAATTTTCTCCGCCTCTGTCGGTTAGTATTCCATAGCTTCCATCTGGTCTTTCGCCAAACAACCAAGAAAACAGCCGGTCGTCTGGCCTGTCCAGGTTGTCTTTTGTCCATTGCCAGCTTTTGTCAAAAGTCTCTTTGTCGTCCATCCATACTGCCCGTAGCATGCTATAGCTTTGTCCTTCTGAAGTGGTGATATTATTCTGCTGCTTGTCGAGCGCCCTGAATGTTTCAGCTTCCAAATATTCTTTTTTGTAGTTTTGCCAGATACCGTCAAGCATAGCCCGCTCGGAAAAAATGGTCCCATCTTGCTTTTGCGCCACGTAAGCGAAAACAAGCAGGCTTAGGAGCAGGGCTAAAATTGAAAGGGCAACAACCATCCCTGTGGGTGATTTTAACTTCATTATGTTTATAAGAGGGCTTTCTTTATATTGGAGTATATTTTCAAAGCGTCCTATAAACCATTTTAGAATCGATACATTAAAAAAAAATTAGCAACAATATGCTAAATTTTTCAATAAGGGCGCTACAGTTTAATTGTGAATTCATTAAGTATTTTAAGCGGTTTGGTATAGGGTGTTATCACTTGACACTTGGGAGTGATAATAGTAGAATCATATTAGTTTAAAATAGTGGGTGAAATTTTAATATTTTGAAAGCATGGCCGAAGTTTTTTATGTTAGAGCAAAGTAACAGGTGTTTTAAATAAGTTATGGAAAATTTAAATCAAACTGATCTTACGGCACGCCAAGCTAAAATACTTGCCGCTATAGTCAAGGAGCATTGCGATACCTGTGAGCCTGTAGGTAGCGGGGATTTGGCTCATAAATATGACTTTGGTATTAGCGCTCCGTCAATAAGAAATGAAATGCAAATTTTGGAGAGGCAGGGCTATATTAACCAGCCCCACACTTCCGCGGGACGCGTACCTACTGATTTGGGTTTTCGTTATTTTGTAAACCAGTTAATGGACAAGGTTAAATTAACTCTTCAAGAGCAGGATAGGTTAAAAAAAGAATTACTCAAACTTCAAATGGCCCATATGGAAATGGGCAGGCGACTTGCCAAGTTGTTGTCTGAAAATTCTGGAGCCGCCTCTTTTGCACTTTTCCCGGATGAGGTGTCTACCATGGGTATCTCCAATATATTGGAAAATTCCAGTTTGCCTAACGAAGACGCAAGAGAGATAGCCAAGTTTTTCGATAATATAGACGAGCATGCCGAACAAATGATATCTGATTACGCAGGCAAGGGTCCGGAGGCAAAGATTGGCAAGGAAATAACCCTTTCTAAACATAGTGACTATTCCATGGTTGTGTCGGGACTCGAACTTCCTTCGGGAAAAAAAGGAGTAATTGGTGTTGTGGGTCCAAAGAGTATGAAATACGAGAAAAATATGAGTTTGTTGGAGTATATTAGTAAACTTTTAGGTGGTGGAATGGGGATAATACTAATAACATTAATTCAAAGATAAAAACCTGCCCGCAACTTGTAATGACTTATAGAAAGCAATATTGATATTTATCAGTAAACTTTATTAGTAGAGTCAGAAGTTGGCAGGCGGGTCAAAGCTGAAAATGACAAAGTAAAATTAAGAATTTTAATTTGGAATTGTCATTTTAATATTTAATATTTAAATTTCGACATATGTCCGACGAAGAACAGCAAAATGAAGAAGGTTCAGATCAAAAGAATTTAAAGGATGAGCTTGAAAAAGCCATGAATGGTTGGCGCCGGGCACAGGCGGATTTTGAGAACTATAAAAAGCAAAAGGAAAGGGAAAATAGGGAAATGTTGGAGTTTGCTAAAGAGGTCACGGTAGTAAAATTGCTTCCGACCCTGGATACTTTGGCTAAAGCTTTAAAGCATATACCGGTTGTTAGTGGGCAGTGGACGGTGGGCAGTGAGGAAACAAAAGAGTTTAGTAAGGCTTATGAGAATTGGCAGGTGGGAATAAAAGGAATTCTTATGCAGCTTGACCAGGCGTTGGGCGAACTGGGTGTTAAGAAAATTGAAGCAGTTGGTAAAAAGTTTGACCCGCATTTTCACGAGGCTATAAAGGAAATTGAAGGTGAAGCAGATGGAATGATTGCGGAGGAGATGCAGACAGGGTTTGAGTTGAACGGAAAAGTTATAAGGCCAACGCAAGTAACAATATTCAAGAAGACTATTGAAAGTGGTGAATAAATTAGTAAAATTTTTTAATTAATCTTCCGCCTTTACGGGAACGAGACGGACTTAAAGGGAAACGTTATGAAAGTGAAAGATATGTTTTTGGTGGGAGAGATAATGGAATGGGAAGATAAGCCAAAGAGCATAAAAGTGCTCAGTTATGACGATTGTATTATAACCAGTAAAATTTTAAATAAACGCAAAATAATTTTGCACGTCGAAAGACAGGCTGATAATAGCGAAGGCAATGTTTTTGTGAGATTGGACGAGAAGTACGAAAGTGAATTTGTAGTTTTTAAAAAAATGCTTTCAAGTAAAAATATAATAGGAAAGTCTTTAAACGAGTTTAGGGAAATGGAAGTGGAAGAATTATAAAGTAACCTCATGGAGTTTAAAATTTAAATTAATAACTATAAGTATACAAATTGATTTTAATTAGACCTATGAAAAATAGAATCTGTAGATTCGTGTAAATTCATTGGTCTGTAAAAGGAAAATTTTATGGCAAAAATTATTGGAATAGATTTAGGTACAAGTAATAGCGCCGCTTCTGTTATGCAGGGAGCAAGTCCGGTTATGATTCCGGCTGCTGAAGGAACTTCTCTAGGTGGTAAGGCATTTCCTTCGTATGTGGCCTTTACCAAAGAAGGGCAGCTTTTGGTTGGTGAGCCGGCTAGGCGCCAAGCAATTACAAACCCAGAGGGAACGATTTACGAAGCGAAGCGTAAAATGGGTACAAATTTCCGTTATAACATAAACGGTAAAGAGTACAGTCCGGAGCAGATTTCCGCTTTCATTTTGCAGAAAATAAAAAAAGATGCGGAAAGTTTTTTAGGAGAACCTGTTGCTAAGGCTGTTATAACTGTTCCGGCTTATTTCGATGATACACAAAGACAGGCAACAAAAAACGCAGGTGAAATAGCCGGTCTTGAAGTTGTGCGTGTTATAAATGAGCCGACAGCTGCGGCTTTTGCCTATGGCCTCGATAAAACTGGTAAGGATCAAAAGATTTTAGTTTTTGACCTTGGTGGGGGAACTTTGGATGTAACCATAATGGACTTTGGCGAGCATGATGGCCAGGCGACTTTTGAAGTGCTGTCCACCAGTGGTGACACTCAGTTGGGTGGTAAGGATATGGATGCTGCTTTAATTAATTTTATAACAACAGAATTTAAAACTCAGAATGGTGTAGATATTACTTCCGATAAAATGGCGATGAATCGCGTAAGGGAATCTGCGGAAAAGGCTAAAATAGAACTTTCTACCACTATGGAGACTGATCTTAATTTGCCGTTTATTACTGCAGACGCTTCCGGTCCTAAACATTTGCAAACTAAAATTACTCGGGCAAAGTTGGAAGAGTTGGTTAAGCCTATTGTAGAAAGAATGCGGGCACCTGTAACGCAGGCCTTGTCAGATGCAAAACTTACTCCTCAAAATATAGATAAAATTATTCTAATAGGCGGACCTACCCGGATGCCTGCCGTGCAAAAGTTTGTAGAAGAGTTTATAGGCAAGCAGATTGAACGTGGGGTGGATCCCATGGAAGCTGTTGCTAAAGGTGCGGCTGTACAGGCTGGAATTTTGGGCGGAGATGTCCAGGGCAAGGAAATTTTGTTATTAGATGTTACTCCTTTAACCCTAGGTCTTGAAACTTTGGGTGGAGTTCGCACGGCTTTAATAGACAGAAATACAACTATACCGACTTCAAAGTCCCAGGTGTTTTCTACAGCTGCGGACAATCAAACTTCGGTTGAAGTTCATGTGCTGCAGGGTGAGCGTGAGTTCGCTAAGGATAATAAGTCTTTAGGACATTTTATACTCGATGGTATACCACCAGCTCCTAGAGGGGTTCCCCAAGTAGAAGTTACTTTTGATATAGACGCTAACGGCATTTTGACTGTAAAGGCAAAAGATAAAGCAACTAGTAAGGAAAATAAAATCACTATTCAAGGCTCTTCTAATTTAAATAAGGATGAGATTGAAAGAATGAAAAAAGAGGCAGAGGCACATGCGGAAGAAGACAGAAAAAGAAAAGAAACTGTTGATACTCGAAATCAGGCAGATACCTTAATAGCCGTTTCTGAAAAGACTATAAAGGATGCTGGTGATAAAGCTAAAGCTGAAGACAAGGCTTTGGTAGAAGAAAAAATTAAAGCTTTAAAAGATGTAAAAGATAAAGAGGATATTGAGGCAATAAAGAAAGCTATGGACGAATTATCTTCCGCTATTCAGAAAGTCGGCGCGGCTATGTATTCACAGGCAGGCGCAGAAAAAGTTTCCGAGCAGCCACAGGGCGAAAGCAGCCAGGCTCCAAACGGTGGGGATACCCCCCAGGCAGGTCAGCAGGGGGCAGTGGACGCTGAATATAAAGAAGTTAAGTAGGCGCCAAATATAAAATTGAAATTAAAATAAAACCTCAATTTTAAAATTCAATATTTTGAATTGGGAAACGCGTTACTCACTATATGTCCTACAAAATTTTTGCTCTGCTTATAATACTGGTTATTGGTAGTACGTTCGGATATTTGCGCTACGAAGCCATGGGGCCAAAGGGTAGTTATTTTAACCAGACAAACCGGTACAGTTTGGGCAAGTCTGACTTTTGGCGCTGGAGTCTTGGTTTAGATAATGTGGGTGATGCTCGTGGTCAATATTTTTCCACAGACTCCATTGTGGTGGAGGTCTTAGTTGCTCGTGGTTTTGAAGCAAATGAAGAAGCATTAAGAAAGTTTGTTTTGGAGGTCGAAAGGATAACCGGTAAAAAAACTATTCTAGTAAATGTCGATACTTTTGATAGCAAATTTGTAAATGCGAGCCAGTTGGACGAGTTATCTTCCAAATATAGGAGACATAAGCGCTACAATCAAGGTAGTTTGTTTGTTATTTATGCAGGTGATTTTGAAGGCTCGGCAGAAGGTCCGGCAAAGGCGTTTAAGGATTTCGGGATATTGGTTTCCGACAAGGTTTTGAAGGAGTTAACCGCGGAATATAGACAAGCGCTTAGGGAGTATATGGCAGGAGCAATGCTTAACCAATTTGGGTTGCAGATTGGTTTGACTGAGCATAAAAATGCCAATTGTATTATGCAGTCAGATGTTCAAAAACCAGGGCGAGCTGTTTTATTTAATGCTAGCGTACTTCCTTCGGCTTATTGTGATTCTGAAATTGAACAGGCTGGTGTAATTGCAGGTATGTTTAAGTAGTAGGGTAATTAATAAGGAAAATAAAATGCAAAATTCAGAGCAAAAAAGTATCCCTGTTCAGGCTAGTCCCGAGTCTTTAAAAGGTATATATGCTAATCAGGCGCAAATCGTTCATACTGGCGAAGAGTTTGTTATAGATTTCTTTACCGTTGTTCCGCCAGCAGGAAGTCTTTCTGCCCGCATAGTTTTGTCGCCGTCTCATTTTAAAAGGATGTTGAGGGCGATGGAAGAAAACTTAAAAAAGTATGAGGAAGAGTTTGGGACTATTCAATTGGAAGTTAGACCAGACCATAAAATAGATTTTAAATAAAGCGACGCAAAATTATAAATTCATGCGAATGTCGCTGGTATTCGCATCATTCGCGTAAGGTTTGTATATTGGCGTCTTACCATATGACAAAAGATTTTTATCAAAGTTTAGGGGTCCCCAAAGGTGCTTCTCAGGAGGAAATTAAGCGAGCTTTTAGAAAAAAGGCCCATGAGTTTCATCCTGACAAGGGCAATGGTAACGCAGATAAATTTAAAGAGATAAATGAAGCGTATCAGGTATTGGGAGATGACCAGAAAAGGAAGGCCTACGATACGTATGGCAGCAACTGGGAAGCAGCCTCTCAGGCGCGTGCTTCAAATGGACAAAGTCCATTTGAAGGTTTTGATTTTAGCGGTGGAAGCGGTTCGTGGGGGTTTGGCGATGACTTGGGCGATATTTTTAGTGATTTTTTTGGTGGAAGGCAAGAGGCTACTTCGCGCAGGAATCGTGGAATAGATTTAGAAATGTCTTTAAGTATTGCGTTTGAGGAAGCTGTTTTTGGTGTGGAAAAAACTGTTACATTGGAAAAAAAGGATACATGTATAGTATGTGAAGGGTCGGGGGCTTCTGAAGGAAGCAAGCTTATTACGTGTGCTATTTGTAAAGGTTCGGGTCAAGTAGTGGCAGCGCGTAGGACTATTTTTGGAACCGTACAATCCAGAACTGTTTGTGAAAGATGCGAAGGTACTGGAAAGGTTCCTGAAATAGCGTGTCAGGCTTGCGGAGGCAATGGTTTAAAGCGACAAGATAAAACAATTTCGGTTAAAATTCCTGCTGGAATAGATAACGGACAGAGGGTTAGAGTAATGGGGGAGGGGGAGGCTGGATATAGAGGGTCGAGCCCAGGAGATTTGTATTTGTTCATAAATGTAAAACCTAGTAAAGAATTTACTCGAGACGGATTTAATTTGCATAAGGATCTCCCAATAAGTTTTACCCAAGCCGCGTTGGGGGCAAAAATATTGGTTAAAACTTTAGATGGTGATATTGAGCTTAAGGTGCCTTCAGGAACGCAGAGTGCAACAGTGTTTAAGGTAAAGGAAAAAGGCGTGCCTTATGTAAATGCCGAACGAAGAGGTGACTTGTTATTGACTGCGCGCGTTATCGTACCTCAAAAGCTTTCTAAGAAAGAGAAGGAGCTCCTAAAAAAACTTGCAGACGAAAGGGGTGAGGTAGTGGAAGTAGACAAAGGTTTTTGGGAAAGCATAAAGGGTAATCTATAGACTGTTTAATTTTTGTTTTTATTTTAAGGATTTTATGGTATAATACAGTTAGCTTAAAAGTCCATTAAAATAAAATTTTGTCAGAAATTTTGAATTTAGTTAAGAGTTTTAATTGGCAAACCCCAACTTGGGATTTGTTTATTTTAGGTGCCTGGGTTTTGGCTAGCGTTTTTTATGCTTTTGCGGCGGGGCGCGGAAGGATAATAAACATATTAATATCGGTTTATATGGCAAAATTGTTGGTTTTGGAGGCACCGTTTTTAGCTGAAACTTTTTCTCAAAGATTACCTAGCGCTTTAGCTTCTCTTCAGCAGTTGTCTGCTTTTGTTGCTATTTTTCTGGTCTTGTTTTTACTTTTGGGTAGGTTTGTTTTTAAAACTTCGGCTGATCACAGGCATATGAGTTCCATGTTCTTTGGATTATTTTTTGCATTTTTGCAGGTTGGGCTGCTTATAAACATAGTCTTGGGTCTCTTGCCTGCAGGTGTGCAAGAAAGCTTTAGTTTGCTTATTAGAACTATATTTTTACATCCTTCATCTGCCTTTGTTTGGCTGGTTTTGCCAGTTGTATATTTGGTAGCCCTGGGAAAATTTGTAGGTGATAGCTCGGAAATATAAATTTATGAAGCATTCAATTTTAATAGTAGACGACGATAAGCTAATTTTAAATACTTTGGAAAAACGTTTTTCGAGTTTCGATGTTTCGGTAAAGACAGCCCGTACCGCAGAAGAAACACTAGAAATTTTAAAGAGTTTTACTCCTGAACTAGTATTGTTAGATTTACTATTGACCACTGAAGATGGCAGTATGCAAATTTTGGAATATTTAAAAGGCCAGCCTGGTTTGGCTGACGTGCCTGTGGTAATTTTAACTAACTTGGACAAACCGGATTTAAGGGAAGCTTTTTTACAAAAAGGAGTTAAAGAGTTTTTGGCTAAAGGGGCTTTGAGCTTGGACGAAATTTATAATCATGCTATGTCGTATTTAGAGCCGTCAAAATAGAACCAAAAAGCTGGAATTATGAATTCTTGATTAGGGTACGAGGTTTGAAATAATTTAACTTTGTTATTTTCCTTCCGCAGACCAGCGGGTAAATATTCCCGTAGATATTTTGCGGCTAGATTTTTGTTCTAAACACAATTCACCAAACTCGACCTTTCCGGGTCGGTTTTTTATTTTGTCTTCCAGTAAGTTTTGTAATGCAAGGGCGGACGAGTTGGTGGCGTATGCATTTATAAGCAAGAATAGGGCACTTGGAGTAAGCAGGTTTATGCAGTCGGTTAGCAAGCCTGGAATATCGTTGTTAAATTTCCAAGTTTTGCCGGAAGGGGAATGCCCAAAAGCTGGAGGATCCATAATAATGCCGTCGTAGCTCGCTCCGCGTTTCAGTTCACGTTTAACGAACTTGACCGCGTCGTCTAGCATCCATCTTACCGAGTCCTTTGGTAGGTTATTTAAAGTGTAATTTTCATTTGCCCAGGTTATGGAGGGCTTAGACGCGTCTACGTGTGTTACTTGGCAGCCTGCTTTTGCTAAAACCATAGTGGCGCCGCCGGTGTATGCAAACAAATTTAGTATTTTTGGCTTTGGGAGAGGGTTTGAAATTTGCTTGAGCATCCATTCCCATTGTGCCGCCTGTTCGGCAAAAATACCGGTATGTTTAAACGGGGAAAGCTTGGGGAGTAATTTAACGTTTTGAAATTTTATATGCCAAGGCTTAGGAAGGGTTTTTTTTATTTCCCACTGACCTTTTTCGTCTTTTCCCCCTGCCTTGAAAATTGCCCAGGATTTTTGCCATTCTTCCTCGGGTAAGCTTTTGGGCCATATTATTTGTGGGTCAGGCCGCGTTAAAATCACGTCTCCCCATTTTTCAAGGCGGTAACCGTCGCCTGTATCGAGAAGTTCAAAATCCCAGTTTGTTTTAAAAGATTCTAATAACATTGTAGGCTGCAAAATGCTAAATTCCCAAAAATATATAATACCCTAGTCTTTTTAAGTTACTTTGCTGTTATGTCGCCTAGTTTAAAGCTCTCTAGGGTTCCTTCGTAGGTAACCATAACTTGTTTGTCTAAAAGGGAGGAGTAGTCTCTGCTGGTTTTTATATAAATATTTTTGCCTTCGACGTTTAATATATACACGCCCTTACTTAGGTTGTCAGAAGCTTTTAAGCTTCCTGTCCAAGTTTTTTTGTTATTGTTTTCTTTGGGGTCTGATTTTTCAGAAGCAGAATTTGTTTGCTCTATATTTTTATCTGACTGATTATTTTGCCTGGTGCTTGTGGTTGGGGTTTTACCTAATTGCCAAGCTGCTATTAAAGCAACTACTATAACTGCGCTTATAACTAGATTTTGCTTATTTTTCATATATTTAAGGAAAATAATTATTTATAGGTAGTTTAAGCTATTTGCCGATTTTGTCAAAAAACCGCCTCCTAAATTAGAAGAAGGCGGTTTTAGATGAAGTTTATCTGACACCTTTTGGTGTAAGTATTCTAAGCCCAGGGCCAAAGTTGCCGGTTTGGCCGCCTAGACAAAAGTAATAAATGTAGTCTGACCATACAGTTACACCGTTTATAAGACTTGAGGTTCCCGTGGGAGTGTAATAATAATCGTTAGATGGAAGGCCTGCAGGATTGCTGGTAATGTCACAAAATCCGTCGGGAGGAATAGGGGAGCGGGGTAATCCTGTTAGGAATGTAGGTGTCATGCCTTGCGGTACTCCGTTAACAGAAGGAGGGTAGCCTTTATTTTGTGCATTATATAATTCTAAAGCCGTATTCATTTGGGTCATGTCCCCTAGTCTTTTAACGTTTCGGGATTTTTCCCTGGCCGACATAAGGCCTATGAGAGCTATGGAACTTAAAAGCGCAATAATTGCAACAACTACTAAAATTTCTATTAAGGTAAAGCCAGAATTTTTATTTTTATATTTTTGTAACATACTTTTATATAAATATACCATAATTTAATTTATTTACCAAATTATTTGTGGACAACGCTTAACTCTTGCTAAAAAAGCTATAATTATGTAAAATAGCTAGGAAATACATATATGTGGGTTCGTAGCTCAGTTGGTAGAGCAGCGGCCTTTTAAGCCGTTTGTCGTGGGTTCGATCCCCACCGAACCCACCAAAAGAAGTCATGCAATTCAATTGCATGACTTCTTTTGGTGGTAGGGGATCGAAAAGGAATGGTCCCGCCTTTAGGCGGGAATTGAAAGCGAGCGAGCGCAGCTTTCAATAGTGGCGGGGGTCGCCGCAGCGTCACTCGACGATTCCCGAAGGGATGAGGAGAGTAGCGTGAGGTGACCGATCCCCACTAACCAATGATTTTTGCCGGCTTTTGGAGGAGAGCTTTCCGGTACCACGAGCTTGCGAGTGGTGGAAAGTTCGGGGGAAAAAGGATACCCACCGAACCCACCAAAATTAAAATTCCACAGTTTGGGATATTAATTTTGTCTTGGCGGCTTGATCGAAGCCGACAGATAAAACGTGACTTAAGCAAATGGCTGTCCTCTTAAAATAGGACGGCCCTTTGCAAATGGCTTTGTATTTTGTGTGCTTATTTATAGCCAAAATTATTAAACTTGCCTTAATATCTACACAGCCCAAAGTCTTTGTTCTATAATATTATTCCTTATGACAGACTCTCGAAATCTAGACCGTATGAGGGAGGCGGTGTTCAATAAAAGACCAGTATTAAGAGAAATAGAAGAAAATTTTGGCGACTGGTCCTTAAAAAAATATATACAGGAAGGCTGGGAGCTTTCAAAGGCTGAACCCGATGCTGTGTTTTTGAAAATTGTTGAAAAATGGCTACAGAATTTGTATGGGCCCGATCTTGCAAAAAAATGCATTGAGCAATTGCGGGCCAACCCTTTGGTTTCTACTGTCGGGCATTTGGGTTTGTGGGGGCATCCTATTTTTTTGAACGCCGATGTTATTTATACTTTGCACTTTAATACCCATGAATTTGCGGTGTTGTTTTCTTGCGAAAGTGTGTCGCTAAACAATACTTCGTCTTGGTCTGGTTCGGTTATATTTCACGAAAATAGTGAGCAGAGGCGCTTTTCGTTTTTCCCAGACAGGCTAAAAACCCAGCCGGTTTTTTACGCCCCTTCAAAAAAAGCGGAAGATATAAAAAAATTTAAAGAAAAGCATGGGGAATTGGGAAGAAGGTTCGCCGAAGCTTTTTTAGTAGATACTGACTTGTTAAGTTTTTCTCTCCAGGCCTGCAAGGCAAGTAATGTATTTTGGCAGAAAGTTTTTCCCTCAGCTCCCAAAACTATTTTTTTGCCCGTTGAAAGTGTGGCAGCCGATTATTTGTTGGAGGTTTTTAAAAATCCTAATCATATTTTGACTAGGTTAGTTTTTTCGGAAAAGGGCCAGTCTTTGTGGAAAAAATATTTACATGAAGAACATACATATATGTTTTGGGGTATAGATGCAAAAGGTCGTAGAGAGCCTTTAAAGGTTTTGCCGGAAGATATAATTGGTTTACTTAAGGCAAGAAAAATTTATCCTTCTAGTCCTTTGTATTTTGTAGTCTTTTTATTGACTGGTTTTGCGTGTGTGGGTGGTTTTACTCAGACAACTTGGTTAAGTAATGTTAAAAGCAAGTTTATAAGTATGCTCGAAGAAATGGGTGAAAAAGAGTTGGCTTTAAAAGTGAAGCCTGTTCCAACAAAGAATTTTGGTGAAAGCACTTTGGTGTTTGAGGGCTTAGTTTCTGCTATGGATTTATATTTAAAAGGTAAAGATTTGTACCAGGAATTTTCTTTGAGGGCTGAAAAAATGACTTTAAAGGAAAGTATGAATTTGGCCATGCCGACTATTTATTCTGTGGTTGTGCCCAAGGAAGAGCAGGGTATGTAAGATAGCGAGTTTGACAGAGTGAATATAATTGCTATAATTACGGAAATGAATAATTTGACTCAAAATTTTTGGTTTTATTTTACCCCCAGGCGCTTGAGGCTGGAAATTTTGAGTTAAGCAAACGGCTTGACTTTAAACTCCCAGGGCTCAAGCCCCGGGAGTTTTTGTTTGTGATAAATCTTGGCAGGGGGTGACAAATGGAAGGTGTGTGCGTCAATTGTCAGGACGTGCAACTGCAAGAGTCTGGTGACAGGCTAATTTGCCGAAAGTGTGGCTTTACTATCCAGCAAGCAACTATGCAGTATTTTGCTGCGAAGTCAAAAATTATCGGTCCTATTCAGCAGTTGGATGGGAAATCGGACTCGGTATCGTAATGGTTATTGGCCGAAGAGTGATAAGAAAGGAGGTTTCCCATGAACGTTGCTTGGGATATGGATAGCTTGCCGTGGATTTAGCCCGAGCTAAAGCGGGCACGTAGTACTACTTTAGCGACCGGAGTATATTTACTCCGGTTTTTTTGGGCAAATTAGTGATTTTAAGCTATAATACGGGTATATTTACATATTATATTTTAACTTAATGAGTTTAATTCAAATCAAAGATTTAAAGAAAGACTATATAAACGAAGACGTCGTTACGCAGGTTTTGCACGGCATGACTTTTAATGTTGAAAAAGGAGAGTTTGTGGCAATTATGGGCCCTTCCGGTAGCGGTAAATCCACCTTAATGCATATTTTAAGTTTTTTAGACAGGCTAACCGGAGGTGAGTACTTTTTTGAGGGGCAAGACACAAAAAGTTTTGAAGATGAGTATTTGGCCGAGCTTAGAAATGAACGCATAGGTTTTGTGTTTCAAGCTTTTAATTTGCTTGCTCGAACTACAGTTTTAGACAACGTAAAGCTTCCACTTATATATAGTAAGAAGAAAGATCATGACAAGTTGGCTAAAGCTGCTTTGGAAGCAGTGGGGCTGGGACATAGATTAGAATTTTATACCAATCAAATTTCCGGTGGTGAAAAACAGCGTGTTGCCATAGCTCGGGCTTTAGTTTGTGATCCGGCAGTAATTTTTGCGGACGAACCAACCGGTAACTTAGATAGTAAGAGCGGTAATGCTGTTATGGGTATTTTGCAAAGACTTAATAATGAAGGCAGAACTATAATTTTGGTTACTCATGAAATGGACACGGCCAATCACGCAAAAAGAATTATACGTTTGAAAGATGGGCTTTTGGTAAGCGACGAAAAGGTAAAAAATAGAACAATAGCCAGTGATGATAGAGAGCTGGTTAAATAGAATTATGAAATAAATTTGCTAATCTTAATACTGATTTCTTAGCACTCACTTTAGACTAAATGAATTTTTTAGCCACAATAAAATTAGTGTTCCGTACTCTTTTGGCTCGCAAAGGTAGGTCGTTTTTAACCATACTGGGTATTGTTATTGGCGTGGCTGGTGTTATTGTAATAATGGCATTGGGTGCCGGAGCACAGGTTTTAGTCGTTGGACAAGTTACTAAATTGGGCTCCAATTTGTTGTCAGTACAGCCGGGAAAGAGTGACGAGCAGGGGCCTCCTTCACAAGTGTTTGGTATTGTAGTAACTACCTTAACTAAAGAAGATGCTGATGCTATACGCGATAGTTCGCGCGTTCCTAACGCAGCTGCTGTTACAGCAGCTGTGCAGGGAAGCGTTTCTGTCTCTTGGCAGAATCAGGAGCTCGACACTTATTTTACCGGTACAGAACATACATATCCGCAGGTTACGACAATAGAGTTTGAGGCGGGCAGGTTTTTTGACCAAAGGGAGGGTGAGGGTAATGACAACGTGGTTGTCCTCGGCTCATATGTTGCCGAAGAATTATTTGGTCAAAGTGGCGCAGACCCAATAGGACAAGTTATAAAGGTAAGGGTGGGGGATAGTATAGGAATTCCTCTTAGGGTAATTGGAGTGGTGGCAGAAAGAGGGAGTGCTTTTTTCCAAAATATGGACGACCAAATATTCATGCCTTTAGACATTGGGCAAAAGCAGCTTTTGGGTATACGGCATTTACAGGCAATAAATGTAAAAGTTGATAAGGCGGAGAACGTAAGTGGTACGCGCGACGACATAAAAGTTGTGTTAATGGAGAGACACAGAATTAAAAAAGATGTAGACGCCGACTTTACCGTTCGAAGCATTGCCGATGCGGCCAATATTCTTACCACTATAACCAATGCGTTGAAAATATTTTTAACTTCCATGGCTGCGGTGGCTTTGGTGGTAGGCGGAATAGGAATTTTGAATATCATGATGGTTACAGTTGCGGAAAGAACCCGGGAGATAGGGCTCAGAAAGGCTGTTGGGGCTGGCAATGGAGCCATAAGAAACCAGTTTTTGCTTGAAGCCGGGTCGTTGACCTTTTTGGGAGGCGTAATTGGTATAGTTGTTGGGGCGGTGGTGGCTTATTTAATTTCGCTGCTTATGGGAGCGTTGGGTTACGACTGGTCTTTCTATATATCTATTAATTCGATTTTACTCGCTGTCGGAGTCTCTATATTAACTGGAGTTATTTTTGGATTGTATCCCGCATACAAAGCTTCAAAACTGAACCCTATAGAAGCGTTGAGATACGAATAATAATTTCAAATTTCAAATATAATGCATTACTTAGAAATTGGAAATTAGAGAGTTTAATATTTATTTGAAATTTGTAATTTGGTATTTGAAATTTTATGTTTACTGCTTTCATACAATCTATAAAAGCTCTGCGTTCAAATCCGGTTAGGACCATGCTTACCACTTTGGGTATTGTAATTGGTATTGCAACGGTTATTTTAGTGTTGTCAGCAGGGGAAGGTTTTAGAAGTTTAATTAATTCCCAGTTGGAAGCTTTTGGCACAAATACCCTTTTTGTAGAGACTCGTGTACCGCCAACAACAAAAAATAGAGGAGCGGGTGCCGCGAGTAACGACCAGAGTCGTGCCCGTTCACCGGTCGCTATAACCAGCTTTAAAAACCGCGATGTCGAAGATATAAAAAGGTTGCCAAACGTAAAAAATGCGTACGGTATGGTGGTGGGGCAAAAGGTTACTTCTTACCAAAATACGGCCAAAAATGTCATTGTGTACGGTGCTTCATCTTCTCGTTTTGACATAGATAAAGGCAAGCTTTCCAAGGGCCGTTTTTACAGCATGGCGGAAGATACGGGCGGGGCGCAGGTAATTATTTTGGGCAGCCAGTTAGCGGAAGATTTGTTTAGGGACGAAAACCCTCTAGACAAGCTGGTCAGAATAGGTGAATTGAATTTTCAGGTGATTGGCGTTTATGAACCAAGGGGAGGGCTGGGCGGAAATGAAGACAGTGTAATTTACATGCCTATAAATACAGCCCAGAAAAAACTTTTGGGTATAGATTATCTGCTTTTTGCTATAGTCGAAGTTAAGGATCAGGATTTGGCAGCAGCGACAGCGGAAGATATTCGGTTGGTTATGAGGCATAACCACAACATAGACGCAGATAATCCCGACAAAGATGATTTTTTTGTTCAGACTCAGGCAGATGCTTTAAATACTTTTAATACAATATTTAATGGTATAACAATCTTGCTAATAGCCATAGCTGCAATTGCCCTCATTGTGGGCGGTGTGGGTATTATGAACATTATGTATGTTGTAGTAACTGAAAGAACGTCTGAGATAGGGCTCAAAAAGGCGCTTGGTGCAAAAGAAAACGATATTTTAAATGAGTTTCTAATAGAGTCGGTTTTAGTAACAGTTTTGGGAGGGATAATGGGAATTTTGGCGGGTGCTTTCCTTGGGTGGATTGTTTCTTTAATAGCTAAGTCAGCAAATTTGGCATGGACTTTTTCCGTGCCTTTGTACTCAATTGCAATTGGGTTTGGGGTGTCGGCAAGCATAGGTATGATTTTTGGAGTTTTGCCGGCTAGAGCAGCCTCTAAATTAGATCCTGTTGAAGCTATGAGGTATGAATAGGCTACAAAATTACGAAGTGCGCGAATATACAAAAATTAAAATATTGTAGTTCGATAATTTTCGTAATTTGGTAGCCTTTTAACGTGCTATAATATGAGATATAGGAATTTTTTAGAAGACAAACATGTCAAATAAACATATCGTCATTGTGGGTGCTGGCTACGGAGGGCTTTTGTCGGCGGTGAAACTGAAACAAAAATTTAAAAATCGTAAAGATATTGCAATTACTGTAGTAGATAAGCGGGACTATCAGCTTTTAACTTTTGACTTGTATGAAGCGGCGACTTCAGAAGAAGAGTTTGTCACCACTAAACAGTTGCAAAAAAGCATAACCCTTCCAGTGAAAGAAATTTTGGATAAAATAGGCGTAAGCTTTGTTCAGGCAGAGGTAAAAAGCGCTGACTTGCGAAGTTGCAATTTACAGTTGGCTGGTAAAAACTTGGCTTATGATTATTTAGTTTTGGCGGCTGGTTCGGTGGCAGATGATCTTGGAGTTCAGGGGGCTTTGGACTTTGGCGTACCTCTAAAAACTTTTGAAGACGCTCTTAGGTTAAGAAACAGAATAGAGTTTGCTTTCCAGGCTCATACGCAGGACATGACGAAAAAGAATTTAAGGTTTGTGGTTGCAGGTGGAGGTTATACCGGCTGTGAGGTCGCGGGTGAGTTGAACAAATTGAAAAATATTTTGTGCTGGAAATATAATTATCCGCCGGAAAAAGTTGAAATTTTGGTAGTTGAGGCCGCCGGTGCTCTAATACCAGGGTTTTCAAAGAATTTGAGCCGCGATGCCTTTATGAGGCTTCAGGAAATAGGTGTGAGGGTTATGTTTTCCGGAAGAATAGCCAGCGTAAGCCAGCAGTTTGTAGAGCTTATGTCAGGAGAAAAAATAGCATATGATTGTTTAATCTGGACTGTGGGTGTTAGGGCAAGGAGCCTAAGCGTTACATTGCCCGTGGAATTGGACAGCAAAGGGCGCTTTAAAGTAAACCAGTTTTTACAGCTACGGAATTATTCAAATGTTTTTTCGGTTGGTGACTTGGCCGGGGTATTGCAAAAGGACGGAAGGCCAGTGCCTCAAAGTGCTCAAGATGCCATTGAGCAAGCCGAATATTTAGCAGAGGCCTTGCCTTCAATTATGGAAAATAAGCAACCCAAAGTTTTTGAGCCAAAATCTCATGGGTTTATTGTTACTTTGGGAGGCAGGTGGGCGATTATGGACTATAATGGTTTTTATATTAAAGGTCAGCTTGCTTATTTTATAAGAGCGCTTGCTCACATGAGGTATTTAAGCAACTTTTACGGATGGGTGAGGGCAGCCTATTATGTAGCTTTTCAAGTTAAAATATTTGGTCGCAATGACTAGCTGCTTTAACCGTTTGGTAAATGTATAATTTTTGATATAATATATTTAGTAATAATTAATTGTCTAAAAACCAATGGTTCAACAAACAAATAAAAAACCATTTCCCCAGTATATAGACACTCATCCTCGGAAGCATTTGCACTGGACTTTGTTTTTGGTTGTGGCTTTGGCGATTGCTGCTTTTGTATTAATTTATATAGAACAATATAAAACTCAGGTTGAAATAGATGCCTTGGCTCCATTAGGATCTTCTTACTCCATAAAGAATTAGCTGTTTTATAAAAGCTTGGGTTTTATTGCCTTTTAATGTAACAAAGATCACCTTTGCATCGCGCAAAGATGATCTTTTTTTTCGGGTTTAAAAAAAGATGGGAGTCTTCCAGAAGACTCCCATCTTTAACATCTTTAAAAGGTGATCTATTATTATACTATTCTGTTTTTTTTCCCGAGGAGCCGGATCCCGCTTCCTGGGATTTTTTATATTGTTTTCTTGGTTTGGGTGGGTTTTCCTTCCAGTGTTTTAAGGCTGCCTCAAGATCCGATTCGGATTCAGGGGCCTTGTTCATTATAAAGTTGCAGTCGGGGAAGCGGTTACAAGCCCAAAAAGGTTTTCCGCGCCCGCGTGATTTTCTTGCAACAATGTCACCGGTTTTGCAATTAGGGCATTTAAAGCCAGTTTTGTCCCAAATTTTGCTTATGCCTTTACATTTCGGATAGTTTGCGCAGCCAAGGAAAAAACCGAATCTGCCTCGCTTTACGTCCATGGGCCCTGCGCAAATTGGGCATCTTTCGCCTTTTGTTTTTTCTTCGAGTGCTTTTATTTGTGCGGCCTCTTCCGGCATTGGCAAGGTTACTTTACTGCCTTCTTCCGGGCAAGCTAAGAATTTTCCCATACGGCCGAATTTTATATGCATCATTTTTCCGCAGTGCGGGCACGGAGTTTCGGAAATTATAATTTCCTTTTGTACCGATGCTTCTTTTTCTTTTAAATGTTGCTTGAAAGGCTCATAGAATTCTTTCATTAGCTCTACCCACTTTATTTTGCCTTCGGCGATGTCGTCAAAACCTTCTTCTATATGAGAAGTGAAGTTAATGTCTACGATTTCAGGAAAGTTTTCTACTAGCATGTCGTTGACCAAAAAACCTTCTTCAGTGGGCTTATATTTTTTTTCTTCTTTGGTAACATAGCCACGTTCTTGGATGGTAGAAAGGGTGGGTGCATAAGTCGAAGGGCGTCCTACGCCGTGTGCCTCTAGAGCTTTTATTAGCGTAGCGTCGCTATATCGGGCGGGTGGTTCGGTGAAATGCTGGAGAGGGGAGAGTTCGTGTAGCTTTAATATTTCTTCCAAAGAAAGTTCGGGTAATACGCCTTCAATTTCGTCTTCCGCTTTTTCGTCTTGGCCTTCTGTGTAAGCTCTTATAAACCCGTCAAACTTTATTGTCTGTCCGTTAGCACGGAAGACATAGCTTGTAGCTGGTAGATTGTGGCTGGTAGCCAGAATATCTACTGCGGTTTGTTCTAAAACAGCTGGAGCCATTTGGCAGGCAACAGTGCGTTTCCATATAAGGCTATATACCCTAAATTGGCTGCTATCCAAATACTTTTTTACGTCCTCAGGCTTTCGCATGACGTCTGTAGGACGAATGGCTTCATGGGCTTCCTGTGCGCCTTTGCTTTTGTTGGTAAAGTGGCGGGGTTCGCTTAAAGCGTACTCTTTTCCAAATTCTTCCGTTACCAGCGACTTAATAGCTTCCATAGCTGAAGCGGCTAAATTTAAACTGTCTGTACGCATGTAAGTAATAAGACCCTGGTGACCTTCTTCGCCTAGTTCAACACCCTCATATAGCCTTTGAGCAACCATCATGGTTTGTTTGGCACTGAAGCCTAGTTTTCTAGCAGCTTCTTGCTGAAGTGTGGAGGTTGTAAATGGAGCAGCTGGATTACGTTTTACCTCTTTTTGTTGAATGTCTTTTACTGTGTAAGTGGCGCCCTCTAAGTCGGCAGTAATTTTTTTTGCCTCAAGCTCGTTCTTGAGGTCCATTTTTCCAACAGTTTTTTCGCCAATTGCATGCAGTTTTGCAGTAAAGATTTTCGCATCATTTTCTTTTTTAGACAACTTAGCTTCTATGCTCCAGTATTCTTCTGTTTTGAAATTTTGAATCTCACGTTCTCGTTCTACAACTAACCGAACTGCAACAGACTGAACACGCCCGGCGCTAAGGCCGTAGCGAATTTTACGCCAAAGAAAAGGGGAGAGTTCGTAGCCTACCAATCTGTCCAGTACTCGCCTGGCTTGCTGAGCGTCTACCAAATTTAAATCTAAGTCGCGTGGGTTTTTTAAAGCTGCTTCTATAGCAGGTTTGGTTATTTCGTGAAAAACTATACGCTTTATGCGTCTGTCTTCCTTGCCCTTTGCAATCTCGGCCTCATCGCCCAAGTCCAAAGCTTGAACAAGGTGCCATGAAATAGCTTCGCCTTCGCGGTCTTCATCAGTTGCCAATATTATAGAGGGGGCATTTTTTGCATCTTTCCTGAGCTTTGCCACTATTTCTTTGGCTTTAGGGGGAATAACGTATGTCGGTTCAAAATTATTTTTTACGTCGATTGAAATTTTGCTTTTGGGTAAATCTCGCACATGGCCCATACTGGCTTCTACCTGGTACTGCCCGCTTAAAAAACGGCTAATGGTTTTAGCTTTGGTTGGGGATTCTACTATTATTAGAGGTTTGGACATGGAATGGAATTATGAAGTAAGAATTATGAAGTAAGAATTTTCAACAAGTACAAAAGTGATTCTACTGATTCGGTAAATATTTGTCAAACACCCGACAAAATTTTTGTATAAAATATTTACAGAACACTATTATTTGTTATAATTTTTCCATGACAAGGCCGTGGCAGGTGTGTTGTTGGGCTTGGTGAGTTTTTTTGTTTGGGTGTGTGATAAAATCTGGGCACGCATTATTACCTCACTCGTAGAGTATAATTAGGGGGAAAGATGAAGGAATATTTAATGAGCAGGGATTTCTTGCTCAGTCTAGGTCTTCTTCTAGGCTTAGCCTTTCTAATTGCTTTGGCAGCACGTCACCCTGAGGGCGTCGTTGTGGTGTTGGACGCGTTTGTTGAAGTGGTAAGCTTCTGAATTTGCAGGCTTTGTAAGGAAGCCTTTTTTATTTTAATATATTTTTTGTTTCGCCAATTTTGGCTAAGACTTTTTTTGCTTCTTCCGCATTTGCAGGTCTCGGGGTTGAGTAATTATCTATTATGACCGGTATTAATTCTACCGACTCTAAAACAGCTGCAACCTTGGGTCCTTGGAGTTCATTTTGATTTTTTATTTTTGACACCTTAATTTTTAACGCCAGGCCTTCGCGTGTTTCTTGGCTCCACATTTGGTCAAAAATAAAGTTGCCAAGTGAGTAGAAAATTAGTTTTGGGGTGGGGCATGGATTGTTACCCTCATCCCCCGCCCCTTCTCCCCTAAAGGGAGATGGGGGGTCCGATATGGTTGCGCTATTGGGACAATAGCGTTCTATGGTTTGTATCCAGTGAGGGTGGTGGCCTATAACCATGTCTGCTCCAGCGTCTATTGCGGCGTGTGCAAAATCAATTTGGGTTTGGTTAGGTTTTGTAATGTATTCTGTGCCCCCATGCATGGTTGCAACAACAAAGTCGCAATTAGATTTAATATTTACAATAGAGGATTTAAGACTTTTAATGTCTTGAATTCGGGCGACAAAATCATTAACCGCCTTTCCGTTGTCATTAACCGAAGAATAAGAAGCTGCAACAAAACAAATTTTAATCCCGTTTTTTTCAACAACAGCTGGCTGCCAAGCTGCTTCTAAATTTTTTCCTGCTCCTGCTGTCTTAACTCCTTTTTCTTTTAAAAAATCTAAAGTATGAAACAAACCTTTTTCGCCTTGGTCCAGAGCATGGTTGTTTGCCAGGCTTAAAACTTGAAAATTATATTTATATAAACCCGTGGTATAAGTTGTGGGTGCGTTAAAGACCAAAGAACCCGTGTTGTTAAAAGCGTTGCTGCCTGAGATTGGAGACTCCAAATTGCCAAAATTAAAGTCAGTGGAGTTCAAAATTTCTTTCATGCCTGAAAAAGGGAGAAGCGGGTCACCGGATTTTTTTATAGTTCCGGCAACGTTCCGTGAAAGCATGATGTCGCCAACGGCCAAGAAATCAAGGTCGTTTTTTATGGAAGGTTGTTTTTTTTGAGCTAAGTCTTCAGCGGATTTAATATATTTGTAAAGCGCAGAGCCTGTTTCGGAATCGGATTTAAAGTTCAGGGCGGAATCTTTTATGTAAGGGTCTTGCTCCCTTTGAGCCAAGCCTAAAAGCACGGCAAGGGTAAATAAAATTGCTAAAATTATTTTATGGTATTTATTCATGGATTTATTTTACCACAATCGCATTTGGCGTGTTATCGGGATAGTATATACTGCTGTCCGCCCAAGTTTTTAACTTTTCCCTTAATTTCTAAAAATGTTAGTGCAGAGGTTGTTTCCGAGGGTGAGAGTCCAGAAATTTTTATTATGGAATTTATATTGACCGGTTCTTTAGATAAAAGTTTTAATATGCATGTTTCAGTGGGTGTGTCTCCAAAAATTGTAGCGTTTTCTTTTTCCTGCTCCAAATTTTCCAAGTTGAGTTCTTCAAAAATGTCGGATGCTAAGGTTATGGGCTTTGCTCCCATTTTAATTAGGTTGTTAGGGCCTTTGGACATGGGTGCGTAAATAGGTCCTGGTACGGCAAATACCTGACGGTTTTGTTCCAAAGCATGATTAGCAGTTATAAGGCTTCCGCTGTCTAAGCTGCATTCAATCACTATTGTAGCTACACTCAGGCCCGAAATTATACGATTGCGAGCAACAAAATTTTGTTTAAAGTTAGGGGTGCCCAATGGATACTCGCTTATGAGGGCACCATTGGAGTCTAAAATTTGCTGAGCCAAAAATTGGTGATGTTTTGGGTAAATACTTGAGTTGTCTAGCCCGCCACCTAAAACGGCGATTGTTCGCTTTTGTTTTGAAATTGATTGTTTGTGAGCTTCGGCATCTACTCCAAACGCAAGACCGGAAACTATAGTAATGCCTTTTTCTACAATAGGACCTATTAAGTCGGGTATGATTGCTCGTCCATAGTTAGTAAGTTGTCGTGTTCCGACAACCGCAATGCACAATTCTTCTTCGGTGTTCATGTGTCCTTTTGTGTAGAGTAAGGGCGGAAATTTTGGTATTTCCCGTAGAAGCTTTGGGTAGTTGTTGTGTTCGGGGGTAAGCAGAGAAACGTTGGCGTTAAAAAGTTTTTCGGCTTCCTCCTCTAGGTTTATGGTTTTTAGGTGGTTTAAAATTTTTTTCGCCAATGTTTGTTCAAAGCCGGCTGCGATTAATTCTTCTTCTTTGGACCCGTAAATTTTTTCGTATTCACTAAATGTTGAGGAAAGTTTAACTAGCCTCGCAGGGCCTAGTTCTGGCATTAGGTTTAGGCCGTGTAAAAATAGGGCATTTTGTGAATTTTTTGTATTTTGCCGCATAAATAAAAGCAAAATTGGTATTTAGGCTTGACAATTACCTTAAAAAGGTATATAATGTTTTATCAGGAAAATTAGTTATGTGTGTTTGTGTTTATTTCCCTATTTGCAAGTTGCGAAAGCAGGTGACATCCCTCCTAACACTTGCTCATAGCATCAAGTAGAGTACTGGTAGCGTTTGCTATTATGCTCTCACTTGCAGGTAGGGTAATATACACAACTACTTAAGTTAAGGCCTAAAGTTTTTTTTAGGTCTTTTATTTAAGTAGTTGGCATTTTTTTGCGAATCAAATTACAAATGCCAAATATCAAATTTCAAAATAAAACCACGATCTTTTAAAGGATTGTGGTTTTATAAGCTTAAAAATTTTTCAATTTCGGTTTGGGTTTTGGGGAATACATCGTTGCTAAGTTTTTTTAAGTCTTCTTCGCTGAAATTTTGTAAAACAAATGCATCGGTGGGGATTTGTTCGCGTGAGCTGCGGGACTCTATGCCTATCCGGATTCTGCAAAAGTTTTGTGTACCCAAATTTTCTATTATATTCTTGACTCCGTTGTGCCCGGCAGCAGAAGAAGACTTGGTAAACTTTATAGAGCCCAATGGGAGGTCTATTTCGTCGTGAATTACAAGTAGGTCGTTTTGAGTATTTATCTTATAATAATTTATAATTTCGCTTACTGCCGAACCCGAGAGGTTCATAAACGTTTGCGGTTTTACAAAAATAATTTTAACATCGCCGGTTGTATCTTCTGCTATTTCGGAATTAAATTTATTTTCAGATTTTGAAATTTGAAACCCGCCATGACCGACAGTTCGGGCTGGTTTGAAATTTGAAATTATGTATTCCAAAGCCTTCCATCCGACGTTGTGACGGGTGAGCTCGTATTTTTTTCCCGGATTGCCTAGGCCAACTATAATTTTCATGTTCGTATTATAGCATAACAACAAGGGGAGTCCGTACGTACTGTATGACTTCGTTTGTAGTAGGTGGTTTTGGGTTGGTTTACAAAAAAGCCCCATGGTTTGCATTTAGCAAATCTTGGGGCTTTTTATTTATCCAATTTTTTTCTTTAAGTGTAGTTTTATTGGGGTTCCCCAGAAATCGAGTTCTTTAATCATAGAATTTTCTAAGAATTTTCTGAACTGCAATGATATTGCGGCGGGGTGGTTGACTAGAAGCTCAAAAGTCGGAGGGTTGGAATCAAGTTGTTTTAAGGAGAAGACTTTGGGCGGTTTTTGGTCGCGCAGGAGTTTGGGAGGGTTGGTCTTTAATTTACTGGCTAAAAATTCGCTCAGCGTCTGGTTGTCTATAACTTTGTTTCTTTTTTCATAAATAGGCTTAACTGCCTTTAGGGCTTCCGTAATACCTTCGTCCGTGAAGGAAGAAACGAAGAATACCGGGCACATCCATAAGAAAGGAAAGTGGTGACTGACATAGTCCTGTAAATTTCCATACTCGTTGTCGGATTGGTTTTTTCCGTCTCTGGCTGCGCGCTTGGTAATTTCAAGCTTTTTTTCAGACTGAGAAAATTTGTCTATTTTACTTAAAATAATTACACATCCTTTTTGCATGTCCAATATTTCCCGGGCAATGCGCTGGTCCTGCACGGTTATTTCTTCCGTGGCGTCTATAACCAGCAGACATACATCAGAGCGGCGTATGGCTTTAAAGGTTTGAAAAGTAGAAAATACATCAGGTTTTGACTGACGATGATCTTTTTTCTTTAGACCCGCAGTATCTATAAAAGTAAAATCTGTTCCGTCTATTACAATATGGTCGTCTATTGCTGTTCTGGTAGTGCCTGGTATGGCCGAAACTACAGCACGTTCGTCTTTTAGTATGTTGTTAAAAAGACTGGATTTGCCAACGTTTGGCTTGCCTACAATAGACACTGCTATGCCTTTGTTTGTTTGCTCGTCGGTTTCGGTGGAAGCGGGGATAAGTTCTAAAATTGCATCTAACAAATCGCCAATGCCTCTGCCAGTTACGGCCGAAACCGCATAAACAGGTTTTATGCCAAAACGCTTGAAGGTTTCTATGGAAGATTCTAGCCTTTTAGGGGAGTCAACTTTATTAATGGCCAGCAGTTTTTTGGTTTTAAGTTTTCTAAAGGTGGTTAAAACTTTATGGTCAAGAGCTGTTGCGGGTTCCTTGCTGTCGACAACCATAACCAACAGATCGGCTTCTTTTACAGCCTTTTCAATTTGTTTCTGCACATTGGTTTCCAGTTCGCCCTCTGCGCCCAGGTCAAGTCCCGCTGTGTCCACCAGGGTAAAAGCCCGTCCGTTCCATAAAACTTCGGTGTATTGCCTGTCGCGCGTAGTACCAGCCACTTCGCTGGTTACGGCTATTTGCCCGCCTGCGATTTTGTTTAGCAAGGTGGACTTGCCAGCATTTGGGGGACCTACTATTGCCACAATTGGTTTGGTGTTTTTCATATAATTTAGTTCTCTCCCAATATTACCACAATATCAACTTTTTCGGGGTCGATGTTCATGTCTTTGGGTGGGATGGTTGCTTCCTTTGCATTTAAAATATTAAGTATAAATTCCACGGTCGCGGGTTTTTTATTAGCTTGAAACACTACCGTTTTGGGCAAAAAATCTTTACTGTAACCCACCTGGTAAACTATAGCTCCGGCCTCTGTGAGTTGTTTGTATGCCTGGTCATATTTTTTTGTGTCTGTGGTAGAATTGCCCAGCCAAATTTTGGCCCCCTCGGCCGATACCCGGCCTGCAGAAAAACTGTTTTTAAAAAAGGTTTGTATGTCAGAAATATTTTTTCCGAAACAGGGGAATATTATGTATGCGCCTGTATCTGGGTCCTTACCGTCGCATACCAACTTGGTTTCCGGGTCTAAGCTGGAAGATAGTATGGAATTTAATTTACCTTCTTTGCTAAGTTTATAAAGTCTAAAAATTTCTGCAGGCGAAAGATTTGTGTGGAAGTGGTTAGCAAAAACTTCAATTAGTTTGTTTATGGTCCCAGAGTCACTTATGAGGTTTAAGCTCAATGTTTTTTCTTTAAAGCTTTCAATTATTTTCTTTTGTCGTTTGCTTCTAGCAAAGTCAGATCCTTCGTCGTTGTTGCCGTGTCTGGAGCGGGCAAAAATGAGAGCGGTTTTTCCGTCCATTTGTTGGAGACCTGCTTTGAAAGTTTGTGGGGGTAAATAACCTAGTGAATTATTTGGGAATTCGGAATCGGTAAATGTTTTTTCAACATCAACTTGAATACCTCCTACTTCGTCGATTGCTTTTTCAAAGCCGGAAAAATCTACTAAAGCGAAGTAGGGGATGTTTAGGCCTGACAATTTTTCAACTTGTTGCCTTGCCCAGTCACCACCTTTTTCAAAGTTTTTTATTTCTTTGCCGCCATAGCCTAGGGCGAAAGCGGCATTTATTTTTTGCTTTCCAAAGTTTTCTGGCAGGGTGACTTGGTAGTCACGAGGGATGGATGTCAGGCTTACAGTGCCAATATCTGGCCGGATTTGTGCAAGCATCATTGTGTCGGTTAAGTAAGGCCCTTCGTGCCCTTCGCCTCCCACGCCCAGCAGTAGAATATTGATTTGGCCCAAGTCTTCGCCTACGAGTTTTTGTTCGTCGCCTGAAACTATTTGCTTGACTTGTCCCCAAAAGGTAAAGGTTTTGCCGACAAATATTTTTTCACTGAGGCCGTAGGCTTTAAGCAGAAGGGTTCCACCTAAAAAGAAAGCGGTGGCAATAACAAAAAGTGTCATCCACTTTAAAAATCGGTTTTTTTGCGGCTTAGGTTTTTTTATTGGTGCTGCGAAAGCCGATTGTATTAGAGGGGAGGAAAACTTTTTATTTTTTTGTATGGAATCTAAGGGCGGCATGGTTTAAGTTTAGTGTGTTGCGATATTGAGAGCGAGCTTGTAAATGCAATATCTTGATTAAGTAGCGCCCTGTTATTATAATATAAAAACTCTGTTTGTGACTACCCTGTTAAAATGAGACTGTTTTATATTCGGTCTGAAAAAATTCGGTAATCCGGAGTCAAATGAGCGGTATGTACTTGAAGATCTTTTGAGTCTATATAAAATAAACGGATCCGTAGCTCAGTTGGTTAGAGCGCGCCGTTCACATCGGCGAGGTCACTGGTTCGAGCCCAGTCGGGTCCACCATTTCTTTACTGCGTTGAGGGCAATGTTGAATGGTTGCTCTATAACAACTAAGCACAGCTCAAGATTGCGTTTTAAGGTGTTTTTTTAATAACAAGCCGTCGGTAATTGTTGTATTTGCAACCATTCATTAACCGGAAAAAGAAAAATTGTGGTTTTTTTGCAGTCTGGCTCTTGACTACGCTGGAAATATTGTTAAAATTAGGTATCTTTATTTAATAAAAAATATGAACTCCCAAGAAACAAATACAAAAATTTCATCAACATCTGGATCTGGGGGGTCTGTCCCGCCCGAGTCAGGCACTTCGGTAGCGGGTTTTTTTTGGGATTTGTTCAAAATATTTCTTATTGCTTTTTTAATAACCGCACCTTTTAGGCTTTTTGTTGCAGAGCCGTTTGTTGTGTCTGGGTCTTCTATGTATCCAAGTTTTCATGACAAGGATTACCTGGTAGTAGACAGATTTACTTATTCGAACTGGAAAGTGGGTTCGATAAACTTAAAAAAAGGCGAAGAACCTAAAAGGGGAGAGGTTTTGGTTTTTAAGTACCCGAAGGATACGAGCCAATATTTTGTAAAAAGAGTAATTGCCTTGCCGGGTGAAACCGTGCAGGTATTTCAAGGTGGAGTATTTATTTATAACCAAGAACATCCAGACGGTTACAAACTCGATGAGTCTTATTTGCCCGAGAATTTGCAGACACAAGGTATTATTGGAAAAAATGGAAAACTGACTTTGGGCAGTGAAGAGTATTTTGTGCTCGGCGACAATCGTCCCGCTTCGTCCGATTCAAGGGTGTGGGGAGTTTTGCCCAAAGAAGATATTGTTGGTAGGGTCTTTTTGAGGGTTTTGCCCGTAGAGGATTTTGGTATTATTAGAGGCGCTACATATTAATCAGCTCTTATTATTTATTTTCGCTATTAAAGAATTTTAAGAGTTTAATGTTAAAGGATTAAGCTTCAAAAGGCCTCTTTTTGAGGATTAAAAAACAACTATGGGTAGACCGAAAAAAAATTTCAGCACAGCATCTGCATATGTACCAAAAAAAGTGGGTAGTTTGCCTGGTTCGGCAGATATTTTAGCAGGCTCTGACCCGCTAGATGATGCTATACTGAGAAAATTTCAAAGAGTGTGCAATATATATGGCTTTTCTAAAGCAGAGTTGCCAGTATTGGAAGAGCTGAGATTATACGAGCAGTTTTATAGGGAAAGGCCTCACAGGTTTAAACAGGTCTGTTCGCTTTCTCAGAGCCAAAATATTGCCGTTAGGAGTGGTATTCTGCCTTCCTTGCTCAGAGCCTACTATGAGCATAAGCTATTTGAACAGGGTAGTTTTCAGAAATTCCATTATAGCGGTTTTGTTAGCAAGTTAGACCATAACCAGGGTATAGTTGAGCAGGATTTGGAATTTGGTATGGAGATTTTTGGGAATTTTGGACATTTAGCAGAAGCGCAAGTCATTGCTTCTGTGTGGGAGCTTTTAAGATCTTTAGGGCTTAACGAAGCTATTTTGGAAATAAACAATATTGGTGATGCAAATTGCCAGAAGGTTTATCAGGAAAGTTTGGGTGAATTTTTGCAGAATAGGAAGCTGGATTTGTGTGACGCTTGTCATGTGCATTTACAAAATAGGCCGCTTAATGTGCTTCGTTGTGACAGGTTGGACTGCCGAGCGGTTGTGTCGGAAGCGCCTACGGTTTTGGACTTTTTAAGCGAAGATTCTAATAAGCACTTTACAAATATTTTGGAAGCCTTAGATGAACTAGGCATAGCTTACCAGTTAAACCCGCTTTATGCCGGAGCGGCTGGTCACAGCAGGACAAATTTTGCTATTAAATATAAAGTTGAAGATAAAACTGTAATTTTGGGTGAAGGCGGATATCACGACGACTTAATTCAGAATTTGTGTGGAAAAAACTATTGTTGTTTTGGCTTTGTTGGCAGCTTGTTGGTTTTAAAGCGTTTGGTGGTTTCGACAAGTGTGCTAATTGAACAGGAAAATTTGTCTGAAGTTTTTTTGGTTCCTTTGGGGGAATTGGCGGCTAAGCGTGCGTTAAAATTGTTCCGTGATCTGACTATGAGCAAGGTGGTAGTGTATGACAACTTTGGCCATGTGGGAGTAAAGAATCAACTGAAAGCTGCCGAGGCGCAAAAGGCTCCAATAGCTTTGATAATTGGTCAGAAAGAGGCGGTGGAAGAAATGGTTATACTGCGTGATGTAAAAAGCGGCATGCAGGAAATAATTTCTTATGATAAAATAGTAGAAGAGGTTAAAAAAAGACTTGGTCGTTAAGCAAAATTAATAGCTGACAAGCTTATAAGCAGGTCAGCTGGTAAGCAAAAAAATGGAAGATTGTGTATTTTGTAATATTGTAAATAAAACTATTGAAGCGCCGGTGTTGCTGGAAAATGATGACCTGATTGTTATACGCGATATTTTACCCAAAGCCCCTGTGCATTTGTTGGCCATACCTAAAAAACATATTGTTTCCGTGCATCACACAAAGCCGGAAGACGAGCTGCTTATGGGAAAACTGGTTTTTGCAGCTAAGGAAATGGCAGAGAAATTCGGGGTTGGGGAGACGGGTTATAAGTTAATATTTAATGTCGGACGCGACGGGGGTATGGTTATTCCGCACTTGCACTTGCACTTGCTGGGAGGAAAGAAGCTGCCAGAATAGGCTTGGAGTCAAGAAGTTGGAATTAGGAGTTAGGAGTTAGGAGTTCGTACTAAACACCTTCATATTATGAAGGTGTTTTTAATTCCTACTTCCAAATTCCTAACTCCAGTAAGCATATTTGACCAAAAACTAAAATTATTTTATAATAATTGAAGATTTTTAACCTACCGGGAATTGTATTTAGGAATTTGTTCTAAACCTGTTCCTCACTTTTGAAAGGAGTGTGAGTAGATTGGTAGAAGTAAAACGTAAAGACAACGAATCGTTCGACAGCTTGTTAAGAAGATTTAACCGCAAAATCCAGCAGAGCGGCGTGCTTATTCGTGCCAGAAAAACTCGTTTTTTCCAGAGCACTAAGTCCCGTAATTTACAAAGAGTCGCTGCGCGCCGAAGAGCCCAAATTAAAGCAGAAAAAGAAGAGCTTAAAAAACAAGGTAAGCTAATAGTGCCGACCAGAAGGTTTGGCAGAAGATAAATAACAAATTCCAAATATCAAATTTCATCCTCCAATGGCGGATGAAGTTTGTAATTTGAGATTTGAAATTATAAACATGATTTCATTACAACAAATAGAAAAAGATATGATAACTGCCATGAAGGCCAAGGATTCAGTGGCGGTGGGCGTTTTACGCGGTTTAAAAACCCGTATTCAAAATGAGAAGGTTTCTAAAATGGTTGAAGATTTGGGGGAAGATGAAATTTTGGCTTTGGTCCGTTCAGAAATAAAAAAACGTAAAGAAGCGGCGCAGGGCTTTGAAAAGGGTGGGAATGTGGAAGCAAAGGACAAAGAGCTAGCAGAAGCGGAAATTTTGTCTAAATTTTTACCACCCCAAATGTCTGAAGAAGAATTGGGCAAAATAGCTGACGCTGTTATTGCGGAAGGTGGCTTTATCGCGGCTGACTTTGGAAAAGCCATGGGAGTTTTAAAGGCAAAGGCGGGCAATAATGCCGACGGTGCAAGCTTGGCAAAGGTACTGAAAGAAAAACTAAAATAAATTTGTGAGTTTATGTTGTAAATTTTTACTTCATAATTCTTACTTCCTAATTCCATCTTTTGAATGGCAAAAGAATCATACATTACAGGTCTCGACATAGGCACTAGTCATATTAGGGCTGTTCAGGGCAAAGTGAAGCCTGACGGTTTGAGTGTGCAAATTATAGGTGCGGCCGAGGTTCCTTCGGCTGGTCTGAGGAAAGGTGTGGTGGTGGACATTGAGGAGGCGGTTTCTTGTATTTCTACTGCTTTGGAACGGGTGGAGAGAATGACAGGTGTGCCAGTTGATTCGGCAAATATTTCTGTTTCAGGCAGTCATGTTACGTCCCAGAATTCCCATGGGGTCATAGCAGTTTCTAGAGCTGATGGCGAAATTACCGAAGCAGATATTGTTAGGGTGGTAGATGCCAGCCAGGCAATATCTATACCTTCTAACCGAGAAGTTTTACACGTTTTTCCAAAAAGTTTTACTCTAGACGGCCAGAGTGGTATAAAAGATCCGGCTGGTATGAGTGGTATTCGTTTAGAAGTCGAAAGTATAATTGTGCAGGCGGGTAGCCCATTTATAAAAAACTTAAGCCGTTGCGTTATGCAGGCGGGCTTGGAAATAAATGAGCTGGTTCTGGGCGTTTTAGCGGCTTCCGAAAGCGTTTTAAGTAAAAGACAAAAAGACTTGGGGGTCTGTGTGGTAGATTTGGGCGCGGGTACTACGGCAGTTTCTGTATACGAAGAGGGTGATTTAATGCATACTTCAATTATCCCAATTGGCAGCCAGCATATGACCAACGACATTGCCATAGGGCTTAGGACAAGTATTGAAACGGCAGAAAAGGTAAAGCTGTTGTATGGGCACTGCGATATAAAGGCTATAGATAAAAACGAAGAAATCTTCTTAAACCAAATAGACCAGTCTGAACAGCAGACCACTTTAAGAGGTTTGGTTGTGGAAATAATTGAAGCCCGGCTGGAAGAAATTTTCGACCGTGTTATTGCGGAATTAAAACGCATAAATAGAGACGGGAAATTGCCAGCGGGTATAGTTTTAACGGGCGGGGGTAGCCATTTGCCCGGGGTGGTAGACTTTGCCAAAAAGCATTTGCGCCTTCCTTCGGCTTTGGGCGTTAGTCAAAACGTAGAAACGGTTATAGACAGGGTTAGCGAACCTGCTTTTGCTACAGCGGTGGGGTTAGTTTTGTGGGGCCAAAAGTATGGAACTGTTTCGAGTGGAAGACTTGAAAATTCCTTGGGTGCTTTTTTGAAAAATCCCGCACTAGAAAAAGCCAAGCGTTGGCTTAAATCTTTATTGCCATAATGTTTTTTCTTTAAGACCACTCTAAAAATAGAGTGGTTTTAATTTATATTCAAGGTTTTGGGCTTACTCTCTAATTTGAAAGTTGGCTGTTTTTGGTTTTGACGCATTTTAAATAATGCGTCAAAGCCTAAGGCCGCAAAAAATGAGGCTTTAAAAATTCTAAGGAGGCAAGTAAAAGTGTTAGTTACAAGGACAGTGCGGTGTGCAGTGTTGGGACTTTTGGTGTGCGTGTTTCAGGTTTTTGCTCACAACGTCGAGCGGATAGCAGCAAGCAAGTACGGACCCATGGCGGATTTAAATCGGGCGGGCAAGAGCGTTTATTTGCTTTATGCCTTGCAGGATGAAAACGGGCGTGTGCTTGACCCGAAACTTTACCGCAAACTGCATAACAAGTTTTTTCTTTTGCCCAAAGACGCAAAGCCAAGCCAGAGCTTAACCGCCAAACTGCTTTTGAAGGAGCTTGGTGCCTTTGCGCGCCATTCTTCTGCTTCTGGAAGAAACATAAGAGGCAGAACGGCGGGCTTGGTTAAGCCGGAAGAAGACGGCGGGCTTAAAATGCGGGGGCTTGAGCGGAAGGTTGATGCTTTGGAAGCAGAAGTTGCTTCTTTAAGAGCACAGCTAGGTACTTTGGGCAAAGAGGTTATAGCCCAGAGGACCGAAATTTCCCGGCTGGAGTCTTTGGCGGGTTCGGGTGTGGTAAAAAAACCTATTGCCCCAAAGCGTCCGCCTCTCTGGAAGAAGCCGTTTGAAAATGTGCGGTGGAGCCGTGGAAATACCGTTTGGCTTTTGGGAATTTTGCTCTTGCTGAGCACGATTGGAATGATAGTTTGGCTTTGGCGGAGCGGCAGGCTTCAGTGGACTTACAAGTATAGGCAGTTTAACGAGACCGGGTACGGTGAAGAAGAGTTTGGGCCTTGGTATAAAAAGGCGCGGCGCAAACAGCCTCCAAGCGGGTATAGTGGGGAGGAGACCGTTAGGGCAAACAAGCCCACAAGAAACGTAGTATCTCCAGAAGAACCCCCTCCCGAAACCTAAAGATTTTAGTATCTGCGTGCGAACATGCCTTTCTACTCAAAAAAGGCAAAAGCCACTCTCCTTGTACAACTAGCCTTTTAAGGCATTTTGGCCATGGGTGTATATGCATCCATGGCCTGTTTTCGGCTATAAAATAGGGAGTGAAAATTTTTTTTGCTTTAAATATGAGCAATAAACAGACTAAATATTGACTTTTTAGGTCAAATCTAGTATAATTATATGTCAATTTAATACTATATATAGCTTGGTTCATATTTTTAGCTAATTGGCTTGTTTTAGCTAAAGATATGAGCCTGGAATTTCTATTCGGGCTTGTACATTAAATAAATTTATTAGGAGGATTAAAAGCGTTACAATTCGCAGATACGCAGATAGCTGCAGATTTTGCGGATGTTAGGTGGAAGGTGGTGGTCCTTTGCAAAAAGGTTTTTATTTTAGCGCACTTTACATTTGACTAAGTGTCGGCTGTAAAATTGCGTGCTTGAAACTTTTTTGCAGAGGACGCCATTTGTCCCAAAGCCAGAGGCGTCCCCTCTGAATTCTGTTCAAGTTCACAAGGAGTGGTCCATGTCCCGTTTTGTTTTTTCTCTGCTTCTAACGCTCGCGTTTCTCGCGGGCTCGACTGACAAAATGTTTGCCCAGCGTAGCCGTAAGGCTGCTGGCGCTTCGAAGGAGGCGCCCGCTGCTCCGGCGGTTGGTGGTCTCACCGTCAGCGTCCCCGAGTTCGGGACACTCGAGGCCAGCCGTGGCCCGGCGTCGGTCACCGTTGCGATCAAGGGGGGTAAGGCCCCCTACACGGCAACATTGTCCGCGTCGGTTGACCCCGATTCCGTCGGGGCAAAACTCGAGGCGGTCGGGGACCACGCCGACCAGTATAAGTTGGTGGTGGAGCCGGACAAGGCCGGGGATATAACCCTCAAGGTCAAGGTTTCGGACTCGTCCGAGCCTAAAGTTGAGGGGGAGAGTGAGATAACAGTCCATGTGGTTGAGAAGAAGACCAACCTGGACGACTTGGACTCTCGGCTGGAAAGCCTAGAGACCAGGGCAGATGCGATCCGGGCCCTCTTTGCAGGTCCTGCTGGGAAGGAGCAGGTCGCGGATCTGCAAAAGCAGGTCAAGGACTTGTCTGAGCAGGTGAGCGCCGTGCTTTCTTTGTTGAAGTATGGAGCTATCGGAGCGTTTATTATTTTTGTTGTCTTCATGGGCCTTTCGCTCATTAAGAGCAAGGGCAAGGGTGCCGCAAAGGGCATGGCGTCTCACGCAGTAGCTCTGCTGCTCCTGTTTGGAGCGGTGGCGGATGTTCGTGCTGCCGGACCGAAGGTCACTTGCGGTGACCCTGAGTATCGTAACAACGCAGTTCCGGATGATGGAACTGAAATCGCCATGGTATGCCGAGGTGTTGTCGGGAAGACGATTGAGGTCGTGGACAGCAATATTGCTGTTACCGATGTCAAAACGGTTCCCGGCGGATTTAGTTTCAAGATTAAGGCGTCTTCGGGCGCCAAGCGTGATTACCCCACCGTTAAAATCGACGGCAAGGAAGTGGAAGCTTCCTTGGAAATTGTTTCTGCAGGCGAATGGATTAGTCGTGACCGCATGGCGGTCACAATTAAGCAGATGGTGGGCGGAAACGCCGGCGAAGAGAAGTTGTTCAGGTCGTATCTGTTGGGTCAAGCCCAGGAGCTTGGTCTGGATTACAATAAACTCATCCAGCTCCTTTCGTCCTCGAAAGCGGGGACGAGCAAGGAAGCTATTGCGGCGATTGAACAGGCTCGCGAAAAGCGAGTGAAGGGAGCGGTCTTCGAAGACACGCGTTACAAGCTCCTCGAGGCGAAGGCCGAGGCGGCTCAAAAGAAGGTTGACGCTCTCCAGGCTAAGGTTGACGGCATGTCGGAAGGCGTGTCGGAAGACCGGGTGAAGGAGATTGTTCGCGAAGAGGTTAAGCCTGTCGGCGAGGGTCTTGGCAAGCTGGCGGGTGAAACCGTCAAGCTCGCTGAAGCTGTTGCCGGAATCGGTAACACCACATTTGTGGTGGAGCCGGGTAAGAAGAGGTTGCTTGGGAAAGACACGCCGCCAAAGACGGCGCTCGTCAACCCCGACGCGGCCACCAAGGCGCAGGAAGTCCAGGCAGAGATCCAAACCTGGAATCTGCCTGTCACGAAGAAGTAACGCTTTTCTCCCAAACTGTCTACGGACAGGGCGGGAGACACATAACAAAGGCGGGGGAGAGCTTATAAACTTTCCCCCCATTTTCTAGCTAGTAGCTGGTAGCTCGTAGTAAGTAGTAAGTGAAAAATCAATACATGAATTAGTTGGGTGGTGTAAGTAAAATTATTTTATTTACAGCAATTAGCTAGTTTAAAAAATTAAATAATTGAATATTTTTATGTTTTTGCTTGTGGTGGGCAAAACCTTGTAAATTCTAATGTTTTGCCCCGCCCTAAAAAGCGGGGTTTTACATTGGGCACCACTTTTACAAGGTTTTACTCACCGTAAGGTGATATTCCACTTTTGTGGAATCCTTGAGACCGGTTTACTTACCGCTCAAGAAGAGATCTTTGACATTTCCGTAGGAGGAAAGTCAAGTATGAGAAATAATCAAAACCGCAACCGCACAGGTGGTGGTGGTGGAGGAGGAGGCGGAAACCCGCAGCAGCAACAGCATCAGGGTCCAAAAAAGGACCTAAGGTTGTTTGTTTCGGGAACAATGTCTTCCCTAATCGTTCGGGTGAAGTATTACCTGAACGGACAGGGACAGACGCATGAGTTCCCCTTGTGCTTTGGTCCGGCATCGGATCCTTGCGCTTATTCCATTCCAGACCCGTCCAAGACTGGGGGAGAGGTTTATACTCTCTCAGTGGTAGACGGAGAAGGGGTGGTAGCGGGCATTGACTTAAGCGCCTATAAAAAAGAGGCGCTAAAAAAAGTTGGCGTCAAGCTCGGCGCCGATGAGTTCGTTGCAGATTTGCCGGAAGAACAACCGGCAGGTTCTGCGGCCGGACAAGTGCCGCCAACGGCTGAAAAGCCTAAGGCTGCAAAGTCCTCCGACCCGGTTTACGCGCTCTACACTCGCTTTGTCCCCGTGTCGGGGACCGAAGACGCATGGAGCCTGGAAGGGCAGACGTTTGAAGACGGTGTTGGCTGTAAGGCCGACGTTGTTTTTAGCGGCACCCGAATTGCAACCTCGGAACAAGGAACTTTTAGTTCCAGGTTCCAGGTTAACGGCGAGGAAACGGTATACGTTCACCGGGCAGACATGCTCGACCTGAACGTAGCGGCTGTTCTCCATGGCCATGCTCATGAGCATGGTGGACACGCAGGGCATGCTGGCCATCACGGTCACCATGCAGAGCAGGGTTTTTATGCTTGGTGTGGTGAAAAGTGGCGGCGGAACAACAACAAACTCCTAGGCCTGATTTTCTGGCTCGGGGTTTGGAGTTCTCTCTACATGTCGTATGGGTTGCTGAGCTTGCTCTTTAACCCTCGCGGCACGCAGGAAGAGACGGTAGTCGAGAATTCGGCATCGCCTCGCGAAAAGCAGGATGCTCGCCGCAAGGCACTGGAAAGCCAACTCGGGTCCTTTTCGGAGGAACCGGACAGCTTGCCGGCTCTAAAACCCGAAGCTAAAAAGACGGGTAAACCGTCGCTGCTTTCCGAAGCGGTGGCTATTGTTATCCCATTTCGCGCCATACATGAAGGACGGCCTTTAGCCCGCGTGGGCTTCTGGCTCCTTTACTGGATATTGTTCTGGATTTTTTGGGTTCCGGTTTGTCTTGCCGATGAGGTAGGGCAAGCCAGTGCGGCCGCAAAGGGAAGGTTCGCCCACAAGCGGGAAGCCGTAGAGCTTGTCGCTGAACGGCGAAAATATGAAGGAGTTTACGTCGTATACCGTAAGAAAAACGGTGAAAACGTAGGAGAGAAACCCCCAGTTGAAGAACACGCGGAACACAAGCCACACGCGAGGCCTGCGCCGCTTGGCCGGGAATCGTGGCGGGAGTTTATTGAGAAGGACATCATGGTTGAGGTAGCTATGAACCTGGTCGGCCATGTGTTAACGCGGTACTTCCCGTTTTTGAAACCACTTTTTTAGGAGGCTTGCATGAGCGAACACGCTCACACGACCGCAACGACCCCCGCGCCGGCTCCCACCGGGACCGGTGCTAACCCTATGCAGATTCTGAAAGAGTGGTGGCTCGTGCTGCTGCTCATGCTGGTCGCGTGTGCCTACTTCGTAGGACACACGCAGAGCGCTTGGGCGGTTGTTGCCGTCCAGCAGGGTTTGCCGCTCGCGCTCGCGCTTTCCATGCTGGCGCGAGTCTTGAGTAACAACCACGACGCGTGGGCGTCGTGGGCAACCAAGGTTATGTTATTCTGGCTTGTCTCGCTCGTGCCACAGCTGTGGCTCGAAGTGGACAAGGCCATAGTTACTGCTCTGTACCAACAGAGCGACGCGCTTGGAAGCGCGGCAAGCAACGCCAAAGAAAAGGCATTGCTCAATGCCGCGGCACAAGCCGAACCGGCGAACCTGCCGGCTCGGAAGAAGCTGTTTGTTACCAACGAACTCCTTGCAGAGCAGTTCGGTGACAAGGTCGGAGCGGAAACGTTAAAGCTTTACCAGCAGTACGCTGCAGGAAGGCTAACCGAAAAACAGCTCCGCACCGAGCTCGCAAAACTTCGTCCGCGGCTTGAAACCGCCGACGGGGTTCACGCAGACTTGATGACTATGGTAAAAGGACCTGAGGTGCCACCAGCGCCGAAAGGGCCTTTACCGGCACCACTTGGGATGCCACACATAGTGTGGCTACTGCTTACAGTCGTTGTGAGCTTGGTCGCGCTATCTTGGGCGGACAACTGGTTCGCCAAGGTTCTGATTGTGGCCAGCATGGCTGCGGTCGGGTTTTACTCGATCCGAGGCATGATTAGCCAAAACTGGAACTTCAGCTTGTCGTTGCCCGATTGGTACATCAGCTGGGACGACCCGTTGAACATCGGGTATGCGGTAATTGCAATTTTAGTCATCCTAATGCTGGGACGGCTCGGGAAAAAGACTTCGCACGGACATGGAGGAGGACACTAATGTCGACGGAAGTGGTTCATAAGAAAGGGTTTTGGGATAGGCTTGAGGATAAGTTGCCTGTCATCGGTGGAACTATCATTGCATTGCTAATAGGTTACTGTCTCTATACGGTCTGGAGGGATTTTCGTTCGCAGGTGCCTATGGTGCCGGCGCATCAAAACCGCCAGCGGGACGTGAACAGCGCTCTGCAGGATCGCTTTACCGAGCGGACCAAGAGTGTGAAAAGTGAAATCTTAAAAGGCAACTCGCAAAAGGCCGTCGAAACCTACGCGGCAGAAACCCTGAGGCTGGAGGCCGACAAAGCTAAGTTTGGCGATCCCAAGCTGGCGCTGCGGGACGTGTGCCCGGCGGAGCAGATAGAGGGGGAAATTCGGTATCTCACACAGCTCGACAAATGCGAGCCGAACAAGCCCATTCTTCTGGTACTGCCTCGGTCGTACCGGAACTCGCTGCACGACTACGAGGTAAAGCTTTACCTCGTAGGACCAGACGGTAAAAGGGTCTACCTGAAAGGGCATGACCCAAACCTTAAGCCTATGTTTGCGGACGGACACAACATCGCAAATAAAAAGGCTTGGGGGGAGTATGGGCTTCGGGGCGATGTGTTGTTCTATCCCGAAGGCAACGCTCACGGGCTCGCCTTTGGGCCCAAGGGTAAGCTCCCGTGACGTACTTGACTATGAAGGCGGCGCAGGCTCGTGCACCCACGAGCAATGCGCGCGCACCTTAACTCGGGCAAAGCGGTCTAACCAGACTTCGCTTTGCCCCCATTCAAAAAACCATGTTCTCTCTTATTCCTCTCCCTTTCCAGGGAGAGGTTAGGTGAGGGTAGAACATGGTTTTTTGAATGGTATTTTTAACTTAAGTTTTTTGGTTCTTGAGTTTGTTCGTAACCAGTAACTGGACGCGGGTCGTACTGCTCTATTTTTACGTTGAGTAAGTTTTGGACTATGGCCACTATGCTAAAAGAAAGTATGGCTACAACTAAACCTAAAATAGCCCAAGTTATAGACCTTTTGGCAGTAGCTATAGCTTCTTCGTTGCCAGCTGCGAGAACCATTCTAAAGCCAGCTATTATAATTGCTATAACTGCCCAAATAGCTAAGCCGGCTAACAAGCCTTTGGTTATACCTAAGAAAGTTTCTAAAAGTCCGTCCCAGGGCAGAGGGTTAACTAAAGTTTCACTAAGAGTTGGAATTCCTCCGGTTGTACCTGGTGTACTTGATGAATTGGTCTGCGCACCTTGTATGCCAATAGGAATAGTTAGCGAACTTTTGTCTAAAGTTACCGGCGCACCTGAGCTGTCGGAAATTTTAATTAAAATGTTGTTATTGCTTTTATCGTTAAAGCCGTTAGTTGTCGAAAGTTCGATAGGGAAGTTATTTTGTTGGGGCAGAGTTTTGTCTACTGCATTGTTTATTGTAATTACTCCAACTCTTCCACTGGGAAGATTTTGAAACTGCAAAGTAATAGTCTCACCTAATGCATAAGAAGATTTTGTTGGGGATACACTAACAGTAGGAGAAGAGTTAGAGCTTGCTCCTGGCATAGAAATATTTAAACTTGCTTGAGCAATTAGAGTGTTCGTATCTTGGTTGTATGCTTCTACCCGTATGGTATTTGCACCAGCTTTAAATCCGTTTTCTGTATTCACTACTATTTCTTGGGTTTTTGATTGGGTCAGTTGTGTGGAGGTAAGGTCCCTGAACTGTCCAACCCATTTTGTGTTTACATAGGTTAATATTTTATATTTTTTTTGTATCGCTAGCGGGTCTGTAACAGTTCCGTTCACTTTAATATCTACATATAAAGTAGAGCCGGTTAATGCTTCGGCTTTGTCTACAGCAAGCTGCATAGAAAGATTGCCGGTACCGCTTGGAGTTGTCCCACCGGTGCTAGATCCGGTAACATTTAAAAATTTGCCCCAGGTATTAGTATTTGCAAAGGGTCTGGATACAGCTCCTGACTTTCCAGAAGCAGTAAGGCTGTATTCAAGTTTCGCATTATCCGATAAGTTATTCCAGCCCGAAAAAGAACTTAGGTCGTAAATGAAATTAAAGTCATGGGTTGAAGTATTTATGGGAGGGGTAAATTCTTTTGTTTGTACTGTTGTGTAGCCAGACTTGGTTTTTAGTTGGAAGGTGTAAACGACTGTGTATGGTTTAACACAAACTTGGTCAAAGCTGCTTTTAACAAAAACTTTTACCGAGCTGTTTTTGTTTACTGTGCTATAGTCGGTGGCCGAAGTGTTTTGAGCCTCAAAGCTTGTTATGCTAAATTGGCAAAAAGTTTGTGCCGCTGCTGGTTGGCCTAGGATGCCAAAGATATTAAAAAAGAACAGTAAGGTTAGTACAGAACTATATATTTTTTGTTTCATAAATGTGTTTATATTTGTATAAATTATACCATATTAATTTGTTATATAAAAGCTGTTTAGATTTGGTTTGAATTTAAAATAAATTTATACTATTATAAATACATGGTAAATATAACTGCAATAAATGGCGAGCCGGTTACCGGTTCAAAGTTTGGCCAAGACTTAACTTCGTTTAGGCAGTCTAAGGGTCATGGCCATAAAGCTGAAACAAAAACAAATCATTCTTCCGAAACTGAGCACGCTGCTGTAGAGAGCGGGGCTTTCTCTATGGAGACCGCGCTAAATACGCCTGGCTTTTCGGAGTTTTTGGCTGGTTTTCCAGATGCCGAGGTTTTAGATATGGACGAGGCAGATGAAAAATTAGTAAAGGAACGCTTTGAGGCTTTTAAAGAAATACCTAAAGCAAGTAAAAAGCTTGGGGAAATTTTACAAGCAAAAATTTTAAAGGACACAAGCGTAAAGCTAAAGCCTGAACAGCTAAAAGGTTTGGAGCAGGGCTTAATGGAAAGAGTCCAAAACGAAGGAGTAGAGGCGCTTAAAATAATAAATCAGGATTTGGAAGATTATGAAAAGCTGCCTTTGGCAATAAAAGCTAAGCAGGAAGAGCTTTCAGCCATGGAGCCTGAAGATAGTTTGGAAAGTAAACTTATAGACTCAAAAGAAAGTTTAGGAAGCGCGGAAGAAAGAAAGACTACTCTGGAAGCCGAAAATAATGCCTTCAATGCCATAGTGAGGGGTGAAAAGGCATTGGGGCAATTTTCTGCCGAATTTAAAATAGTAGAAGCAGAAATGCAAAAAGCTGGTTTGGAGTCTGTAAAAACGGCACAGGAAAATGCCGAACAATATGGGCGGTATTTGGAAGTGGTGGAAAAAAGAGCCGAGGTGTTTGCAGAAGCAGGAATGAACACAGATGAACTGCAGAACTATTTGCAGGCAGCAAAAAATAAAGTCGAAGCGGTCGCTAAGCTAGATACCGGAAAAAAATTCAGTTTAGAAGCTGCGGCGGGAATAATGAAAAATTTTGACGAGGCGATTGATGCGGCCGGAGGCATGTCCGAAGATTTGCTGGGTGAGTACAGAAGAGGTATTAGCGAACAGTTAAGTAAGGTTGATTATGCCGACCCTGAAAGTGGTGAGGAGGTTACTAAGCTGAATCAAAAATTGGACGACGTGCGCAAATTGTCGCTTAGGGGGTTTAGTGGTGTTGCTCGAGTTAGTGGTCCCCGAAGCGTTTGGAATTCTCTGGAGGACGCATATAGACTAAAGGCGGAAATTTCAACAGTGTTAAGGAACCCGGCCGATATTGGCCGCATTAAAGATTTAAACGATTTGGCGAATAGGGACGACATTGGTTTTGGGAGTCTTCAGGACTTGTATAAAAATGTAAGTAAAGTGGGAAATAGAATAGAAACTGAGTATAGAAATAACAGTGTTCAGAAGGGCGCAAGGCTATACAGGCAGTCCAAAGAGTTTTCTGGTAAAAACGTGCTGGCAAGAGCATGGAAGAGTTTTAGGAACGAGGGTCCTGTAAGCGCATGGAAGAGTTTTAGGAAAGAGAGTCCTGACCAAAGACATAAAGTTGCAATGGAAAAGGCGGAGGCAGTATTTTCTGAAAGCCTAGGTAAAGTAGCGGGCTTGGAAAGGAAGCTTGAAAAGTTGCAAAATGCGTCTGAGGAAAAAGCTGCTATGGAGCTAAAGCTCAAAAGTTTAACTAGGTATTTATTTAACGAAGCAGAAGAGACCAGGCAGGTTATAGCAGAAGTTAGAAAGGAATTTAGGCAAAACCTAAAAGTTTTAACCGAGCCGGATGCTTCTTTAGAAAAGGCTTTAAAAGCTTGGCAAAGTTTAGATTCGGCTTTTGAGGAAAGTGACGGTTCCGGAGTAGAGTACTTTGACGCAGGAGAGGACTATGGAGGGGGTAGGGAATATGACCAGTTAGAAAAGGACGCCAAAGAACTTGTAATGATTGTAGCTACCAGAGAAATGGTGAAAGGTTTTAAAGAGTTTAAAAAAGGCAGTACGACTATAGAAAAACTCAAGCTCCAAATGATGTCTATAGAAAGAGCGTTGGGGGATACGGCGACGAGTCCTAGGTATCTTGAAGTAAAAAATGAAGTTTTGGAAGGTTTAATAGATGTTTACAAAAAGGGCTCGCCGGGTGAAAAAGCCCTGGCGATAGTTTTAAAAGCCTATAAGGCAAAATTATAAAATGCAAATTCAAGATTTAAAACAGGCTCTAGAAGACGGGGACATAGAAAAGGCAAAAAGTGTTTTGCAAGTTTTTTTGAGTTCCGATGTTTCTGAAAAGGAAGCAGGCAAAATTTTGCTTGATTTAACCATGCTACATGTGCAGAGTGAAAACACGTTTAATAAAATTGAGCTCGCTTTTCTGGACGAGGCCATAGAGGAGTTAAAGGCTTTAAAGAAAGTAGCCGCTAACGCTGGCGAAGCTTTGGAACAAGCCGAGCTAAAAAGCCGCATTCAAAATAGCTAAAACGGTTAGTTGTTAAAAGGGAGTCTTTGCTGTAAGCTTAGGCTCCCTTTTTGGTAAGTAGTTTGCAATATTTTATGAGTATGTTATAGTTAGACAAAAGCAAAAACATTTCTCTGTTAAAATTTAACAGCAAAAACAAAAAGCCAAGCTACCAAACGAGCATCTTTGAAAGCTGGCTTTTTATTATTTTAAATTTTCATTAAAGGCTTGTATTTAAGCTGTAAAGTTTGCAAGTGCATAACTTATTGGGTATAATTCTTTATAAAGATCATCATGAAAAAAACAATGGAAGTTAAACCAAAAATTGAAAGTTTTGCCAGAATTAAAGTTTTAGGAATTGGCGGGTCCGGTACCAATGCTGTAAATCGCATGTCCGAACTTGGTATAAAAGGCGTAGAGTTTGTGGCTATAAACACAGACTCTCAGGCTTTGCATAACAACCAGGCAGACAAAAAGGTTCATATTGGTAAAACCGCTACTAAAGGTTTGGGTAGCGGAATGAACCCAGAATTAGGACGTCAGGCTGCAGAAGAAAGCGTCGAAGATTTGGAAGACATTATAGACAATGCCGATATGGTTTTTATTACCTGCGGACTTGGCGGGGGAACCGGTACTGGCGCGTCTCCAATAGTAGCCGAGCTCGCAAAGAATAAAGGAATTTTAACCGTAGCTGTGGTTACCAAGCCTTTTACTTTTGAAGGGTCTAAGAGAAAGGAAGTTGCAGAGGTGGGCTATGACAACTTAAAGGACAAAGTAGATGCAATAATTTCTATTCAGAACGACCGCATACTTCAGATAATAGACAAAAAGACTTCTTTGGTAGATGCTTTTAAAACAGTCGACGAGGTATTGAGACAGGGTATCGCAGGTATTTCAGATTTAATTACCACACACGGAATTGTAAATGCAGATTTTGCCGACGTGCGAAGTATAATGCAAGACGCTGGTACAGCTCTTATGGGAATTGGCAGAGCAAGCGGGGAGAACAGAGCTCAGGAAGCCGCGCGCTTGGCCATAAATTCTCCTTTGCTCGAGCTTGCTATAGACGGAGCTAAAGGTGTGCTGTTTAACATAACAGGTGGTTCCAATTTGGGTATGTTTGAAATAGACGAAGCTGCCAAAGTTATAACCAAGAGTATAGACCCAGATGCGAAAGTTAAATTCGGTACCGTTATAGACGAAGACATGGGCGATGAAATTAGGATTACAGTTATTGCTACCGGGTTTGACGAGTCAAGTAAAAGACCGATTGCAATTTTGAGTCAGGAAGAAAAACGGCATATTATGCCTGAAGCAAAAACAGCGCCGGTAAATTTGCCCCCTCCTCCGTTGGAAGTAAGGAAGCCAATGTTTAACCCTCGTCCGGTACAGGCAACACCGCCAACTGAACCCGCGGCAAGTGCAACAAGTGGTGACTCTGAAGATGAATTGGAGATCCCTGCGTTCATTCGAAAGAAAATGAAATAATACTACGAGAACTACAAAAAAATACACTACGTGATGCCTACAGAAATATAGTAATCTAAATATGATTAGATTTCTGTAGGCATCGGTAGTGTTTTAATTTTGTGTCCTGCAGATCATTTGCTTTTTTTCTGTAGCTGTGCTATAATGTATGTAACGTAATATTCTAAAGGTCGATTTCGCAAGTGTGCGAAAAGAATGTACGAATTGAAACAAAAAAGGCTTTAAAACAAAATTTTTTAGAGCCACAAAAAACAAATCAATAATTAAGTTTGAAACAAAGTTTTTTTCGTGCCAAAAAAAGGAGTCGACGCGCGAATACTTCTTTTTTGTACAGATTTTTGCACAGCAAAAATTCTGGGTACAACCAAGCTTTGTACAAAAACCAAAATAAAAATATGAATCAATTTCTACACGATGCTTTGAACGTAGAAACTCCGGGCAAAGTTTTTGGGTTACTTGGAGCAGCTATGTTCTCGTTAGCTTTTATGGTCGCAGTTTCTATGTCAGACGCTAGTTTCTCACAAACCTATACCCAGCTTTCTGATCCATTTTCTATGGAGAACGTTGTTGCTGCTATAGACAATGGTGCGGTTAACTACAGTAAGTTTGTTCAGGCAACTATTGTGGAGCCTGCGGAGGAAACTTATGCTGTGTATGCAAGCAACATTTCATGGCTAGCCGAGGAGAGCGGCATGGCCTATGCTTTGGGGTTTGAAGATTCTGCTTTGGAGACTCCTTCTTACACTGGTAGGGTAGCAGGTGCAAGTATACAAAGTTCTCAGTATAAAGAAGAAGGTGGTTTAATGGATAGCATATATAAGTTGCTAATAGAATAGTGTAAATAAGAATTGCGAAATAAATTTAAAACTCCCGGCTGTGCCCCCGGGAGTTTTATTTTGGGTTTTTTGCTTACCTTTAATTTTATTCGTTCGAATAGTATAAAAGTATTAAGTTAGATATTAAAAAATTGTTGTTAAGTGTGCTGAGGTTGGGTATGGGCGAATTCATAAAAAATTGACAGACGGGGTTTAGGGTATATAATACTCATACGTTAAAAATAAAAAAGCTTATTTGGGGAATTCGGTGAAAACTACTACTGAGGTGTAAGTAAAATGTATTCGGTTGCCTTGCGTTGGTTCGTTTATAAATTTGTGAACGCAAGAATCTCGCGGATTCGCCTGCTGGCGGGGTACGCAGAAGAAAGCTGAATATAAAATTACAAATAATAGTGGTTAAATTCCGAAACTGTGCCGCAACAGTGATTATTCGCTGATACGCAGATCTAAAATTGATCTCGTGGATTTAGTGGGTATAAGTCTGGTCGCCAAATAGGTTTAAAGTTCCCGAGCAGGAAAAAACCTTTGGTGTTTTTTGCCGTCTCGGGAGAGGCGGTTTTTATGTCCGGAGAAATTCCTTTCAATCCAATAGACAACCCAAGGTTTGGTGACTCGGATCCAGGTTTGCATATAGGCGATCCTGTTTCCTATGGTGTTGACGACCCTGATCAGACAGGCAAAAAAAAAGCCGATGCTTTTTCGTATAGTTCCTTAGATCAAGTCGTGGCAGATAATTCGCCTAAAGGTGAAGATTGGCAAGAAACATTTTCTGCCACTAGTGGAAATTTTTTAAAGGCCGGGTCTAAAGAGTGGCATTATAAAGATCCTGAGGGTAAGGAGGCTTCTTTGACCGAAAGCCTTAAGGGGAGTGAAGAGGGGCTTAGGCATTCGCAAATTGTTGAAGAGTTGTTCAGCCAAGGCTGGTCTACCGTAGAATATATGGACAGGTTTTCCGGGAATTTGGTTAGGGAGGTTTACTTTGCGGACGAAAAGGGGCAGATAAGTTTTAAGGCCTATGAGTTAAAGCCAAAGCCATCAGAAGAAGATATTGTCAGAAGTTTGTTGGAGGAGGTTATGGAAGATATGGACGACGAAGATTCGGAAGACTTAACGCATAGGCATGGAGATACGGTTATAGACATAACACCTGCTCTTTTTACAAGTTCTGTGGCTTTGGAACAAAATGCGGCTGCCAAAGATACTTTTTGGGAAGGATTATTTAATACCCAAAGTAAAGCGGTTGAAAAAGAGCAGAATGCTTTTGGTGTAGTTAATTTTATGTCTGCTAAAGAACCTGAGCAGAAAGCAGGTATATACGTTGAGACAAAGCCGGTAGAAGAAATGAATTTTTTGGAATTGTTTGCTTCTGAGCCCTCTGTTGCTTTTGAAGCAGGTCAAGTTGTAGAAAAAAGCCAAGCCGAGAATTTAGCGGAAAGTGGTATTACTTTGGCGGAAGGTAGGGAAGTTGAGTTAGTAGCTGTGGCAGCAATGCAAGTAGTTCAAAAAGCAGAAGCTAAGCCAGGTAGCAAAGCTGTAAGGCAAAATGTGAAAGCATTAGTTCCAGCAGAACCAGCTTTCCAAAAAATTAAAACCGAGCAGGCTTTAGTTTCGGCCTCTAAAGCAAGTGTAGAAAAACTAAGAGAACCTACAAAATTAAAAATCACGGCAGAAGGCGTTATTACATTAAGTGATCAGGAAGATGGAGATATAGGCAAGGCGGAATTGGTCGGCGAGGCGGCAGAGAGGGAGAATTCAGAACGTGTTACTTTGGCAGAGTTTGCGGATTTCAATAACTTGGCAGAACAAGAAGTTATAACACAAGAAGAAGATATGGCTACAAGCCTAAAAGAAAGTGCAGAAAATTTGCCATCAGAAGAGAGGGTTGTGCAATTAAACGCTGAGAGTGACTTCGGTAGTAACGAGGTAACTCAAGAAGATATAAAAAAATATGGTGCGGAAAATGTGGAAGATGTTTTGGTAGCTAAGGAAAATAATATTTTTGAAGCAGCTTTGGAAGTTAAAAAGAAAGATATATTGCCTATTGAAATCCAAACAGTAGCAGAAGGCTCCGGCGAAGAAGAGTTGGTAAAGACCGAAACGGTACTGTCGGGAGTTGTTTTGAAGACAGAAGATGCCAACGCTTCGGTTTTGGGAGCGGGTGAAGTTAATAATGAGTCCTATGCAGAAGAAGTCCAAATAAGCCTTATGGAGGCAGCGGAGAATCGGGTAATACAAAACGAGGCTCCAACAGAAGATGTGGAAGGAGCGCTGCTAGAGCCTGCTTTGGTAGAGGATGCCAAAGAAGTTCCGGCAGAAGCTATAGAAATTAAGCAGGTTGAAGCTGCGGAGCAAGAAGAAGTTCAAGGCGGGGAGTTAAATCAGAAAGCAGTAGAAGATATTGAACTAGGTATTAGCCTAGAGGAGCGGCTTATAGAAGCGCAGCCGGATGCGGCTTTGGCTGAGATAGAATCAGCAATTCAAAATTTAGTAGAAGTTCCAAGTTTGGTGGCGGAAGAATTGGAAGCAAAGGTTGTTGAACCTTTTCAGAGTTTAAAGTCACAAATTGCAAGTAAGTCAAAAGAAATTTTGCCTGAAAGAATTGAAAGAACACAAGGATCTAGAACAGAAGTCTTTATGCCTAAAAAATTACCTGAGGCAAGAACATTGAGCCAAGAGATTCGCGCAATTAAAGCTCTGGGTGCTAAGCCAGAAGGACAGCTGAGGCAAAAAGAACAGAAAGTACAAACTAGGATTGTGAAGCCTGTCGGTAATTTATATTCACAAAGACAAGGGGTTAGAAGTATAAGGGAAGCAAGACAAGAGAGCTTGGATGAGTCGAAAATAGTTCCTGTAAAGCAAGAATTAAAACTTTTAAGTAAGCTTGTGCTAGCTAAGCCGGCTCAGAGAACTGTAAGGTCTAGACCGAACATTTCAGCAGCTAAAAATGTGGTTTTGGCTTTTAAACCGAGAATGGCCACACCTAGAGTGGCAACAAGGTCAAAGCCGGTGTTTCGCCCAGCATTTTTTGCAGCAAGATCAAAAGCAAAAATTATAAACATAGAAAATGCACCTCGTCCAAAACAAGTAACGGAAATAAAAAAGCCAAATGAGTCTAATGTTCGACTTAAAAATATTTATGAGGGTTTGAGGCGTGCAAGGAGAGCGGGCTATACGGCAGGTAATTTAGCAGATATAGCAGAAGTAGATTCTGCTCGCTCGGCCGCAGTTAGTATGGTGGCGTAGTAACATGTAACATGGAGCTTATAACATGGAGCTGGGAAAATAATTGTAAGAAGATGGAAGGGATAAAAAAAGGTGATAGAATTTTCTAAAATTGGATATTTTGATCTGAGATTGGAAAGCAAATTTAATCGTTTGCCTAAGGTTTTTGGTTTTGGTAAAGAAAGTGATCGTTTAAGCCGAATTTTGCTTCGAAGTTTGCAGCACAATGTCATATTGTCCGCACCTTCCGGCGTAGGCAAGACTTCGTTGGTTTTTGCTTGGGCTCAAATAGCCGCACCTAGTCCTTTGTTTTTAAAGAAAAAAATGGTCATGCTTGATTCTGGAACTTTGCAAAAGATTGGCCAGCTGCCCACGACATCTTTGCAGGTCTATCAGGAGGCTTTTAATTCCCTTAAAGACACAATTGTGGTCTTGGACAGCTTTGGTGAAATGATATACCAAAACCCGCAGGCTTTGCAGAATTGGAATACTGTACTCAAGCCTTTGTTTTTCAAAGATGATATTAGTATGGTTTTAACAATGCAGCCTGACGAGTTGGAGTGGCTTAGAGCAAACAAAAGTCATTTCTTAAGCCATTTTGAGATTTTAAAACTTGAAGGACTGTCTGAAACTGAGCAGCTGGATATTTTGAAAAATTATTTTGAGAAGTTTTCAAAGTCGGTTGATTTGCAGCCAGGGGTTTTGGAAATGATTTTAAAAATTTGCAAGCGTTTTCCGGTTTTGGGACAAATGCCAAAAAGCGCAATTCAGCTTTTAGACGAATGTGTGGCAGAGGCAAAAGGCATAAATATACAAACGCCCTTTATTGAAAAAAGTTTGGTGGAAAAAATTGCAACAGAGAAAACAGGGGTGCCTTTAAACAGAGGAAGCGACGATAAAGAAATGCTTAAAAATTTACCTAGTGTTTTGGTGTCTAAAGTGGTGGGTCAGCAAAATGCAATTTATAAAATGACTTCGGTTATAACTCGTGCGGCGTTGGGGTTACGTACTCAGCATAAGCCGCTCGGCTCCTTTTTGGTTTTGGGTCCGTCAGGCGTAGGTAAAACCGAAACAGCGAAAATTTTGGCGGAAAATTTGTACGGCTCCGACAAAAATTTCTTAAGGGTAGATATGTCGGAATTTAGCCAGCCTCACGACACGTCCAGGCTTTTGGGCAGTCCTGCGGGCTATGTAGGGTATGAAGAGGGCGGGCAGCTTACCAACCATTTTAAAAATTATCCGTACAGTCTTTTGCTGTTGGATGAAATAGAAAAAGCCCATAGTAAAATTTTTGACATTTTTTTACAGATCTTAGATGACGGGCGCATTACTTCCGCTCGAGGCGAGGTGGTTGATTTAAGCCAGGGTATAATTGTGGCAACTTCCAATATGGCAGTGCAAGAAATTTTAGAGGGAGTGGAACAGGGCGAAGACGTTCATAGTGAAGAGTTTTTAAAACATAAGATTATACCCGCTCTTTTAAAGTATTTGAGAATGGAATTTATAAATAGGTTTGACGCAATTCTGGTTTACAAGCCTCTGAGCGCAGAAGACCTTACGGATATTGCGCTTTTGGAAATTGCTAAAATCGAGAAGCGAATGAGCGAGCATAAAATAAAGTTTAATGTCAGTCGTGAGGCTTTAAAGGCCAAACTGCAACAAATGGCGGATCCTCGTTTTGGAGCAAGGCCGGTGAAGCGTTTTGTCGAAGAAGTTTGTGAAAATTTAATTACTCAAAAATTACTTCAATGAACAACGAAATAATAAAATCTGTCAGCGATAATAAAAAAGGGGAAGGCCATGTTGTTTACACAAGGGGTGCTTTAGACCAAGAACAGGTAACTGCTTTGTACAAAAAACGCTTTCTGGAGCTTTCAAGCTTGAAAAATGAGTTGAGCCTAAAGCTTTTTCATCAGGTGGAGGAAAAGTTGCTTACCGAAAAGAAAACTTTGGAAAAGTTACTAAATTTGCAGAATGCAGAAGATGCTGTGCGGGCTCGGTATTCAAATGTATTAAGCACCTACTTTTTTGACCAGAAGTTTTTTGGAGAAAGATGACTAATGCAGAAGTTACAATTGAGAATGCAGAATTATTTATTGTTGCATTAATTTTGCATTTTGCATTCATCATTTTACATTTTTAATTTTCTTATGACCGTCCAACTTGGAACAAATATATATAGAGGGAACGAGACTCCTATTTTGCTAAAAGATCAGGATAGGCTTCGGCATATGTATATGCTGGGTAAAACCGGGGTGGGTAAATCCACTGTTTTTCAGAATATGTGTTTGCAGGATATTTTAAACCATCGGGGAGTATGTTTTATTGATCCGCACGGAGAGTCTATTTCGTGGATTTTAAAAAGAATACCCAAAAGTCATATGGAAAATGTTATACTTTTTGACCCCTCGGATGCCGAGAATCCTTTTGGGCTGAATTTGCTTGAGGCTTCCGAAGAAAGGGAGAGGGATTTTTTAGTCGCACAAGTTATAGAAATATTTTATAAAATTTTTGACCCAGAAAAAACTGGTGTTATTGGTCCTCAGTTTGAGCACTGGCTTAGGTCAGCTGCTTTAACGGTCATGGCCGGTCCGGAGGGTGGTAGCTTGTTAGAGATTCCAAAGCTATTTATTGATAAAAGGTTTGAATTGAAAAAAAGACAGTATGTAAAAGATCCGATGGTGCAGGATTTCTGGCAAAAACAAATGGCTAGTACTTCAGACTTCCATAAATCTGAAATGCTAAACTACTTCACTTCCAAGTTCGGACATTTTTTGAACAATCGACTTATGCGCAATATAATTGGGCAAAGGAAGTCGTCTTTTAGTTTTGAGAAAATTTTAGACGGTGAAAAAGTTTTGTTGGTAGATTTGTCAAAGGGTAAGTTGGGCGACATGAATGCGCAGATGCTGGGGTTAATTTTGGTGGCTAAGTTACAGGCAGCGGTATTGAAAAGAAGCGCTGTGCCTGCCGAGAAGCGTTACCCCTTTTATTTGTATGTGGACGAGTTCCAGAATATGGTTACAGATGCTTTTGCTAGTATGCTTTCTGAGTCAAGAAAATACGGGCTGGGTGTGCATTTAACCAACCAGTATTTTGCTCAATTGCCTGTAAAAATGCAGGAAGCGGTATTGGGTAACGTGGGGACTTTAATGGCCTTTGAAATTGGAGCAGAAGATGCCGAGAGTCTTTCCAAAGAGTTTTATCCTTTGAAGAAACAGGATTTTGTTGACTTACCCAAATACAATTTTTTCATAAAGCTTCTTATAGACGGGAAGACCAGCAATCCGTTTTCGGGCGTTAGTTTGCCGCCTGTAGCAGAGGGGAGCGATAATGTTCATAGCATAAAGCTTTTAAATAGCCTTGCTTATGGGCTTCCTGCCCCGCTGGTTGAGGAAGAGATTGCAGACTTTATGAAGTAAAATAAAACCTTGTTTGTAAACAAGGTTTTATTTTACTCAAAATTAGGCTTTTTAACCCAGCGATGGGTGCTGTGGGGTTAAAACTGTGGTAAGTTTGGGGATAACTTTTAGTTGCTTAAAAGAATTTCTAGATTTTTTCAGTATTTTTTAAATTAGGCATATAATACTACCTGTAGTATTATATAAAAGCGGCGATATACTAGATGTAGAGAAATAAAAACTCCTTTAAAATCCCTTTCTGGGTAAAAACACCAACAAAATTCAATGAAATGCATAAATTGTACAAATGAAGATACTAAGGTTTTAGACTCCAGGCCTGTTGAAGAGGGTAGCGCTATAAGAAGGCGCAGGGAATGCGAAAAATGTGGCTTTAGATTTAGTACTTATGAAGAAATAGAAATTTTGGGAATGACGGTTGTTAAGAAAGACGGTAAAAAAGAATTGTTTAGCAAAGATAAGTTAGAAAGAGGTATTAGGCGGGCATTTGAAAAATTGCCTCATAGTGATGATGAAGTAAAAAAGCTAATTTCGGGAATTGAGCTAGAAATTCAGCGTAAAGCCAAAGATGGCGAGATAAAAAGTGGTGATATAGGGGAAATAGTAATGAAAAAAATAAAGAGAGTAGATAAAGTTGCTTATATAAGGTTTGCGGCAGTTTACAGGAAGTTTGAGGACTTGGAAGAGTTTAAAGAGGAGCTTAATAAATTATAAAAAGTCCGATCCGAATTTACAGATATTACAATCCGGATCTACGAATGCTTACAGATTATTTTATCCGTAGTTATTCGCAGATTAGGATAAGATCTGGTAGATAAGGATCGGAATCTAATAAACTAAAAATACAAATATATGAGAGAAAATTTGCAAACACGAACTAAGAATGCCTTATCTGAACTTGGCGAAAAAATCTTTTTGGACCGCTATGCGGTAAAAGATGTAAAGCGAACCACTTTGGCAGTGGGTGATTTGGCTGTGGTTTTGGTCAATCCTAAAACTGGGCAAAGGGAAATTGGTATTATAGAAAATTTGGATTTGGAAAAAAAGGAAGTTGACGTGCGTATGCGTGACGGTCAATTGGAGCACAGAGCAATAGAGCATATAGACAAGCCGCTCGAAACAAAGCCGGAAGAAATGTTTGAGCGTATAGCAGGCCATATTGCCAGTGTTGAAAAAACAGAGGAAAAGAAAAAGGAATGGGAAGTAAAATTTCGCGGACTTATGGATGACTGGAAATATGTACCAGCTGGGCGTATTTTTACTGGCGCTGGTACCGGTCAAAATTTAACTTTTTATAATTGCTACGTTATACCATCTCCAAAAGACAGTCGCCATGGAATATTTAATACTTTGGGGCAAATGGCCGAAATTATGTCCAGAGGCGGGGGTGTTGGTATTAACGTTTCTTCACTAAGGCCACGCTACGCTTATGTTAAGGGAGTAAATGGACGTTCTTCAGGTTCTGTTTCTTGGGCTTCGTTGTATAGCTTTGTTACCGGTTTAATTGAACAAGGGGGGTCAAGAAGAGGCGCGTTGATGCTTATTTTAAACGTGTGGCATCCAGATGTGGTTGATTTTATAAATTCTAAAAAAGAAGCCGGTAAAATTACCAATGCGAACATTAGCGTTGGAATTACCGATGATTTTATGGAAGCGGTCAAGAATGACAGGCCTTGGGATTTGGTTTTCCCGGATCCGCACGACCCTTTGTATGAGCAGTTTTGGGATGGAGATATGTCAAAATGGAAAGAAATGGGTGGAAAAGTTATAAAGCATAAAACTGTAAGGGCGCAAGATGTCTGGACAAATATAATTGAATCCGCCTGGTCTAGTGCTGAGCCAGGAATGTATTTTATTGACCGAGCAAATTACTTTTCTAATTCGTGGTATTTTTCTCATTTGCCTTGCACAAACCCTTGCGGGGAACAGCCTCTTCCGGCATGGGGTGTATGTAATTTGGGTCATGTGAATTTAGCAAAGCATATAAATAAAGAATCGGGCGAAATTTTATGGGACGAGCTTAAAACTACAGTACAGTACGCAGTTAGATTTCAGGACAACGTAATTGATGCTACGCCGTATTTCTTTGAAGAGAACAAAAACCAGCAAATGAGTGAGCGCAGAGTTGGTATGGGTACTATAGGTCTTGCCGAAATGTTGATTTATAAAAAACTTAGATATGGAAGTCCGGAGGCTGTAGATTTTATAGACAAGCTGTACCAGTTTATAGCAGTGACTGCTTATGAAACTTCTGTTGAGCTGGCAAGGGAAAAGGGTGCTTTTTCAAAGTTTGACGCCGCCAGATTTTTGGAAAGCGGGTTTATGAAAAAAATGCCTGAATATATAAGAGATCTTGTCAGGCAATACGGTATAAGAAATGTGACAATTATGACGCAGGCACCGACCGGTACTGTAGGCACTATGGTGGGTACTTCAACCGGAATTGAACCTTTCTTTTCTTGGACGTATTACAGGAAGTCTCGTCTTGGCGTACATGAGGAAAAAATTAAGCTTGCCCAAGATTGGTTAGATAAAAACCCCCAAGCGACTGAGTTGCCAAAATATTTTGCCACTGCCATGAGTCTAGCCCCTGAAGAACATGTAAGGGTGCAGGCTGCTGTGCAAAGATGGACGGATTCTGCTATTTCTAAAACCGTTAATGCTCCTTCCGAATACAGCATAGAACAGACTAAGCAGCTTTATACGCTTATGTATGACTTGGGTTGTAAGGGCGGAACTATTTATAGGGACGGCAGCAGGGATGAGCAGATTTTGGCTACGGACCATAAAAAGCTTGGCAAAGACGCCGCAGAACAGGTAGAAAGCAAAAAAAGCGCTGCAGCACAAGCGGCTGTAACTGAAAGCCGAATTCAGGAAGTTATGTCTGTTTCTGGTGACAATGTGCAAATTAAAATAGCACCGAGGCAGAGGCCTGACGTTATGCTAGGCATAACCTATAAAATAAATACGCCTTACGGAAATTTGTACGTTACTATAAACGAAGATCCTCATGGACCATTTGAAGTGTTTGCACAAATGGGGAAGGCGGGTGGATTCTTTAGTGCCCAGACCGAAGCCATAACCAGACTTATTTCTTTGGCCTTAAGGTCTAATATTGCTATAGAAGAAGTTATTACACAACTTAAGGGTATACGCGGGCCGGATGTTTCTTTTTCTCAAGAGGGTATGGTATTTAGTTTGCCGGATGCAGTGGCAAAAATTTTGGAAAAACATATCAAGCGTGGACAGCAGCAGCTAACTTTGCCGAAAATGCAGCCAGAGAACGACCCTTCCCAGAAAATTCAGGAACTTGGTGGTTCGCCCGTCGTGGCTAAGGTCGAAGAAGTCCAAGAAAAGGTTGTTGAAACCTTGTCACAAAAACAAGTTCCTTTAAATGGCGGAACGCTTACTCAAAAGACCCAGCGCATAAGCATTGCAAATTTAGGTAATGCTCCTGTGTGTCCTACTTGTGCCAATATGATGATTTTTGCCGAAGGTTGTATGAAATGCGAAATATGCGGGTATAGTAAATGTGGATAAAAATTTTAAAAGAGGCCGGCTACTAAAGCCGGCCTCTTTGGTAATAAAAAAACTAACCAAAGCTAGGGTTAGTTATCGGTGAGTATTATTGGTACGCAAATGCTGCCGACTGCTGCTATCAGAATTGAGTACATCTCCGCTTCTTGAAGCGTAGCAAGGCCATGTTGTCTGCCTGCAAGCAGGCAAATCAGGCAGAGGATTGCTGCTGATACGGGGTTTATAGCATAAACCCAATTGCCGAATTCCTTTCCGAACAGGAACATGAAAAACCCTACTGCCAGCCCAATTAGGATTCCCATGAGCCACCATATTTGATGAGGCATTTAGCCTCCTTTCTAGTAAATATATTAAACTTTATTTAAAAGAATTGCAAAACCATATGCCCAAAAAAACCAAAAAATCACCCATTAAAAAAATTAAGACGCCTACAACTTTTAGTGACGAGCCAAAGGGGTTGGTTATTTGTTACCTAGGGGCCGGTAAAGGCAAGACGACAGCGGCTATGGGTATGGCAATTCGTGCGGCCGGGGCTGGTATGAACGTGTGTATTTTGCAGTTTGTAAAAGCGAAGGGGGCTTCGAAGGAAAATATAAAAGAAGGCGAGTGGCCGGTTTCTTCTGAAATTGATTTTCTAAATAACTTAAATACTTCGTCCAAAGTTGGTCGTATAGATAATGAGCAGATGGGGGCGGGGTTTGTGGGTATTTTGGGCGATAAAAAAGAAAAGGAAATTCACGTGAGGGCAGCCTTGGAAGGCTTAGGCCGCGCCCGGGAGGTTATAGCCAGCGGTAAGTATCAGTTAGTAATTTTAGACGAAATAATTTCAGCCCTGGAAAGCAAGCTGCTTGAAGAGCGGGATATTTTAGATATAATAGACTTGAAGGCACCTCTTCAGCATTTAGTTATAACAGGCCATAACAAGTTTCCCAAAATTTTGGACAAATGCGATTTGGTTACAGAGATGTGTATGATAAAGCATCCGTACTACAAAGGCATATTGGCGCAGAGAGGGATAGATTATTGAAATTTCAAATTACAAATTTCAAACTAGAGAACTAAAAAGCGTATGAAAATTACAGTTGAGGTTAGAGCAAATGCTAAAGAAACAAAGGTAGAACAGACTGCAAAGGGTTTGAAAGTTTATGTAAGGCAGCAGCCTTTGGAAGGCAGGGCCAATGACGCGGTTACAAAAGCTTTGGCAGAATTTTTTAAAACGAAAGCTTATAACATTATTTTACTAAGAGGTGTAAAATCAAAACAAAAAGTTTTTGAAATAAGGTATGTCAAAGAGTAAAAAATTTATTTGGATAGTGATTAGTTTTTTATTGGGAGTTTGGACGGCGTCGCTGTTTTTGATTGAAGACTTGTATGTGTATTTTGGGATTGGTTTTACCGCGGCTTTGGCCGCGGTTTTGTATTTTTATAAGCAAAGTTTTTTTGGTTTTTTGTGCATTTGCTTTATTTTTTTGCTTAGTGGAATGTTTAGGCTAAATTCTGCTTTTGTGGAAAACGGCTTTGCAGATATATTGGGAAGTAGGCGAATATTGGAGGGTTATGTTTTTGAAGAGCCTGATATTAGGGCCGATAAGCAGCTTTTGACGATAAGGCCAAAAAATTACGCACAAAATATTTTAGTTACCACAAGCCTGGCGCAGGAGTTTTTTTACGGAGATGAGGTGGTGGTAAATGGAAAAATAGAAGAAGCGGAAAATTTTTCAGACTTTGATTATAAAGGTTATTTGGAAATGAGAAATATATACGCTCTTTCTAATCGCCCGAAGATTTTAATATTACGCAGCCACCAGCAAAATCTGGTAAAAGAATATATTTTAAAAATAAAATCTAGCTTTTCAAAAAAAGTGGAAGAGAATGTTGCGGCACCTGAAAGCGGGTTATTGCTGGGTATACTTATTGGGGCGAAAAGAAGTATGTCAGAGAGTTTAAATGACATGTTTAAGCGAGCCGGGCTGTCGCATATTGTGGCAGTATCGGGTTATAACATTTCAATTATAATCGGCGGATTATCTTACGCGGCTTGGTTTATTGGGCGTAGGCGGACTTTTTGGCTTTCCGTTATGTGTATTTTAGTCTTTGTTGTTTTAACAGGTGCTTCTGCTTCGGTCGTACGTGCGGCTATAATGGGTTTTTTATTGCTCGTAGCTTTTAATTCTGGTCGGTTATATAACTTAGCTCCTGCGCTTTTATTTACTGCTTTTGTGATGGTTTTTGAAAACCCAAAAATTTTAGTTTGGGATGTAGGCTTTCAATTATCCTTCTTGGCTACAGTTGGTATTGTTTATGGTGTTCCTGTTTTAAATAAGTTAACTAATTTTTGGACCGCAGCAAAAGGTGTAAAAAATATATTTTTAACCACTTTTTCGGCAATTGTTGCTACTTTGCCGTTATTGCTCTTTAAGTTCGGCAGTTTAAGTGTGGTGGCCGTATTGGCCAACTTGGTTGTTTTGCCTTTTGTTCCGTTTGTTATGGGGGTCGGGTTTTTGAGCGTAACTCCATTTTTTGGACCGGGCTTTGGTTTTCTGGCAGGGCTGTTTCTGAAGTATATAATTTTGGCTACAGGGATTTTAACGTCATGGCGGTTTGCGAGCTTGGAATTGCAAATTAGCCCTTTAACATTTTTGTTGCTTTATGGCTTGGTTTTCGTTATATATTTGTATTTAAAAGAAAAAACAAAAAAAGTTGAAGCCATGGAAGAAGTATGGTAATCTTTTATTTATGGCTTTGGCTTGAAATTATTACATCTAAAGCCAGAAAGTACAAAATTAAAAGTCTAATAAAATGACTAATAAAACTTTAAGCATAGTTATATTAATAGTAGCTCTTCTGTTTGCTGGTACAGTGTTTTTTATGCGGACAAAAAATAAGGCGTCCGAGGCTCCCATTAATGCCAACACGGAAAGCTATACTGAAGGAAATGAAAATATGAGTGAAGAAAAACCGGCTGCTTCTGCTCCTGCAAATTCAAGCGAGGGCCAGGTTGCGGGAGATAATGCCCAAGGGGCATGTAAAAGGAATTTTGATCAAAGTAAGCTGACTAGTGAAAAAGTTTCTATTTCTGCTAGGGCCGTAGAGATGGATGTTGCTGGATTTGGAAAAATTACTTTAGAGTTTTATGAAAAGGATGCGCCAAAAACGGTAGAGAATTTCTTGAGGCTTGCTAATGCTGGGTACTTTGATTGCTTGACTTTCCACCGTGTTGCAAAAGGGTTTGTTATTCAGGGCGGTGATCCGACTGGTACAGGCGCGGGCGGGGAAAGTGCATTTGGCGGTGAGTTTGCAGACGAAGTAAATCCTGCTTCTGAACTATATAAAAAAGGGTATGTTAAGGGCGTGCTAGCTATGGCAAACAGGGGGCCTAATACCAACACAAGTCAATTCTTTATAATGTTAGGGGATGTTCCTCTTCCTGCTAGTTATACTATTTTTGGTAAGGTTGCTTCTGGTATAGAAGTGGTAGATAAAATTGGGCAAGTAGAAATAATTCCTCAAATGGGGCCGACTGACGGAAGGCCTAAAGAAGCGGTTGTTATGACAAGTGTTAAGATAATTAAATAATCAATCAGCGGGTAGGAAGTAGGTAATAGCCGGTAGTCCGGCTACAAGCTACAGGCTACAAGCTGCAAGCTAACATGGAAACTATAGAAAAAAGTTTAATTTTGTTAAAGCCAGATGCGGTAGACAGGGGGCTGGTAGGGGAGATAATTCATCGTTTTGAACGAGCTGGTTTAAAAATTGCCGGACTAAAAATGCTTTGGCCAAAGAAAGAGCATGCCGAAAAACATTATACTGAAGATTTGGCAATACGGCGTGGCCAAAAAGTTAGAGATTTAATGATAGAAATGATAAGCTCTGGCCCTATTGTTGCCATAGCTTTAGAAGGCGTTGAAGCGGTCGAGCTGGTTAGGAAGATGGTTGGTTCAACAGAGCCTAAGTCTGCAGCGCCAGGGACTATACGAGGCGATTATTCGCATGTCTCTTTTAAGCACGCTGACAGTAAGAGCATAGGAGTTTATAACCTTATTCATGCTTCTGGTTCCAGTGCTGAAGCTGTAGAAGAAATAAAAGTATGGTTTGCTCCGGAAGAGTTACACGAGCATAAGCCAGGATATACGAAAAATACAATAGCATACTAAGTAGTGAGTAGTGAAAACCCGCCCTTTATATACAAGGGGCGGGTTTTTATAGTACTTTATTTTTTTCTGAAAAATGTAGGTAGGGTTGGTTTTAAGTCGGAGAGCTTTAATTCCTTTATACGTCGCATGATGCCTTTGTCATTCTCTTGTAAGTAGTGCCTAATTTTGTTGCGGGCGTTGGATGTGTGGGCATATTCAAGCCAGTCGCGGGAGATTTTTACAGGGTTTTTATTTTTTATAATTTCTATTACGTCGCCCTTGTAAAGCTCATCGTAAATACTGGCCATTTTGCCGTTAATTTTTGCTCCCATCATATGAAAGCCCAGGTCCGTGTGAACAGAGAAAGCAAAATCTATAACACTTGCCCCTACGGGTAAGTCTTTTATGTCACCCTTGGGGGTAAAAACAAAAATGCGGTCTCGGAAAAAATCTATTTTCAAAGCATCTAAAAATTCTTGGGCGTTTGTTGTTTCGTCTTGCCATGCCCTGAGTTCTTTTACCCAAGGCGCTCTAAAGGCGGTGGCGCTTTCTGGTTTTCCTTCTTCGCTGTAAAACCAATGCGCTGCAATGCCTCTGTCGGCTTCTTCGTGCATTAGGTCTGTGCGAATTTGAAATTCGAATATGCGGCCCGATGTGTCAAAAACCGTGGTGTGAATGCTTTGATAGCCATTTGGTTTGGGAGTGGAAATATAGTCTTTTATGCGACCAGGCATGGGTTGAAAGTGTCTATGAACTAAGCCTAAAACAGTGTAGCAGTCAGCGGTAGAACGAACTATAATTCGTAAAGCGAAAAGATCATAGATTTTACTTAAGTCACCGTTGTATTTCTGAAGTTTTCTGAACAGGGAATAGACTCTTTTAACCCGACCTGAGATTTCCAAAAACTTTACGCCTTCGGTTCTAAGTGAGCTCTCTAAATGTTTTTTTACGTCCTTTATGCTCTGATCCCGTTTGCTTGATTCTTCATCTAAAAGCTGTTTTGTTTCGGCATATTCTTTAGGGTAGACTACTTTAAAGGCCAAGTCTTCCAATTCGTCTTTCCATGAGCTTATGCCAAGTCGTGCCGCAATGGCGGCATACATTTCTAAAGTTTCTTTAGCAATTTTGAGTTGCTTTTCATGGGCCAAAAATTCTAGCGTTCGCATGTTGTGCAGCCTGTCCGCAAGTTTTATAAGTATCACACGTATGTCTTCGCTAGTGGCAATAAAAAGTTTGCGTAAATTTTCTACATAAAATTTATCCGTACTGTCATGGAAGCGAACTTTGCCAAGTTTTGTTACCCCGTCTACTAAATGTGCCACTTCCGAACCAAATTCCTGAGTTATTTTGTTTAGCGTAATTTGGGTGTCTTCGGGGATGTCGTGTAAAAGAGCGGCTGTTAGGGTTGGAACGTTTGGAAATATTTGTCCTAAAATAACAGCTACAGCTTGGGAATGGCTGAAATATTCTTCTCCGCTTTTTCGTTTTTGCCCGTGGTGCGCTTTTTTTGCAAACTCAAAAGCTCTCCCTAATATTTCGGAGTCTTCCTGGCTGAAATTATGGGGTATTGCGAGTAAAAAGTTGTTTGACATCTTTTCAGTTTGCGGGTTAATGTTACTATTGTAACATAAAATAGTGGAAAAAATATAACATGGTTGGCTTGGGTAAGGGTTTGTAAGTTAACTTAGTTTGATCCTTAGTTAAGTGAATTATTTTGTAAGTTTATAAATTTTATGCCGGAACTTCCAGAAGTCGAAACAGTGGTTAGGGAACTCAATAAAAAACTTAAAGGGCGGCTTGTTAAAGTTGTGGTTGTAAATTCCCCTAAAATGGTTGGTGTAGGACCTGCAACTTTGTCTCCTAAGCGGCAAATTGAGGTAGAAAAGGTAAAGAGGTTTATAGGAACGATTAAGGGAAAAGAATTTGTGTCGGTTACAAGAAGAGCAAAACTTTTGATTTTTAATTTGTCGGGGTCATGGAGTATGCTTGTGCATTTGAAAATGACAGGGCAGTTTATTTTTGAAGATGCTAAGTTGCAGGAAAGGACACAAGGTTTTTATAGGCTTTTGAACAAGCCTCATGCGCCTCTGGTAAAAATGCCTTCTAAGCACACGCATGTGGTTTTTAAGTTTACTGACGGCAGTGTTTTATATTTTAACGATGTAAGGAAGTTTGGATACATGAAATTGGTGCATGACAAAGAAATGGGCCAGGTTAGGGAACTGCAAGAATTTGGACCAGAGCCACTTAATAAAAATTTTACGGAATTATGTTTTTTCACGGCCGTGAAAAAACATAATCGGAGGCAGATAAAAGAAATTTTAATGGACAACAAAGTGGTGGCGGGTATCGGTAATATTTATAGCGATGAAATTTTGTTCCATGCTAGGGTGAGGCCAAACAGGAAAGCTGTAGGTATTAAGAATTATGAATTAAGTAATATTTACAAATACATTAAGCCCGTGCTTTTAAAAGGCATACAAGCCAAGGGTTCAAGTGTTGGGGATTTTGTTAGAACAGATGGCAGTGTCGGGCAAATGGGCAAATATCACTTTGTTTATGGCAAGAGGGGGCGAAAGTGTAAAAAATGCGGTACAATTATAGAGTCGATAAAAGTTGGGGGTAGGACGGGCAGCTATTGTCCTAGCTGTCAGAAATAAAGATCAACAGGTATTTTACAGATATACTGATACCTTCAGGTAGCTTGGAAATTAGTTTAGTGCGAACCTGTAGTTATCTAAAAATCTGTACTAATCTATAGATCAGAAAAAAATATGGAAACAAATCAATCCTCCTTCGTTGAAACTTCGAAGGAGCAGAATACATCGATGACGCAAGATCAAATGTTGCTGGAAATTTTAGACAACAGTCGAAAAACAAAAAATTACATGAAGTGGCAGTTGTATATAACTATCGCTTTGGTGGTTTTACCTCTTTTGGCAATGCTCCTAATAATTCCTATGGTAGTCAGTAGTATTAGTAATTTGAGTGGGGTGAGTGGATTAATACAGTAACATGGTACGGATCAACGGATTTTAATACCGACGATATTCATAGTACAGATTTTTCTATTAGTATTTTATCTGTATCGTCCGCTTGAATCAGTTAATCAGTATCGCATTATGTTAAACCAACGTATTTTAAACACTTTAAAGTTTTTTGACCTTCAGGATACTCCTTTGACGCTTTTTGAATTGCACAAATTTTTATTGGGCGACAAAGAGCTTTTGGTGCAGGTTATAGATAGTCAACATGAAGTAGTGGGCGAAATTCAAAGTTTTTCATCAAAAACGAAATTGTTTGATGTTATGATAAGTTTACAGACTGAACTTTTGTCTCAGGTTGAGCAAAAGCATGGGCATTACTGTTTAAAAGGCCGGGAAAAAATAATAGAGCAAAGACTTGAGAATTATTTTTATGGGTTTAAGAGAGAAAAAATGATTAGGAGGTATTTGAACTTTTTGAATTTTATTCCTTTTGTCAGAGGCGTCGCAATAGGTGGCAGTCAAGCATTGGGACAGCAAAAAGAAAACTCCGATATAGATTTGCTTATATTTACCGAGAAGGGTTTTATATGGCTTGCTCGTACTTTGGTTTCCTTGTACTTTCAAATTTTTGGTGTAAGACGTTATAAATTAAAAACTAAAAATCGTTTTTGTTTAAACCATTATCTTGCCCGACCAAAAACTGTTGATAGAGAAAAAAACTTATATAAAGCAATGGAGTACGCAAGGCTTAGGCCAGTTGTGGGTGAGCGGGTGGTTGCCGAATTTCAAAATAATAACTTTGGTTGGATAAGGCTTTTCTTCCCTAATTTTCAGGCAGCAGAAACTGTGTATGGGGCTCCAAAAGTTGCGCAGAAATTTATAGAGAAGTTATTGACTAATAGGTTTGGAAAGTGGTTAGAAAATTTTTTAAAACGTGTAGAAATTTCGAGCATAAAACAAGACCGTTTTACTTTTATAACTTCCGACGAACTTTCTTTTCATCCTGAAAGCAGGCATGTGCAACTTTTAGACAAATTTTTTTTAGACATGAAATAAATTTGATTTTAAAAAAACCGTCATACAGGTGACGGTTTTTTTGCTTCAATAACCAGGTAAAGGGGGAATCGGTAGACCTGGTACTGGCGGCTGAATTTGTTTGTGTCGGTTTCTGATCTAGGCTCTTTGAAACGCGTTAAAATAAATCCGGCTATAAGAATGTGATTTATTTGTTCACTTAAGGTGTGAAAGCGCCTCGTTATGTTACCACGCCACTTAAATTCCCGCGGCGAGTCTAAGAAGCTGAAGTAAGGAGACAGTGTGGGCCTGGGCTTTTGCTTAAAAAGTCTGCCCCAAAACCCTTTTTTCCACGCAGTTACGGGCATGGTATAGTAGGGGTTTGGTATTATGTTAACGAATTTACCGTTTGGTTTTAGAATTCTGAAAATTTCATTGAGTGCCGCAGCTTGGTTTTCTATGTCGCACAAGACAAGGCTGGTAATAATTACGTCAAATTCATTTTCCGGAAATGGTAATGCTTTTTGCAGGTCGGCTACTAAGAACTTATTTTCAGGGTAGAGTTTGTTAGCTAATTCAATTTGCGCCTTCCCAGCGTCGCAGCCTATTGCTTGGTGCCCCTTGAGTGTTAGTTGGTTAGTTAGCCAGCCTGAGCCGCAGCCCAAGTCCAGTATTTTAGCTTTTGAAGAGGTGTCTTTTAAAGAGGCGGTTACCTGGTTGAATACCAGTTCTTTTTGAAATTTGCCGTCGGCCGATTCTAGAAAATTATTAAAATTTTCAGCCTGGCTTGGAGTTTGATAGGATGTATTCATAGTGGTATTATACAGCATCGCATCGAAGTGTTAAGTACCTTATCACTCTACTTGACAGAGTGATAAGACGATATTAAAATAGGTAAGGAAATTAATTTTTATAGCTACTCAAGTACCATAGAATACTAAAGTATGAAACAGATTTTGTATTTTAGTATCAATTAGTAATTTTGTGGCTAGGTAAGAAAGGACTTATATGAATGTAAAACCTTTAGGCAACAGGGTGATGGTAAAGCAATCTTCTATGGAAGAGGTTACTAAAAGCGGGATAGTTTTGCCAGACACTGCCGATAAAGAAAAAAAGGCACAAGGTAAAATTGTGGCTTTGGGTAACGGAGATGAAATTTCTGCTTTGGGTTTAAAAGTTGGGGATACGGTAGTTTTTGGAAAATATGCAGGCGATGAAATAGAGGTGGAAGAATCTGGTATCAAGGTTGAATATAAAATTTTGTATGTAGGTAAAGAAAAAGACGATTCAGATATTTTAGCGTTAGTAGAATAAGATTATTAAATTCTAAATATCAAACAACAAATTCCAAAAAATCCAAATTCAAAATATCAGATAGTCCTGAGCTTTGGATATTAAAAATTGTTTATGTTTGTAGTTTGATACTCGGATATTAAAGTTTAAAATAAGATTTATGAGCAAAATTATAAAATATGGTTTTGAAGCCAAGCAGGCAATAAAGGCCGGAGTAGATAAAGCAGCCAATGCTATAAAGGTGACTTTAGGTCCCACCGGCAAAGCAGTTATTTTAAGCAAGAGTTTTGGTAGCCCCACAATTACTGACGACGGTGTTACAGTGGCTAAAGATATTGAGCTGGAAGATAAGTTTGAAAATGTAGGAGCTTCGCTTATTCAGGAAGTTGCAAATAAAACCAACGAAGCCGCTGGAGACGGTACAACTACAGCAACAGTACTTGCTCAGAAAATGGTTGAGGAAGGTTTTGAAATGCTTAGGCGTTATCCGACCCGCGGCAATGACTTAAAGCGCGGTATGGATAAGGCTGTAAGGTATGTGGTAGAAGCTTTGTCGAAAATTAAGACCGAAGTAAAAGGCAAAGAGGGTATTGAGCAAGTTGCAACCATTTCTTCTTTGGACCCAGAAGTAGGCAGGTTAATTGCTGAAGCAATGGAAGAGGTGGGGCATGAAGGTGTGATAACTGTAGAAGAAGGTCAGACTACAGGTCTTGAAAAAGAAGTGGTAAAGGGTATGCGTTTCGACAAAGGTTTTGTGAATCCTTACATGGTAACCGACACTCAGCGCATGGAAGCCGTGTGGGAAGATTCCTATATTTTAATTACTGACAAGAAAATTTCTTCCGTGCAAGATGTGTTGCCGGTGCTCGAAAAAGTGGCCCAGAGCGGTAAGAAGGATTTGGTTATAATCGCCGACGAAGTTGAGGGCGAGGCTTTAGCTACTTTTGTGCTTAACAAAATCCGCGGTACGTTTAACGTGTTAGCTGTTAAGGCTCCTGGCTTTGGAGACAGAAGAAAAGAAATGCTCCAAGATATAGCGGTTCTTACTGGTGGGCAGGTTATAACCGAAGAAATGGGTCTTAAACTAGACAAGACCGAACTTGAACAGTTAGGTCGCGCTCGAAAAGTTATTTCTACTAAGGAATTTACAACCATAGTCGATGGACAAGGCAATAAACAGGCTATCGAGACCAGAGTAAACCAGATAAAGGCAGAGTATAAGGCCTCTTCTTCTGACTATGATAAAGAAAAACTTCAGGAACGTATGGCAAGGTTGTCTGGTGGAATTGGTGTTATAAAAGTTGGCGCATTTACCGAAACGGAAATGAAAGCCAAGAAGTTTAAAATCGAAGATGCTTTAAACGCCACAAAGGCTGCTGTAGAAGAGGGGATTGTTGCCGGCGGTGGAGCGGCGTTGGCACATATTGCTCCGGCTTTGGAAAAGGAAATTGCGGAAGGGAAAACTTTCAACGAATTTGAAAAGCATGGTGCAATGATAGTTAGAAAGGCTTTAGAGCAGCCGCTTAGGACTATTGCAGAGAATTCGGGCATTGAGCCTTCGGGGATAGTAAGTTTTGTACAGCAAGACAGCAGTGGTAAAGCCGGTTATGATTTTACCAAGTATGACGAAAAAGACTGGGCAAAGGGTCAGGAAAAAGACATGATGAAGTCCGGTATAGTTGACCCTGTGAAAGTTACTCGTCTTGCTTTAGAAAATGCTGCTTCCATAGCTTCGACCTTGGTTACTACAGAAGCTATAGTAGTTGACAAACCTGAACCAAAAACAGCTCCGCAAGGCGGTATGCCGGGCGGAATGGGGATGGAATACTAAAGAAATTTAAATATCAAATATCAAAATTTCCCCACCCTTTTTAAAAAGGGTGGGGTTTGATATTATGGGTGCATGAGAGAAATCAATTTTGAACGATTACCCCAAGAGCCGAGTTTTAGTGAAATGCAGCAAATGGTGAAAAATTCTAAGCGTATACCAGACCACTTGCGGGAGGATATGCTTAGATTTTTAGAGAAAGATAGTAAGCTGAAAGATGGTTTGAAAGCTATTTATAAACTTGGAATACAAATAGGTGATACAGACCCTTTAGAGACTAAGAAAATACAAGAATTACATTTTGAGATGGAAGTTAAGTACGAAGAGTTAGTGTCAGACTGGAAAAAAAGAAAATCATTACAATAAATTTCTTTTAAATAAGCCAAAAAATTACATAAAGCATTAAAGGTATTGACAAAACGTTAACTTTAGTGTATACTACATGGTCATGCTTAATTGCATGGCCATTTAAAATAGATTTATTAGTTTTTACAGGAAGACTAAGGAATCCAGACGCATGCTCCTGATTTCGTATTACACGGATTGGGGGCAGACGAAAGCCGTAATACTTTACTACAAGAACATCTATACTTAGGTTCTCCTGTATGTGCAAGTTTACGGTTTTTGTTTGATTTTTTTTAGAGCCGTGGGGCTAAGGGAGGGTAAATTTTTTTTATCCCGATGGATCGGGATTGGCCCAAGTCCTTTTAGACCCACAGCTGTAATAGAAATCGGAGGAGTCTTCTTTTCGGCATTCTTGTTTGTTCTCTCCTTTTTTCCCCGTAGTATTCTCACCATTCAGACCCACCCCCTTACTATAGAAGGGTTTCTGCCCGATATGCCGAAAAGAAAACCAAAGCAGAGGGCGGAGCATAACCAATGCATCCGCCCTTTAACATAGTTTTTAAAGCCAACAAGGGGAATCTTTGTGGTGACACAAGGATTCTCCCTATGCTAAAATAGCAGATGGAAAATTGTTCTGGCGGAAAAGTTAAAATATTTATTTTAGTTTTTCTGCCGGAAAGAATGTAAAATAACCGGCTTTGCTCCTTGGCACTGTTTTTAGTGCCAAAACCGGTTTTCGGAACTTTTTTCAACGAGTCTTTCGTTTGCCGAAAACAGCCACCTTCCCCAAGGAGGAGCGTGTGAGAAGGCAAGGGTATTATGAGTCCGATCAGCATTTCGTCGAGACCTCGAAAGAGGTTCCCGGCGAATGGGGTTGGACGAAAATCGCGGCGGCGTTTGTTGTAGCGTTGCTGCTAGTCAACTTGGCCTGCTAAGGCTAAGGAGGTGGGTATGGTATACGTCTTTTGGGCGCTTTTCGCAGGGTGCTCGGGCGCGTTTATTTATCTCATCTTTCCGCCCGCCCGGAAGCGGCGGGAGTGGAAGGCGGCCTTGTTTGGCCGCTCAAACAGAAAGGAGGCGGTATCGTAACTGTATTTGGCAGCCGCCGTGCTGCCGTACCATTGGGGAGTCAATAAAAGTTGCCGCTCATGCAACCCTACGACGCCCCTACACCATAACCTGTCAAAGTTTTTGGTCGGTTGTGGTGTAAGAAAGTTTGCTTTTGGCGACTCGTTTATGATTGTTAGTTTAAAGCTTAACGGTTTTAAATTAATTTCTGTCATCATAAACGGGTTAATGGAAGGAAAGATCGTAGTTGCCTCATTTATGAGGCATGGAGGCTCGATAAATCGAGCAACTACGAAGAATGTGGATGGAAGGAGAAAAAAGTAGTAAATTTTATGCGCTGCATATGCTCATATATATTTACAATACTTGTTATCAATTACTTGGCAGGAACAGTTGACTAAAACGCTTTAAAAGTGTATAATTTATTCACTTTAGAATTATATATTAAACCTATGGGTGTTCCTAAAAAACATAAAACCAGAAGCGGGCGCAATCAACGACGCAGTCATCATGCTTTAAAAAAGACCTCTTTTGCCACATGTAAAAATTGCGGCGCAGCGGTTATGCCTCATATGCCTTGCAAAGCCTGCGGGTATTATAAAGGCAGAAAAATAGTGTAATGCTAGAATCAAGAGTTAGGAATTAGGAATTAGGAATCAAGACAGTTTGTCTGACATTCATAATTCTAAATTCAAACTTCTACATTCCATATTATGTCCAACCGACATCTTTCCAGACAAATAGCAATGCAGACCCTGTTTGAGTGGGATTTTAATGGACGTGCGGGCGACATAAAAGAAATTTTAGAACATAACCTTGCTGAGTTCCCAAATGTGGGAGAAGGCAAGGCTTTTGTTTTGGAATTGGTGGAGGGCGTGGTAGCCAAAATTTCTGAAATAGACCAGCTTATACAGAAAAATGCCCCGGAATGGCCAGTCGAGCAGACTCCGGTAGTAGATAGAAATGTGCTCAGGCTTGGAATTTTTGAAATGTGTTTTTTAAAGGCAGTGCCGCCTAAGGTTGCAATAGATGAGGCCGTCGAGCTTGGTAAGAGCTTTGGTGGGGAATCAAGCGGGAAGTTTGTAAACGGCGTTTTGGGTTCTATTTACAAAGAGCTTGGACAGAACTAAAATCTTGCTACATGGCAAGATTTTTTTTATTCATTAAAATTTAAGCAGTTTGATGTATTTTTCTCTCATAGCCTTGAAAATATTTTAAAGTAAGCACTAAAATTTAAACATTAACGAAACAATAAAACAGGCGCTTTTGGCCGTATTCTATGGCAAAAAATAAAAAAGATGCTATAATATGTACTAAGCCGGTAACAGGCCGGTACATTTAATCATTAGTCCCAAAAAAGCAATATTGTTTCCTAGGCTTTATGTTTTTTTGGAAGGGTTAAATTTATGAATAAATTAGAACTTATAGAACAGTTGGCGGCCAGACTTGGTATAACCGTGTCTGATGCCGAAAGGTTTTTGAATACCTTTCTTGGCATGATATACGAAAAGTTGCGTGAGGGCGGTAAGGTGAACATTTCTGGTTTTGGTCAGTTTCTGGTTTCTCACAGGAAACCTAGAATTGGTGTAAATCCTCGAAATCCGTCACAGAAAATTACTATACCTGAACTTAATACGCCAAAGTTTAAGGCTGGAGAAGCGTTTAAGGAAGCTGTTAAGCTTAGAAATCCTAGTTCAGGTATACCTTCGGATAACATGTAATTACAATTTAAAAACACCCCTCATTGAGGGGTGTTTTTAAATTGGTTTTATCGCCTAGGAGTAAAATATTTTCTCTTGTACCAGCTTGCCCACCTGCCATCGCCACTGGAGCGGGATACGGGAATCGAACCCGTCCCACCAGCTTGGAAGGCTAGCGTACTACCACTATACGAATCCCGCACCAAAAGCTTTGGCAGGGTGGCAGAGCTGAAAATTACTGTAAGCTGAACTTTGTTTGGAAAGTTATTAAACCAACTCTATAATTTTATATTTGTTTGGGAAAAAATTCAAGGGGTTGTATAATGTATTTATGGAAATTTTATTTTACATACTTTTGGCTTTTGGAGCCTATTTATTTTTTGCTTTTGTTTTGCTTAGGCTTGTGGCGCCTTTTATGGGCTTTAGACTTAACTGGCCAGTGGTGCAAGTACCGATTGAGATAAAGCAAGCGGTTAAAAGTTTGGAGGATGGATCTGATGGACAGGCGTCTTTTTTACGAAATTTGTATTTGTTCGTTTTGGAAAAAAATAAAACACAGTGGAGTCACAGTCGGGGTAGGGCTGCTATTATGCTGCCGCGTTTATTTGTAAAAGATCTAAACGAGATTTGGAAAACTAAGAAATTTGTGTACTGCAATGCTATAAATTATGTGGCATATGTAATGCTGGTCCAGAGTAAATATTTTAAACCCGATGATATTAAGGTTCGTCACGTGTTTTTAAATTTTGTGCCACATCAATATTTGCAAGTGAAGCTTGAAGGTAAGTGGTTAGACTTTGATCCCGCAGGTAGTGGAATTCGCGGTGGGTCACTCGGAACTCACGCGAGTTTTTTTGGCTAAAATGCGTTTTATTTGACTGCTGGTTTGTATTTTGCTATACTTCATATAACAACTTAAAACTATCAAGAGTGCAGGTAGGGAACTAGCCCGTCGATCTGCCAGCAACCCATTAAAAGAAAATTTTTAAGGGTGCTAATTCTAGCCCCTCACGGGGAAAGATAAAACACAAACCCGTGAAGACGGGATTTTTTATTATATAAATTATTTATTGCCCGGATTCTGGCCGCAGTTTGCAGCAGGAATTCTAGGCTCCAAAGTCATATGAAAAAGAATAAGATGTTGTCCGTTCGGAAAATTTTTACTTCGGAATCTGTAACCGAAGGTCATCCAGACAAAGTTTGTGATCAGATTTCCGATGCAATTTATGATGAAATGCTTCGGCAGGATAAAAAGGCTCATGCTGGGATTGAGTGTTTTGCCACAACTGGATTGGTTGTGGTTGGTGGAGAAGCTAGGACTAAAGCCTATGTCGATATTCAGGCAGTTGTGCGTCGAACTTTAAAGAAGATAGGGTATGATAAGCCTGAGTATGGTTTTTGTTATTCCGATGTAGGGGTAATTTCCACTTTGCATGAACAGTCGCCTGACATAGCGCAGGGTGTCGACGAGGGCAAGGGTGAATTTAAGGAGCAGGGGGCTGGGGACCAGGGACTGATGTTTGGTTTTGCATGCGATGAAACCAAAGAGCTTATGCCTCTGCCTATTTCGTTGGCACACAGACTGACTCGCAAGCTCGCCGAGGTGCGAAAGAACGGTAAGCTAAACTATCTGCGCCCTGACGGAAAAAGTCAGGTTAGTGTAGAGTATGTAAATGGCAAGCCCAAAAGCGTGGGAACTGTGGTGATTGCCGCTCATCATAGCGAGCAAGTCACTACCGAGAAACTACGAAATGATATTACCAAATTTGTTATTGCGCCGGTTTTAGGTAAATGGTTAAAAAAAGATACACAAATATTTATAAATTCTACCGGCAGATTTATAATTGGCGGACCTCCAGCTGACGCAGGGCTAACTGGCAGAAAAATAATTGTAGATACTTACGGCGGTTACGCCCCGCATGGCGGGGGCGCGTTTTCCG
>JAEUSF010000029.1 GCA_016788665.1 Candidatus Doudnabacteria bacterium | reverse complement strand
CGCCGCGGATGCGGCCCACGGAGGCTTGGGGGAGCGGTTTAAGGCACCGGTCTTGAAAGACTGCGCATCTGGCAAGCGACGCGAGCGTCGCGTTGATTTACAAGGGTTTTTTCGCTCCATGGCGAGCGAGCGCGGCTTGCAAAGACTTGCAAAGAATGCGGTCAGCTAGGCTTCCGAAGCTGCCCACTACACTACGAGGCGACCTCGATTGGAGAGATGGCAGAGTGGTCGAATGCACCTGACTTGAAATCAGGCGACGGGCAACCGTCCGTGGGTTCGAATCCCACTCTCTCCGCCAGGGTCGCCCTTGAAGCTTGGCTTGCGAGTCTTTCCAGCGCGTCCGATCGGACGGTCCAGAAGGTGCGGATCAAGGCGTAAAGCACGGCAATAGCGCGTGCCATTGCGAGCATCTGCAACGCGGGGCCGCGCCCTTTGCAGCGCACGAGCGGGCGTGCTGGAAATGCTCCCTGGCTCTCAGGCCTGCTTCAGGGCCCTGACAAGATCATCCAACGCCGCAATCAAGCCTGCATCAGATGGCAGGAGCCGACCTGAAGCCTCAAGTCCGCGTGCCAGGCTTGCGGCTTCAGAGGCCAACAACACACCAGCATTGCCGGCCATCTGCGCACATCGTGCCAGAGACACACAGAGGTCGCGCTGGTAGTC
>JAEUSF010000028.1:242-679 GCA_016788665.1 Candidatus Doudnabacteria bacterium | reverse complement strand
CTAAATTTTTGCAAGATTGAAGACATAAAAACAGGTAGATGTTTCTATCTGTAAACAAGGAGTATGCATGAGCGTATCGGAAATCAGACCGATTGCCATTGAGGACGAACTCAAGCATTCATATTTAGATTATGCAATGAGCGTAATCGTATCTCGTGCATTGCCAGATGTGAGAGACGGTCTCAAACCTGTTCATCGTCGCGTATTATTCGCAATGCACGAATTGGGCAATGATTATAACAAAGCGTATAAAAAATCTGCTCGTGTGGTGGGTGATGTAATCGGTAAATATCACCCTCATGGTGATAGTGCAGTCTATGAAACGATTGTTCGTATGGCTCAAGATTTTAGCTTGCGTTATATGTTGGTCGATGGTCAAGGTAACTTTGGTTCTGTCGATGGCGATAGTGCGGCGGCAATGCGTTATACCGAAGTCC
>JAEUSF010000028.1:0-232 GCA_016788665.1 Candidatus Doudnabacteria bacterium | reverse complement strand
TACCCATGAAATTTTGGCCGACTTAGAAAAAGACACGGTTGATTGGGAAGATAACTACGACGGTTCTGAGCGTATTCCGCAAGTGATGCCAACTCGTATTCCTAATCTTTTGATCAATGGTACAACAGGTATTGCAGTAGGTATGGCGACCAATATGGCGCCGCATAATATGACTGAGGTCGTCAATGCTTGTTTAGCCTATGCCAATAATCCGAATATTTCTATTGAAGGA
>JAEUSF010000027.1 GCA_016788665.1 Candidatus Doudnabacteria bacterium | reverse complement strand
CCAGCACTTCATGCCGGGTGCTCTCGTTCAGGTCACGCAGGTCCACCGGTTTCTTGCGCGCCTCGATCTCCAGGCAGCGCTTTTGGAAGTTCTTTGCCGCCTCTTCGGTTGGGAACGGCTTGAAGGTTCGCTTCCCAGCGACAATGCCCATGTCCACGCGATAGCCAATATTGCCGCTGGCATGGACTTTTTTGTAGATTGGGAACGTTTTTTCGAGGCTCATGGCACGCGTGCCTCGATTGTGCCTCGCTCTTTTGATTTTGGCAACGTATGTAGCCTCAAAAAAGTGAGCGCTTGCGATGGCGGAGAGGGAGGGATTCGAACCCTCGGTTGCCTTTCGACAACGTCTGATTTCGAGTCAGGCGGCGAGACTAGCGTCCCGCGCCCGGAATGCAAGGCGTGCTTCTACTCTTTTGGCTGGCGGATCGCCTTCGGCGGCAGCGCAGGTACCTTCACCTTGCCGTGCGGCACGCTGACGTGCGGATTCCCGCGGACAAGGAAGCGCCAAGGAAAGTCCACCGCCTGGCTGATGCCCACGCGGATGTCGCTGACGATTTCGTGAGCAGGCAAAACGGATGATTTGAGGCCACAACCTGCCTTCCGGCCTTTTCCGACCATGGGCAGGCCATGATGAGTGCCATCGATTGCCAGGGCTTGCGCGAGCTTTCCGGGCCCGGAGCAAAGATCGCGGGCTTTTTCGCGGTTTCGGCGGCTC
>JAEUSF010000026.1 GCA_016788665.1 Candidatus Doudnabacteria bacterium | reverse complement strand
CTTTCCTTCCCGGTTTACGGTTTCCTTCATCATGCGCGCCCTTACGTTGTCATGGGCGACCAGCGTAGCCCCCAGTTTGCGGAAGTTTTCATTTCCCCCGGTGTGGTCGCCATGCAGGTGCGTGTTGATCACATAGCGCACCTCGCCGGGGTTGATCGCATAGACCGCCTGGCGGATCTTGACAGAAAGCGGGGCGTACTGGTCATCGACAATCAGGTTACCCTCGGGGCCGACCAGCAGGCCAATATTCCCACCGGAACCCGTAAGCATGTACACGTTATCAGTCAACGGAAACGGCCGGATTTTTACCGTGTCAAAATTTTGCTGGGCCTGCAGCGAAAGGGGAAGCAACAAAACAAAGAGGAGGATTCTCATGGGGAGTCTGGAATAATGTAGAATGTAAAATACTAAATGTAAAATGTAAACGGGAATGAGCCTTGGGCTAACTTCAACATTTTGCATTTTGCATTCATCATTTTACATTTTTCGATCTCTGCCGCCCAGCCCCCAAACCCCCGGTCCCTGGCCCCTATTTTCAGCAAGAAGCAGGTTGAGCAGGCCCTTTTGCCGTCCCACCTTTGCTCAACAAAACACTACTTTTATGATGGTGATAAGCGAAACCAACATCAACTACAAGCGCATCGAGCAGGCCATCCGGTACCTGGAAGAAAACGTACAGCGGCAGCCTGAACTCGACGAGGTGGCCGACAACGTGCACCTGAGCCCGTTTC
>JAEUSF010000025.1 GCA_016788665.1 Candidatus Doudnabacteria bacterium | reverse complement strand
GGGTTAAATCTTGATTTTTTGGCCCCTTAAATCGGTTGCAAAGATATAGAAAATCAACATACCCATACGGGTGTAAGGGTACTAAATATGATGTGGTTTTAGCGTGGGTTAAGGTAGATAACCCTAAGTAAATCAACGAGATGAATGTTTAATGAATCCCTCTAATACTTTAACAATTTCTAATAAATTGAACAAGAATTAGGATTTATTAGAGTTGAGTAAAACTAAAAAATCGGTAGTTTCCCTACATAAGACTCAATTGTTCTATACCCGTAACTATAGTAAACTATATATTGGATGTGATTGATTTTTTGATAGTAAGCACTTCCTATTTTCCTACTTCCTACTTCCTACTTCCTACTTCCTACTTCCTACTTCCTACTTCCTACTTCCTACTTCCTACTACTAGGTATATTTCATTTTAAAGTAAAATCTTACACCAAAAATTATTTTAGGATAGCATTGATTTTCTGTTCACAATATCATTTGAGTAAGTTCAATAATTGATTCAAAAAGTTTGCATCAATTCATGCTAGATGATTTCTAGTTATTTAAAACCAAAATTTATCAATTATGAGAAAGTTAGTACCAGTTATCCTTCTCTTCATGCTTGCATGTGGGGAGGAACAAATCGTAAGCAAGGTTGAATCTCCTCCTGAAATGCTTATTAATTCAACTTTGTTTAAGTCTTTAAATATTGATCATTCTCAATTAGATATGGCTTCTGCAATTGTTAGGGAAATTACTGGAGGATCCAAATCAGTTATGATTCC
>JAEUSF010000024.1 GCA_016788665.1 Candidatus Doudnabacteria bacterium | reverse complement strand
TGTATAATGGGTCAGCGACTTACGTTCAGTAGCAAGCTTAACCGGATAGGGGAGGCGCAGCGAAAGCGAGTCTGATAAGGGCGATTTAGTTGCTGGGCGTAGACCCGAAACCAAGTGATCTATCCATGGCCAGGATGAAGGTGCGGTAACACGCACTGGAGGTCCGAACCCACTAATGTTGAAAAATTAGGGGATGAGCTGTGGATAGGGGTGAAAGGCTAAACAAATCCGGAAATAGCTGGTTCTCCCCGAAAACTATTTAGGTAGTGCCTCTTGTATCACTGACGGGGGTAAAGCACTGTTATGGCTAGGGGGTCATCGCGACTTACCAAACCATTGCAAACTCTGAATACCGTCAAGTGCGAGCTTGGGAGACAGACATCGGGTGCTAACGTCCGGTGTCAAGAGGGAAACAACCCAGACCGCCGATTAAGGTCCCGAAGACATAGTTAAGTGGGAAACGAGGTGGGAAGGCTCAGACAGCCAGGAGGTTGGCTTAGAAGCAGCCATCCTTTAAAGAAAGCGTAATAGCTCACTGGTCGAGTCGTCCTGCGCGGAAGATGTAACGGGGCTCAAACTATGCACCGAAATCGCGGATATGTGCGTTCCACTTTAGTTCATTCGAAGAATGAGCATGGGCGTCACTCACTTGCTTGCAAGTGATGTGGAGACCAAAGCGCTCCTCACGTCGAGTTTGATGTGGGCAGAGTGAATTAAAGGGAACGCACATATGGTAGGAGAGCGTTCTGTAGGCCGATGAAGGTGTCTGGTAACGG
>JAEUSF010000023.1 GCA_016788665.1 Candidatus Doudnabacteria bacterium | reverse complement strand
TGCGGACGCTCCGCCCTGCGCTTCCGGTCAGGATCGCCAGCGGCTGGGTCAGCCCGATCTCCGGCAACGTCACCGGCCCGGAGGCTCTCAAGTCCATCCGGAGCCAGGCCGCCACCCTGTGCTTCCTGAGCGCCACGGCCTTCGACGCCGAGCGGGGGCCCACCGACCCCAATCCTCTCGAGATCGAGGTGAAGCGCGCGCTCGCGGCCATTTCTGACCGGGTCATCCTGCTGCTCGACTCAAGCAAGTTCGGCCGCCGCGCCGCCGCCATCACCTTGCATCCACCGCAGGTTACGCTGCCCTCTCGCGATCACAATACACGCTCCGCTTTCACAATAAAGCGAGCATCGCTCGCGGGAGCCTGGTTCACCGGCTTATTAAGACGCGAAACCGCCATGTCCAAAATCCTGCAACTGCGGTCAATGAAACGCGCTGGATCGATCGAAACGGCCTCTTGGCCGCCCATTGGTGGTGGAAGGTGGATTCGAACCACCGAAGGACGATGTCCAACTGATTTACAGTCAGTCGCGTTTGGCCACTTCGCTATTCCACCAAAACAATAGGAGCGCCGAAGGAAGGGTACTTTGCCCGCTTTGCCAAGCGGTTTTTTCTCCTGTTTCACCCCTGCCGGCACGGCCGGAAATCGAGATGCCGGACCGGGCTTGCCGGCCTCCCGCAGGATCGCGGCAGCCTCCGCTTGCCAAGCCCGCTTTCGTCACGCATTTACCGGGAGCGATGGAGACCCTCGGCGCATTCTATGATCGGTTTATCGAGCACCCGATCGAGAATGGCTTGCTGCCCCACCTGCTGACGGTGGCGGGCTTCCTCCTGGCGTTTTTCGCCATCGCGCGCCTGATGAGCGAACGCAAGCAGCCGGGCAACACGTTCGCCTGGCTCCTGG
>JAEUSF010000022.1 GCA_016788665.1 Candidatus Doudnabacteria bacterium | reverse complement strand
AATTGGGCGTCGACGGGGTCGTTTTTGGTATCCTGAATCCCGACGGCACGCTGGACAAGGCCCGCTGCAAGGAACTCATCGACAAAGCCAGGCCGCTGAGGTGCACCTGTCATCGCGCCTTTGACATGACCCGCGACCCGTTCCAGGCCCTCGAAGACTGCATCGAAGTGGGCTTCGAACGGATCCTCACCGCCGGCCAGCGACCCAAAGCCCTCGAAGGGGCAGGGCTGATCAAACAGCTGATCGAAAAAGCCGGTGACCGGATCAAGATCATGCCGGGCTCGGGTGTCAATGAACAAACGGTTCAACAGATTGTCTCGATTACTGGTGCCCGGGAAATTCACTTCTCGTCCACCGCGCAGCGAGAAAGCCCAATGGCGTTTCGCAACGAAGCGATCGCGGCGATGGGCGAGCAGGGGAGTTCGGAGTTTCTGCTGCGTACAGTTGACGTGGAGAGGGTGAAGAAGATGAGGGGGTTGGCTGAGGCAGTAAGTAGTAAGTAGTAAGTAGTAAGTAGTGAGTGGTAGGTGGTAAGAAGTAAGAAATGATTTGAGGTTGACTCAGCTGCAAAATCCGTCTGACTTATTGATCATTGTATTAATCATCCTGCTAAGCGTTTGGTATCTCCCCGTAAGATCCTCAGCTGTTTCAGTAGAAATATAGCGGCAGTTGACTGTTGTTTCTGTCCAATGTTGGGTTTCAAAAATCTCACCATCGGCATCTGTCAATTTGCTCACGAAGTGTTTTGGGTACCTTGTTTTTCCCCAAGCTTCGGCGATTTGCGCGCCTACTGAGCGTGAAGATCTTCGTACCTGGTCGGTGAGAGAGTAGCGTTCCTCTTTTGGAAACCTGAGAGACAGTTCAAAGAGGTTCTGCGCAAGTGCCTGTGCATGTTTGTAAACTTCCAGATCATTGAAGGACTTTGCGAAAGCCATGGGTTGTT
>JAEUSF010000021.1 GCA_016788665.1 Candidatus Doudnabacteria bacterium | reverse complement strand
GTGACGGATTTTGAATTGCCAGGAAACCCCGGACAGGCGGCCCAGGCAGAAACCACACCTTTAGCCGCCATCCCCGTTGCCGTCCGGGGATGAATTGCTCCTTACTTTTCAAAACTATCACCGCTTTGAAAAGCGTGTCCGGCCTGGTAGCAAATTACTATCAATGATTGAATTTTTTATAGCGGGCGCTGAGTTATAAAACCACGGGCGAGTCCTCTAAGCCCTGGGAGGAGGTAATTAAGTATTTACTTGATGGGAGTCTTTGTGCCGCACAAAGACTCCCATCAAGTTTGCCAACCGTCTTATAGAAGCACTGTGCTTTGGGTTAAGGTAAAAAGTAACTTTTAAACGCAAGGCCAAGACTAAATTATTTGATGAGTATGTTAGGGCAGAATTCTATTGAATTGTCATCTATAGACATATGTACCGTATTACTTTAAAGAAATTTGTAAAGATGCATAGTATAGATTCTTTCAGGCAGACTTAAATACTAAAAAATTTTTATAAGTCACATGGAGTTGAACAGTAGTATTTATTTTTGGATTTAAGGTCCGAGGTGGTTAAATTTTTTCTTTACTCAATGAGAGTCTTTGTGTGACACAAAGACTCTCATTGAGTTTATAATCAGCGTGAGTAGTTTAGGATCACTAAGTTCAAAAAAAGAGTATAAGTTTTTTTAGCAAACCAGTAGTGCTATGAGTTCAAAAAAACTAAAATTTTAGACCTAGTTTTTTAGAACTGGTAATTAGTTACAAATGTAAAATTGTATGCAACGGTTTTTTAAAAGTGGAGCGGGCCCAGTTTTTTTGTGAGCATAAAAGTGAATGACCAAGAATATGCAAACTTTTACATTTTAAAATTACGATGAGGGTTTCGGCAGGGGAGTATGATTATAAACCTGAATAAATAAAATTAAAACAAAAAATTATATTGTAAAAAAAATAAATATAAAAATATATTATCTAAAATTTAAAATTAGTTAATGACCAAAAAGTTTAAAAAATAAATTAAAGGCAGAAACGGTTTTAAGAAAGCTTTGGTTAGTGTTGCTATGCCTGGAATATAAAAAAACTTGACGATATTGTCATTTTTTTTGGTCGCCCACGGTTGGTCTATAAAGTAAATGGTTAGTTTTAAGATAGCAAAAACAGAAGTGTTCCGAGAGAATTTACAAGCAGGAATTATTTATTTGTAGAAGTTGCTGTCAACCGTTGATCTGTCGAAATTTTAAAATATTGATTAGATTCTGGTCAGCGACATAAGGCAATAGGCGAATTGGTGTGATCTGGTCTTGTAGTATTTGTTTGTACCCAGAATACAAAATTTAAGTGTGGACTCAGTTTAAATCAGGTAAGAATGGTTTTTATTAAGTATCTTATGCGAAGGCTGGCATAGGTTTGTATCCCTTTTGTAGATATATTTAATGTAGACAAATTAAGTTTTTTTACCCTGTGGTTTCAATATCGAACTTGCAAAAAGTAGTGAGTTTATGTTAAAAGATGTGGATAAAATAATAAAATTGTAACTAAATTAAATAATTGCTTATGAAACATAGAAAAATGTATGTTTTATACTGTTTTACAGAAATGTCAGAATTAAAGCGAAATGAGGGTCTGTTAAACAATCCAGTCAAAATAATTTAAGTTTTAAAAACGATGATAATCAAAAATAAAAAGTATGCTAGCAAATAGTGCAAAGCAAGGAACAAGAATTATTGAATTATATATCCGCCAAATATATATTTAAGTTTCATGATTGAGCCACATAATTTTTCAAAAGTTTATAATCTCTTTAAATTCAAAAACTTATTTGGGCCGAAACCTTAATACGCGAACTCTTGTTGTCGAAAAGCGGTAGAAGGTAAAATTTTTTCTGAATTGCCTAGAAAAAACTGAGAAATTTTGACTACCTTTTTTCGTCTTATTCCGAAAGCTTTTTTGCGAGTGTAAACTTTTGAATGAAACATATTTAACCAGAAATTTTTATTGTGCTTGGTTAAATTACTTTTTATAATAAATATATGAATATCGGATAGCCGATATCGGATAAAATAGATTATAGGCAAGCAAAGTTTTAAAAAATCTCGGATTAAACTTTATACGAAATAAAAACAGTGTCAGAAGAAAAAAATTCAAAATTTGAAGGCTATATTTCACTTTCTGAAGCCAGTAAACAAACAGGGTACCACCAAGACTATTTGGGGTACCTTTGTCGCGTTGGTAAGCTTAAGGGTTTTAAGATAGGTAGGAACTGGGTTACCACACAAGCTCATTTAGATGAACTAATGGGCGCTCACACTGAGGAAGAAAACGTTTCTTTAGCAAAGTTGGCTTCTGAGCCGGCTTCAATA
>JAEUSF010000020.1 GCA_016788665.1 Candidatus Doudnabacteria bacterium | reverse complement strand
ATCGTGAACATTTTGTCCGTAACATACAGGCCAGCCATAATCCTTACCGTCTTCTATTATATTTATTTCGTCCGGCGGCAAATCGTTACCCAAGTTGTCCCGACCCATTTCTGTAGCCCACAATTTTCCGTCCACAGGATTTACTGCCATAAAAACGCTGTTACGCAAACCCCTAGACACTTGTCTAAAACCTGTGCCATCCTTTTGCATACTGTATATAGCTGCAAATTTTTCGTCCTTTTCGTAACACACGTCGCATGTTGAACCAATTGAAACATACAACAATCCATCACTTCCAAATTTTAAACTGCGTGTATAATGTCTGCCGCCTGCAGGCAAATCTACCAATTTTTCTATTTGCCCATCACTATACAAAGGCACACGTGAAATTTTTGTTTCTTCAGCAAAATAGAGCATAGTGCCGTCCAAAGCTAAGCCATGTGGCCTTTTTAAGCCCCTAAATATCTCATTAGCTCTTACCACAACGCCGTTTTGAATTTCCAATTGCGTAATTTTTCCTTCCGAAGTTTGACTCACCCATAAGTTTCCAAAACTGTCTTGCACTATGTCACGTGCTCCAGGTAAATTTTTAGCCAAAATAGATATAGAAAAACCTTTCGGCAAAGTTAAAGGAAACTCGGTGTTGTTAACCGCATCGGGTAATTGCTCCTGACCGGTTGGTGGAATCTGTTCTGTAATGTCTTCTCTAGAGCCAAGAAATACGGGCAAAGCACCTCTATAATTTTGCCACAAATAAAAACCACCTCCCACAAGGACAACTAGTGTAACTAAAAAAGCGACTTTTTTTCTCATCTCTTGTTTTTAATTAATCTTTTTAACCTTCCAATTACGCCTGGGTTTGAAACCTGGTCTTTAATTTTACCCATTCTCAAATCTCCCAGCCTTTCTTTCAATTTGCTTATTGTAATTCTATACCCATACGCTGCTGAAACTATGGTGTTAGGGTTTGCTGCTGCCTGATCTTCAATACTCTTTACTAACTTTTCAAGTTCCAAAACTGCTTCCTCCATGTCTTCTACAGTTGCTTTTATTCTACCTTCCGCCATAGCTTGAATATCTTGCATTCTTCTTACATCTACCCGATTTTTTTCTATATCTTCAGGAGGAAGAATTGAAGGTTCAAATCTTTCCCCGGATCCATATCCTGGCATATATTTATTGTTGTTAGTTATTAAAATTTGCGCTACTTCCTACTTCCTACTTCCTACTTCCTACTTCCTACTTCCTACTTCCTACTTCCGAAACTAGCCATTTATAAAAATTCTTTTCAACATTTTCCATTTCCCACTGCCCAATAAAAGGAATTTCTTCTGAATGCATTTCTTTAACGATGTCAACAATTTTGTTGTACATTTTAGGCATGGTCTCCAAAACTAACAAAGGGCCTCTGGAGATCTCGACTTTATTTGACTCGGGCGGCCAAAAATAAACTGCCTTTTGCCTAGGCATTATGGAATAGCAAGCGCATAAATGTTTTTTTAAAACAGCCAGGCCAATTTTGTCTGCTTGCCGACTACTGGTAGTGCTCACAACTACCCAAATTATTTCCCTCTCAGCCATAGTATTATAATAGTTTAATATAAATTTATATTAACTCTTTTTTTCTTCGGCCGGCGCTTCTGTTTCCTTATGCTCTACGCCGCTAACACGAGCCCCTACAGGCCCCTGCTTTGCCCATTCTAAAAATCTATTTAAGTTCTCCTCTTCTCCAGTTACAACTATCTCAACTCCGCCATCAGGCGTATTTTCCGCTTTTCCAACCAAATTTAAGTCTACAAACTGCTGGTAACTCTCAAATCTAAAACCCACCCCCTGCACTTTACCTAGTACTTTAACCTTATATGTTTTTTGCATTCTGAATTAAATTATTTAATGTAAATATTATAAACCCCACACCTTTACAGCTTATTAAAACTACCAACTTCCGCCCCCTCCACCTCCAAAACCTCCGCCCGAAAAACCGGAGGAGCCGCTTCCGGAAGAAGACGCCGGCACAAAAGCCGCATTAGCACTTTTAGAAAAGTCTCCCAGCGCGCTGGTTAAAACCAAAGAATTAAAGACAGTATTATTGCCACCATACCATGAAGGCGGATTTATATAAATGCCTTCAAATTGTTTTGCCCAGGCTTTTTCTACACCCAAAGCCATAGCAAATGGCAACAACTTTTCAAAAATTTCCGGCTTCTTTTCGGGAGCATTATGGAAATTTAACCTGTCTTTTTCCGCAACCGACAAATAAAGCTTTAAACCCAAAACCCGTGCTTTAGTTTTAGCTCCCAATGAAGTTTTTGCAGGCATATATCGGCTGAAAATAAATGCAATTATTGCGTTAATAGCCATGCTTACAAACCAATATGGGTTCTGGGATACCACTGTTAAAATTATACCAAAAATAAAAAACATAAGTGCCACCAGACCAAAATACAGCCTGGTTTTACTTGGATCCTTTAAAAAGAAACCTTTTTCCACAACAGACTTGTATGCAAGCTCCTTTAATTCTGCCAGCTCTTGGTAAAACTCATTTTTTAGGTCACTAAGTTTAACTTCATTTTTTTGCCCAAAAAGAGCCTCTAAAAGCCTGGTCTGCAAAGCATTTAAACTTCCGTCAGCTTTTTTTAAAAGCTCGAGCCTATAATCGGTTGTTTTAAAAACGCCAAAAGTCTTTTCTTCTGTTTGGTTTATTTTCACAAAACCTTTAACTGCCAAGTTTATAATTTCCGCGGTTATGTCTTTGTTGTCTGCCTGCTCGTCAACAATTGTACCAGCCTCAGAAGGACTTAAGCCCAAAGGGGCTTCGTATTCAGGTACTACTGTAAATTCTTCAGAGTCCCGGCCTCTTTTTCTCCATAACCGATAAAAACCCAGCAACACAACTAGAGGTAAAAATAACATTCCATTATCGCGCAAAAATTCCCAAAACTTTTGAGCAAACCCCGGCTCCACCACAACACCTTTTGGTAACCCCACCACAATACTCACACCTTCGCCAGCTGACAAAAGACCGTG
>JAEUSF010000001.1 GCA_016788665.1 Candidatus Doudnabacteria bacterium | reverse complement strand
GTTTGAATGTATTTTAAAAGTTTTTTTGGCGAAACAGTTTCAATCCCATTAAATTTTATATTCCTAACTTTCATCTCTCGCTTGGGCAAGTTTTTTTCTGAAATTTTACCTGAGCGTGCCCATTCAAAAAGCGGCTTACCTTCATAAGGCACGGAAGAATACAAAGGGATAGGCAGCTTAACTGTTCCGAGATATTTTTTAATTTGGGTTTGAATACTTTTTAAACTAACCTCACCCAGCCTCTCCTTGGAAAGGAGAGGGATAGAGCACGCATTCCACTTTAGTTCTTTGTTACATGTTACATATTCAATATTATATATCTTAGGCATCCCCAGTAAATCCCAAGTATCTGTTGTAAACCCCAGAAGAATTTTTGCCTCGTAAACCTTATCTAACCCCAAATACTTTTCCCTATCTGCCTGACTGGCGCTCTCCAATATTAAAAGCACCCCGCTCGCCATAGGGTCCAGGCGGCCTGCATAGGTTAAGCTAGCGCTTTTAGATATTTTAAGTTTTTTACGTAATCTCTCCAAAGCCTCTAAAGGGGTTTGACCAATTTTTTTATGTATTATGTGTAATTTCATATTTGTAGAGGACGGCCCTCTGCGGCAGAGGGCCGTCCTCTGTTTGGCCTTACTTTGAATAATTTATTTTTTTCCCGCATAATCGCTGAGTTTTTTCAGTTATCAACCGTCTAGCACTTGCAATAATTTTTCTACGGGTATAAAATTTAAGTAGAAAGGAAAGAATAATAGATGCATAAACAGGTAATGAGTCAGTCGTAGGTAGCTTTTCTTTCCGCCAAGTGGCGGACTTAGCAAAAAGCCTACAGGTGCTTAAACCTGACATCTAATCCGCAAATAGCGGATAAAAGAAAACGCAAAGTATGAGAAAAGTTTACCTAGCGTAAACCCCGTTAATCCATATTAGGATAACGGGGTTTACTTGTTTATATTTTAAATATGCATCAGCCTCAAAAGGTCCACTTTGTGGCTACTCCCTACCCGCTACAAGCTACTCACTAATTTCTAGTAATAATCTTTAAGCTTATGAATGTCTATATGTTCGCGAATTTTTTCCAAAGCCTTGCTTTCAATTTGTCTAATACGCTCCCTGGTAACCCCAAACTCCGCGCCTACTTCCTCCAAGGTATGAGTCACCCCATCTTCCAAACCAAACCTTAAGCGAAGAATTTTCTGTTCTCTAGGATCCAAGTCGTCCAAAATAGTACCCACATATTCTTTTAACAACTGCCTTCCCGCCATTTCGTTTGGCTTGGTGGTGTCTTCGTCTACAATAAAATCACCTAAACTGGAATCTTCCCCTTCGTCTTCACCAACCGGCGAATCTATTGAAACAGTTTCTTGAGAAATTTTCTTTAAATGGTAAACTTTTTCCACCTCTATACCCATTTCAGCCGCAATCTCTTCCGGCAGCGGCTCTCTGCCTAAGTCCTGCACTAAAGACCTTTCGGCCTGTGCATACTTATTTAAAGTTTCCACCATATGAACAGGAATACGAATTGTTCTGGACTGGTCAGCCAAGGCCCTAGTTATAGCCTGACGAATCCACCATGTTGCATAAGTAGAAAACTTATATCCTTTTGTCCAATCAAATTTTTCAACCGCGCGCAAAAGACCCAAATTTCCTTCTTGAATAAGATCCAACAGCCCCAAGTTCCTACCCATGTACTTTTTTGCTATGGACACAACAAGCCTGAGGTTTGCCTGCATAAGACGGTTTTTTGCCGCCTGATCACCTTTTTCTACCCGCTTAGCTAACTCAATTTCTTCCTCGCTCACCAAAAGCGGAACACGCCCAATTTCGCGCAAATACATTTGGATAGAGTCGTCGTAAATATCGCCTAAATCAAAAGACTGCTCCACAGCCTCTTCTTGCTTCTTCTTTTTACCTCGAGCCTTCTTTTCTTTTTCGGTTTCGTTAGCAATTTCTTCCTCTATCGGCTGCTTACCCTGCTCCCAAATACTAGCAACTTCCTGGTCAACAATTTCCACGCCATTTTTTTCCAGAGCCATCATTACATTCTCCAGCTCGGAAATATTATTTTCAAAGTCTGGCAAAGAATGCAAAATTTCAGCTTCTGTTACAAAGCCTCGTTCGCCCCCTTTTAGAAGCAAGTGTCTAATGCGCCTGGCTTTCTCTTCAGCCGAAATAGAAATATCGGAAAAAGCATCCTCCACATCTTCTGGAGGAACTTGCTTTTTTACTTCTTTTTCCCGCGCCCTAAAAGCTTTATGGCGAATTTTTTTATGCTTACTAACCGGGCTTTTTTTACTAGCCTTAAACTTTTTGACTTTCTGTTTTTTTAGCTTTTTGGCTTTAGCCATAAGTTTATTGCTCGCTTAATTACTTATACAAATTAAGACTTATATGAATTAATTACTTTAGAAATTCTGGCAAACTCTTTTTGCAAAACCATTACTCTGGTTAGGTCACTATCTTTCTCGGCAGCCAATATTTTAGCCTGCAAATTATTCCGTTCTTTAAGCAATGTTTGAGTACGCAACGCAAAAAAGGCCTTTGTCAAGTCTTTGTAGAATGCTTCGTCGGACGAAGATTCTTCTTTCAATAATTCTACCATAAACACCGACTCCTTGGCAACTACCGAGCCTAAAACATCCTGTGTCGGCTTAGGCTCTAAAAACAAACTCTTAACAATATGCGAAATAACGGGGTCTGAAAAATCTTCTACTTGAGCATTTTTTAACACCAAATTCATAAACTCTTTTTCTGTTAACATGCCGCCGAGCACCATTTTTTCTGCCACTAGCTTAAAATCATTCTTCACATTTTCTTCTTTTTGCACCGGTGACTTTTTTACAAATCCACGCTGTTTTAAAGCATTTAGGTCTTCCATTAAGGCGCCGGGTGTTACCTCAAGTTTGGAAGCCAAAACCCTCACATAATGCTCACGCTCCATAGCACTAGGAAGTTTTATAATTACCGGTAAAATATCTGCCTTCAACTTCTTTTTGTTTTCTAAAGATAAAATATTTATGCTTGAAAACAATCTGGCTATATAAAAATCCAAAAACATAGGGGCTTCCTTAACTACTTTCTCAAACGCGCGCGCGTCTTTTCTTATAAGTTCGTCCGGGTCTTTAAAACCCCCACCCAATTCTACAACTTTTATAGTAAAATCTTTCCCTAAAATATGTTCAACAGCTCTTTTAGTGGCATTAAGACCCGCGTTATCCGCATCAAAACAAAACTTTATATTTTTAGTTAGCCTGCCTAAAACTGTTAAATGTTCCAAGGTCAAAGCCGTACCGCTAGAAGCCACGGTATTTAAAAAGCCCGCCTGATATGCACTTATACAGTCCATCTGCCCTTCCACCACAACAACCTCGTCTGCTTTTCTTATGTGGTTTTTGGCAAAATTTAAACCAAACAAAACTCTGCTCTTACTGTATACAAGGGTTTCAGGAGAATTTATATATTTACCTGTCTTTCCGTCGTCAAATTTTGGTAAAATGCGCGCAGAAAAACCCACCGCTTCTCCCACATAATTAAAAATTGGAAAAGTTATCCGGCCCCTAAAACGGTCATAAACTCGACCGCTGTCCTGCTTAATCAGCAACCCTGCCTTAATAGCCAAACTCTCGCTTACATTTTTCTTTTTTAAAGCTTCCGTTAAATGGGTATAGCCTTCCGGAGCATAACCTATTTGCCAGTCCTCTATAGTTTTCTTACTCAGTCCGCGCTTAAATAAATACTCCAAAGCCTCTTTACCCTGGCTGCTTAACAAAGTCTGATGGTAATACTTTGCCGCAAAAGCATTTACCCTGACTAAAATTTCTTTCTCGTCTTCAACCTGGTTGCTGCCAGGCTTGTACTCAGGCAATTTAACACCAGCTCTCTCTGCCAAAAGTTTTAAGGTCTGAGCAAAATCCAAATTTTCAAATTTTTCCACGAATGTAAACACGTCCCCACCTTCACCGCAACCGAAACAATGCCATATCTGGCGAGCAGGGGTCACCACAAACGAGGGTGATTTTTCACTGTGAAAAGGGCATAAACCTTTAAAGTTTACGCCGGCTTTTTTTAAGCTCATATAGCCACTTATAACCTCGGCTATATCTAGCTTGTCTTTGATTTGTTGTATTACTTGGTCAGCCATATTAATTTAGAAATTCATTACCTTTAAAACTTGGGCTGTGCCCTGCACCCGAGTCTGCGAGTGATACAGGGTCTTTTATTTTTTGCACTGTTGAATCTGACATAACGGTTCAAATAGAATCTTCTGTTAGAGGGGCACCCTCATGCAAGCATGAGGGTGCCCCTCTTTCTTTATCTAACTTAAGTTTAAAGTGTAACGTTAAAAGTGTAAACCCCGACGTCTAAGCAAATTTCATAGAAACGTCGGGAACGCAAAGCTCTTATAGACCTGGTTTTCCATTGTAAGCCAGGATAAAAAAACCAAGAAATGCCTGTATTGTAGTTGCCCAATTTATTGGGCTATATAACTAAAATAAAAACCCCCGCAAATATTACATTGCAATGTATACGTCAAATCAAAAACTATTTTTTAATCCCTCTAAACATAAAACACCCACATTATAATGTGGGTGTTTTATGGCGGAGAGAGGGGGATTCGAACCCCCGAAACCGGTGAAGGTTTACTCGCTTTCCAAGCGAGCGCACTCGACCACTATGCGATCTCTCCATCAACAACAGACAAATTTTAACTAAAAATTTTACAACTTAGATAGTTTATCATTTTGTACTTATTTTGTCGAGATTAAAATTTAGCATAAAAAAACGACCCTGCCCAATTGAGCACGGTCGTTTTCTTTTGTCCCTAAAATAGGTCCAATTTCCAAACCAAGATATTAGAGGTATCTTAATCTGGAAAAAGGAGAGGAAGCACAAGCACGATTGCCGTGCCTCCTCTCATAGCTTGACCGCTCTATGGCGGTTTTATTCCTCCTTACTTTCCTCCGAACCGTTCGGCCACATACCTGCATCGCGCAGGGCTTTTCGGAGTTCCGACATGGAACCCCGCCCCTTAGCCGCCTTGACGGCGGCTTCGGTCACGGGCCGAAGATGGCCCAAAAGACAAACCCCGACGGTGTCGGGGAACACCTCAGCCAACTGGAAGATTTGGTGTCGTTCAAAATTACACCCTCCTTCCAGAGCCTTCCCATACCACTCCCCCAAAGTGGTACGAGGCATCTCCACAACCTCACTATACCGCACCCGGTTCCAATCCCGGGCCGGGAAACCAAACCTCTCGAACTCTCCCCACACTTCGGGGAGAGTTTCCCCGTCCATTTTTACCTCAATAGCCCTTCCACCGGACAGGCCGATGGAAAAAACCACTCTTACCAATCCTTGGGCCTTCTTTTCTGCCCACCTGGCCGCTTCGTCAGCGTCCAGTTTTTTTAGCTTGGCGTAGTAGGCCAGCACTCCCGGCTCGTTAGCCGGGACATAAAAAATATAACTACCACCACGGCTGCCGAAGTTTTCTTTCGCAAGAGCAGATGCCCAGCGGCACCAACCCTTGTCGGCGAGAGCGATTTCACCGAAGAAAAACGCCAGACCCCGATTTATCCCCTTCGCTCCATCGTTCGGGGTTTTCCACCCCTCGAGATACTCCACCACAACCGGACGACCCGCGGCCTTAAGCCGCTTGCCATCTTCTTCGTCCACCCGCATCCACTCGGAAGCGGGCAACTCCAGGACCAGGGCCTCAAGGCCCTTAATCTGGGACGAGAAAAAGGTTCTATCTTCCATGTTTCCTTTTCTACAACTAACCCTCGTCGGGAAACTTGTCGGGTTAGAGGATGACTGTATGCCAGCCACAGGCGTAATATCTCCCTCAAGGGGAGAGTAAAAAGTTCGTTAAACTCTTAACTCTCCCCTCAATTTTTTAAAGAACTATATTTCCAATTTCCAAACTAAGATATTAGAGGTATCCTAATCTGGAAAAAAGAGAGGAAGCAAAGCACGTGTGCCGTGCTTCCTCTAAATGCTTGATAGTTTTTGTGACCAGCTATCTCTGGGAAATACCGACTAGGGCGGCAGCTGCGGCGACCCCGAGACAGATGTCCATAAACACCGCCCCGGCAACCGCAAACCCCGCAGGGTGCGGGATTCTGATCCCGCGTTTTTTCAGGTCGCGCGCATCGCGAGTCTGAACCACCGCCCACCAATTAACCGCCACAACGACGGTTAAAAAAATAACCCAACCAATAAAATCTTCCATCATAACCCCTCCTTACCTGCCACCGGTTCCCGGTATGGGCAGGTTTCGATCTTTTCTTCCCTTTTTGTGAGAAGAAGACTAGAAAATAGATCTATTACCCTTCGACAGGCTCAGGGTCTAACGACACTTATCCAATCTTCTTAGCGCAAATTATCACCCTACTTAATTTAACCCATAACCCTACTACGTCACTCTACGAGTGACTTCGAAGGGTTATTTTTAAAATTAAATACTATGTTAATTTTAAAAATAAAAAACAGCCAAACTGTTAGCTTCTTTAGAAAAACCAACAGCCTGGCTGCTTAGTACTTTTGTGCCGTTCTCCTCTAAAGAAAGCAAGTAACATATTCAATTTAACAATTTATTTTACCAACTATTATACACCAAATTGTCTACTTTGTCAAGACAAATTTATATATTCTCTCTTAATTAAGCAAAATAAATATATATTTATCCTATTTAAAATATAAAAAGACTGCATTGTTTTAGCACAATGCAGTCTTTCCACTTTCCACTTTCCACTTTCCACTTTCCACTTTCCACTTTCCACTTTCCACTTTCCACTTTCCACTTTCCATTTTCCATTTGATATTTGATATTTGATATTTGATATTTGATATTTGATATTTGATATTTGATATTTGATATTTCAAACCCCCTCTACTTCCCCAAACTTTCTTCCACTGCCTTTATATTCATAGTCGCCTTTAGAACCGTATCTGGGTTTAAGGAAATACTATCTATCCCTTCTTTCACCAAAAACTCTGCAAACTCTGGGAAGTCGGACGGGCCCTGTCCACATATACCAACCTTAAGGCCTTTAGCATGTGCTTCCTTTATAAGTATGGAAATAAGTTTTTTTACGGAAGTATTTTTTTCATTCCCAATATGGGCTATGTATTTACTGTCGCGGTCAAGACCTAAAGTTAACTGCGTTAAATCGTTTGAACCAATAGAAAAGCCGTCAAAAATTTCGGCAAACTCGTCTACCTGCAAAATGTTGGAAGGGATTTCCGCCATTACCCACACCTCCATATTTTCCACCAAATCTCCATTCTTTTTTTGCTTGCGCTCTTCTTTGGTAATTCGTTTATTCAGCCCATACTTAATAAGCATGTCTACAACTTTTTTACCCTCTTCGGGTGTTCGGCAGAAAGGCACCATTACGCTTAAATTCCACAAACCCATTTCTTCACGAACTCTTTTTACAGCTTCGCATTCTAAAGAAAAAGCCTTTTCAAACAACGGGTCATAGTACCTACTTGCCCCACGAAACCCTAGCATAGGGTTTTCTTCTTTCGGCTCATACAAATTTCCACCCATAAGCCCAGCGTATTCGTTGCTTTTAAAGTCGGAAAACCTTAACAATACGTCATGCGGATAAAAAGCTGCCGCCAACTGAGCTATTCCGAACGCAAGTTTTTCAACATAAAATTTTGTTTTGTCTGTATAACCGACAGTATAATCACCAATTTGTTTTTTTAGGGTCTCGTCTTCCAAAGAATTAAAGTTAATAAGCGCGTTCGGGTGAACTTTTATGGAATTGGATATTATAAATTCTTCACGAGCCAAGCCTACGCCCTTGTTTGGCAAAAGGGAATGATTAAAGCACAACTCTGGGTCGGCTGCTATCATTTTTATATCTGTCTTCGGCGCCCTAAAATCGGTTAGGTCAGTCTTAACCACTTTAAACTTCAAAAGTCCTTCATAAACTTTTCCCTTTTCTCCTTCCGCACAAGAAACCGTAATCTCCATACCGTTCTGTAAAACCTCTGTTGCGTTGCCAGTACCAACTATGGCAGGTATTCCAAGCTCTCTACTAACTATAGCCGCGTGACTGGTTCTTCCGCCGGAATTAGTAACTATTGCCGAAGCAATTTTCATAATAGGTTCCCAATCCGGGTCCGTAATTTCTGCTACCAAAACCTCTCCCGGACTAAACTCGGAAATTTTACTAGCGTCTTTTATAAAGTGCGCTTTTCCCTGGCCTATTTTAGACCCAACTGCCGCGCCCTGCGCCAAAACCTTTCCACCTTTTTCCTCCAAAACAAATTCCTCCAAAACATTGGCGGATTTTTTTGCATGAACTGTCTCAGGTCTAGCCTGCACTATATACAATAAATTTTCTTCGGCGTCATAGGCCCATTCTATGTCCATCGCTTTGCCATAATGCTCTTCTATTATTACGCCCCACTTAGCAAGCTTTACCACAAATTCGTCACTTAAAACATACAAGTGCCTATCGGCTTCTAAAACCGGCACCTCTTTAGTCGCATTTACACCTTCCCTAGAATAAATAAGTTTTTTATCTTTAGTTCCTACCTTTTTGTTTATAATAGAGTTAAAGCCTTTTTTTAAAGTTGGCTTAAAAACTTTGTATTCGTCTGGATTCACCACGCCCTTTACCACAAACTCACCCAGCCCCCAAGCTCCGTTTATAATTACCGAATTTTTAAAGCCACTTTCCGGGTCTATGGTAAACATAACCCCCGAAGCACCTCTATCAGAACGAGCCATTTTTTGCACAGCCACAGAAAGCGCAATTTCAAAATGGTCATAATGTTTGTCCTGCCTGTAGGAAATTGCCCGGTTAGTAAACAAAGAAGCAAAAGCCTTTTTTATGCTTTGCAAAAGTTCGTATTCACCCCTTACATTTAAATATGACTCTTGCTGCCCAGCAAAAGAAGCGTCGGGCAAGTCTTCTGCCGTAGCCGAACTTCTAACCGCTACGTCTAAACCGTCTAAATTTAAATTTAATTTTTTTGCCAGCTCCTTATAAGCAGCTGTCGTAGCTTTCGCCACTTCTTCCGGAACCTGGGCTTCTAAAATAAGCTGCCTGACTTTCTGGCCCTTTTCTTCCAAAGACTTTATATTCCTGGTATCTAAGTCCTTAAGTATATCCTTTATTTTTTGGTCAAGTTGATTTTTGGCAATAAAATAACGGTAAGCCTCAGCGGTTACCGCAAATCCATAAGGTACATTTATTTTTTCACCGGGAAAAAGCTTACTTTCTGCCTGGGTTAAATTCTGAAACATTTCCCCCAAATTGGCGTTTTTCCCTCCCACCAAAGCTACATCTCCCTTGTTAATTTCATCAAACCAAAGAACAAAGGCGTTTTCTTTTTGTGGCATATGTTTTTTTACATTAATTTCATTTTAATTATACCACTTAAGTTTTTAAAAACAAAAACTCTTTCTAAATTTCTTTAAAAAGAGTTTTCTAATCTTTAAATTTTCTATTCTTAAATCTCTCTCACACCGTTTTAACTTCGAGCAGATTCAAGTTTTCTTTCTGACCCAAAGGCTCACCAGTCACCATAACGACTTTGTCACCTTTTTTTGCTAGCTTAAGTTTCTTTACCATCCCCAACATCTCACCCATAAGTTCTTCAAAAGTATTTACTTCGGGCATGGGATAGCCAATTACACCCCATATTAAGTTCATTTGCCTTAAGGTTTTAGTTTTGGGAGTAAGCATAACCAAGTGCTGATTATACGGTCTTTCATGAGCAATTTGCCTGGCTGTAAAGCCAGACTCTGTTGCGCCAACTATAACTTTGGCGTCTGTGTGCATAGAAAGGTCAAATACGGCCTCGGCCATAGCTTCTACCTTGTTAGTAATTTTGTCGCTCAAATGCTTATGAGGCGGTAAAAAATTACTCTTTTCGGTTGTCTCAATAATCCTAGCCATTTCCTGGACAGCACGCACTGGGAACTTACCAAAAGCCGACTCACCGGAAAGCATTACACAATCGGCCTGGTCAATAACCGCATTGGCAACGTCACTGACTTCAGCCCGAGTTGGTCTCGGGTTCCGTATCATGCTATCTAGCATTTGAGTAGCGACTATTACAGACTTAGCTGCCTTTAAGCATTTCTGAATAATATTTTTTTGAATAATTGGCACCTGATTTTCAGGCATCTCTACCCCCAGGTCTCCTCTGGCAACCATTATTGCATCGGACTCTCTTAAAATTCCGTCAAAGTTTTTTACCGCTTCAGGTTTTTCTATTTTCGCTATTATTTTCGGTTCTGCTAAATTTTTTGGGTTATATTTTTTTATAAGTTTTTTCAAATTCACAACGTCCTTTTTACTCCTGACAAAAGACAAGGCGACGTAGTCAACATCCATTTTAAGCCCAAACTTCAAATCTTCTATATCTTTAGGTGTTAAAATGGGAATTTTTAATTTGGTTCTCGGCAAATTTACGCCTTTATGGCTCTGGATTTTACCTGGCGATAAAACCAAACAGTGAATTTTACCTTTAACTATTTTTTCTACCTCGAGCTCTATAAGCCCGTCTTCAATTAGTATCCTTTGCTTGGGCCTTATAGACTTCATAACATCTAAGTCTAGGCTAAAGTCTTGGCCAATAACCAAACTTTGCCCAACCTTTACTTCCAATGGTTTTTTCATTTCTAAAACCCGTATTTTAGGCCCGTGCAAATCTTGTACAATAGTTATTGTTTTGCCAAGTTTCTTGGCTACAGTACGAATGTTTTTTATGAGCAGTGCATGATTTTCGTGGTCGCCATGGGAAAAGTTAAGCCTGGCCACATTCATACCGGCTTTTACCATTTCGGATATAATTTTTACGCTCTGCGAAGCGGGTCCCAAAGTACAAACAATCTTAGTTTTTTTTATAGACATAGAGAAGTAAATTTAAGATATAAGATTTAAGATTTGAGAATATTACTGAATTAAACTTTTAGTATATTAGAAGGTTAATTTCTTTATCCCCTTAGTTTCTTTAATAAAAAAATCAACCCCGTCGGACTCTAAAACTGCATAAGCCGTATTGCCAATAGTCTTACCTTTCAACTCGTTATAGTTTCCATACCCCAAACGTATGAGCAAAGAGCGCATAACACCTCCATGAGTGACAACCAAAACGTTTTGACCCGGATACGTGACAGCAATCTCGCGTAGAATTTGGACCGTGCGGCCCCCTACTTCTTCTTCGCTCTCATAATTCTCCCCAAACCTCATTTTTCGCCTTTCTTCCTCTGGAAGCGAATTAATTTTTTCAAACAAATGTTCATTTTCCCGCCTAAATTCCTCCGCCGGCCTACCATCGTACTTACCAAAATGCCTTTCTCTTAAAAGCTTCTTGGTATTTACCGCCAGCTTCCGTTCTGCAGATATAATTTGGGCTGTATGTACAGCTCGCAAGAGGTCCGAAGCAAAAACCGCAGAAAACTCTATGTTTTTAAAAGCTTCTTGGACAGTTTTAGCCTGGCTTTTTCCGCTTTCGGTTAAAGGAGAGTCGGTATGCCCTTGGATTATTTCTTGCACATTAAACTCGGTTTCCCCATGTCTGACGAGGTATATAGTGCAGTGTTTAGCGCTTGGTTCCATGCTTAAAATTATAACAATTTTTACCAATTTCACCAATTTTACTGCTATAATAATTAAAAGTAAAACAACTCGATATAAAACCTAAAACTATGTCAAAGATAAAAAGCGTTTTTGCCAGGGAAATATTGGCATCCGGCGGGCTCCCGTCTGTAGAAACAACAGTCACTCTGGAAGACGGCAGCGTAGGCGAAGCCAGTGTTTCTTATGGTGCGTCCGCAGGCACAAAAGAAGCTTTTGTCTTACTGGACAACGACGCCAACAGATACCATGGCAAAGGCATGCTAAATGCGGTTAAAAACGTAAACGAAAAAATTTCTCCCCTTTTAAGGGGCAGTGAAGCATCATCACAAAGAGAAATAGACAACCTGCTCATAAATACCGACGGCACGCAAAACAAATCTAGGCTTGGAGCCAACGCTATACTCTCTGTTTCTATGGCTATAGCTCGCGCTGCCGCCGCCTCTCAACAACTTGAACTATATGAATATTTGCAGCAAATCTTCAATCTTAAATCTTTAAATCTTAAATTTCCAAAGCCCTTAGCTGTTCTCATAGAAGGCGGCGTCCACGCCGACAATTCAACCGACCTGCAAGAATACGCTCTTGCTGTTTTAAAAGACCAGTCCGCCCATGAAAACATTAGGCTCATGGAAGAAGTTTACCTGTACCTAAAAAAACTTTTAAAAAACAAAGGTTACTCTACCAATGTAGGCAACGAAGGCGCTTTCGCACCCGAAGGTATAGAAAATAACGAATTACCCTTGGAGCTTATTACCCAAAGTATTATTGAATCGGGCCACACTATACAAGATGCTGGTATTTATATAGATGCGGCCGCCTCGGAATTTTTTAAAGCCAGTTCTTACTACTTAAAAACTGAACATCAAAATCTTTCTTCACAAGAAATTATACAAAAATATTTAACCTGGTTTAAAAAATATCCCATAGTCGCGCTGGAAGACGGTTTGTCGGAATTTGACTGGGAACACTGGCCAAAACTTTTAGCCGAGGCTGGAAAAACAAAAATTGTAGCAGACGACCTAACGGTAACTAACACCCAACTTTGGCAAAAAGCTATAGAGAAAAAAGCAGCCAACGCTATTTTAATTAAGCTAAACCAGGCAGGTACTGTCACAGAAACCGTAGACTGCTGTATCTTGGCAAAAGAACATAACCTTTCCACAATTCCTTCTCACCGAGGCGGCGGGGAAACTAACGACACTTTCCTGGTCGACTTGGCCGTCGCAGTAGGCTCGGACTGGATAAAAGTTGGCCCTACCCGCGGAGAAAGAGTATGCAAGTACAACAGACTCATGAGAATAGAAGAGATACTAAATTCTAAATAATGTACAAAATCAATTTTTAGTTTATAACCCCAATGCTTAGGTGTTGGGGTTTAATATTTTAATTAACCAAATAAAAAAGCCGCGTGTTTTATAAACAGCAGCTAAAGAAAAGTTACTTCGATTGATCCTGTACAGCTCTCCTGTATTGCCAGGCAATTTCGATAGAAGTCATACTGGCGGGATATAGAGCCCCGCAATACACTTCAGGACCCGACCGAAAACTCTCACAGATCACAACGGGCCCAGTATCGGTCTGGGCACTCAAGAACATCCGGTCACGCACTCCCTTCGCAAAACATATTTGGCAGCACCCTTTTTCAGGCACCGCGTTACCAATCTCAGCGACCTCATTCACAATCACAACAGGCCTCCTTCTTGCCCCTTCTTTATGGGGCAAATTGAACTATATTATAAATCTTTATAGCAAAAAATTCAACATTAAAAAAACTTTCATAAAATCTCGACAATTAAAGCTTACTTTACTATACTTAACCCATATAAACATATGGACAAACTTTTAAAAACAGCAATCGAGGCAGCCGACGCAGCCTCTAAAATTCTCTTGGAAGGCTTTATAAAAGGCACGACAGCGACGGACAAAAAAACCAGCGACACCGGCGACTGGATAACGGAATACGACTATAAAGCCCAAAATGTAATCTTAAAAATAATTTCTAAAAACTTTCCAACCCACAGCCTGCTTTCTGAGGAAGGTGTAGACGAAAAAAGAAATTCGCCTTACCGCTGGATAATAGACCCACTCGACGGGACCACCAACTTTAGCCGTGGCGTTCCTATTTTTGCCACCTCCATTGGCCTCGAAAAAGACGGTAAACTGTTTTTAGGCGCCGTAGGCCTGCCTGCGCAAAAGCAAATTTACTACGCACAAAAAGACAAAGGCGCTTTCTTAAATAAAAAGAAGATTTCTGTGAGTTCTGTAAGTGAAGTTTCAAAATCTACAGTTGGCATTTCTATGGCACGCACCAAGGAAGCTTTAAAAGCCGGTGGCGATATTTTTACCAAAGTAATTTTAGCCCCAGCTAAACCCAGAGTTTATGGCTCTATAGCAGCCGACTTAGCCCGAGTAGCTTCGGGCCAATTAGACGCCAGTGTTGTAAACTTTTTAAACCCTTGGGACATGGCGGCAGGGTTTTTACTTATACAAGAAGCAGGCGGCTCTATTTCCCGGCTGGACGGCAAAAACTTTTCTTGGCAAGGTAAACAGTTTTTAGCCTCTAACAAACTTCTCCATCCCAAACTAAAAAAACTGTTAGCTTAAAGCATAAAAAAAATAGGCTGCGTATGAACCAAATGTGGTTCACGCAGCCTTTAAGTTTCCGATGTTTTGTCCGGCCAAATACTCGGACAGCCTTTCCTTGTAGGGCATGCCGCCGTGTCCGCCAAAGGCGGAAATGTTTTCTGCAGCAGTCCAAGCCGCCACCTTTAAACATTCCCCGTGGCCTAGACCCATGTGCAACGCAGAGACAAACCCCACGGTGAAGGCATCGCCAGCTCCCGTGGTGTCTACCACCTGAGCCTTTAGCGCTTCTTGCCAAAAGACGGTATGGTTACCGTCTTCGGAAAAAACCGCCACCGCCGCTCCCTGGTTTCCCAAGGTCAGCAGAACCACCTTTGGCCCCAACTTAAGCAGCGACAGCGCAGCACGGCCAGGGTCTTCCGTCCTCCCAACCAACATTTCCGCCTCGACTTCGTTTATTTGCAGTACATCTGTAAAACGAAGCAGTTGGTTTAAGCCGGAAGAACCAATAACCTCCGCATTCGGGGTCAACATGTTGCAGTGAGCACGGGTTAAGCGTTTTTGAAACAGCTCTGTTACCACAGCTATCTCTGCCTGTCTAACCCCCGTGGCAACCACCATGGGGCAGGAAACGCTAGACAACTGCTTTAAGAGCAAGTCAGAAAGAGTATAGGGAGGTTTTTTACAAAAGAGCGTTGCCGCTCCAGTACTGTCCACCACGCAAAGCGTAGTAGCCATAACCGCCCCTCTCTCGACAAAGAGCGTGGCAACCGTCTCCAAACTCTCCACGTCTCCTCGAACAGCTCCAGCGAGGACTGTTTTAAGTCCAAGCCTGGAAAAACCCACTGCACAATTTACCGAACTGCCAGCCAGAGTCGGGACAAGGCCGGAGACCTCAAACGAAAAGCGTTGGCCCTGTACGCTAGCTGTTACCTTTTCGCTTCCAAACTCCAAGCTCTCTGCCGTTAGCTTCTTGCCGCGCATCCCTTCGGGGATGACGGCGTCGGACTTAAGCCTAAACTCCAGGTTCAGGCTCGGCAAACACATCACATCGAACATATCATCCCCCCTTATGGGATAGTAGCGGCAAAAATTTACGACCGCGTGACAGCCTTTTAAAAAAAGCTACCACCTGACCGCAAAAAACCTTAAAGCGATGAAGCATCCACCCATTTGGCATCAAAAGCATACCCTGCCAATTTATTCTCTTCCGCAAGCCTAGGCAATACGTCGCTTTCTAGGCGCTCAGCATTTTTAGAAATAAAACCAAATATGGCGGGTTCCAACACATAAATACCTGCGTTAACCAGGTGGGAAAAAGTACTCGGTTTTTTTGGTTTTTCCTCAAAAGAAGAAATTTTGCTTCCCACCAATTTGGCAACACCCCACTGACTAACATGTTCAACCGCAGTCAAAGCCATAGTGGCAATTGCGCCTCTTTGATTTTGATGAAATTCAATAATATCGTTTAAATTTATCTCAGACAACACGTCTCCATACATAAGTAAAAAAGTGTTTTCAAATAAATTTTTTGTTTGTAAAAGCGGCTGGGCAGTACCCGACAGTAAGCCCTCCTGTTTTATATAACTAATATTTAAACCAATCCGTTCACCTTTCCCGAAATATTTTTGTATTTTATCTCCCGCCTTACCTGTCGAAATAACCACTTCCGTAAAATGCATATCACGCAATTTTTTTAAAGTGTGTTCCAAAAGCGGCGCGCCCAATATAGGCACCATGGCTTTAGGCAACTCTTCTCTTTGGTTTACTATTTTTACCGTATTACCTCCGGCAAGAATTAAAACTTTTAATTTCTCTTTGGCCAAAAACTCGGTCAAAGCAAATTCCACAGCATGCGAGCGATTACGGATCTTCTGCCCATCTATAATTTGGTCCAGCATCGAAACCACACTCTTCTTTAAAGTTATGGTCAATCTTTCCCTCAGTTCTTTAGTCATTTTTTGAGAAATATGTAAATATTATTATTTATCATATTATATCATACAAAATATCACAATTTTATTAAAATTATGTTAACGTAATTTTCTTTTATATTTAAGCCAAATTTAAAACCCTACTATGTTTAAGTAGTAGGGTTTTAAAAAAAATTAAACTAACTCTTTAGCAACTTCTAAATGCTCCGGTGTATTAACACCCAACACTTCTTTAGGGTTCACAGAAAGCGTACTCACACTTACATTTTGCCCAATTGCCAGAGCCACTATATCCGTAAGATAATACTCACTTTGCGCATTGCCATTTTTTATCTTTTCTAAATTCGGCCACAACCACTCTGTGTTAAACATATAAATACCAGGGTTCACCTCAGTAATCTTCCTCTCTTCTTCTGTTGCGTCCTTATATTCTACAATCTTTACTATTTTACTTTCTAACTCTTTATTTTTCTCATACTGTGGCTCTCTAATAATTCTCCCATAAGTTTCCAAGCTATTATAAGGGTCTTGAAAACTTTCTACCCGCGAAGTCAGCATAGAAATTTTGGCCGCCTTGTCCCTGTGAAGTTTCATTAGGCTCCTTAAACTTTCCGCTCTAATGAATGGCATATCGCCATAAAGCACCAAAATGTTTTCTGCCCTAACTTTTTCTTTGGCCGCTAAAAGCGCATGAGCCGTGCCTAATTGCTTTGACTGATAGGCAAACAAATAATCATCCCCTAGTACGGCACGAACCTTTTCAGCCTGGTAGCCAACCACCACAACCGGCTTTATTAGCTGATTAATCTTTTCAAGCTCGTGCAGCAAATGCAAAATGAGCGGCTTGCTCTTTAGACCCACTAAGACCTTTGGCATATCGCCGCCCATACGCGTACCTTTACCGGCCGCCAAAACTACGAATTGATTGGTCATAAATAATTTATATTTTTTACTGTCGTAACTAAACTCCTTAAGGTGTGTATTAAAAAATCGGGTTTATGCTTTTTTAGTCTTGCTGCTGTATTGTAGCCGCCAGTTATGGCTGCTGTGTAAAAGCCGTGCTGCTTACCAATTTCAATTTCTTCTTCGGTGTCGCCGACCGATAAAACCTCTTCTGGTTTTAATTTATGCTTTTTTATGTAATCTACAAGCTTTTGCTCCTTGCTTCGGTTATGCATATGAGAAAAATCATGCTCACTGGGTCTGGCTAAAATTTGTTCAAAATAATTATTAAGCTTCAGTCGCTTTAACTGTTTTTCTATTGCCGGAATTATATGGTTACTATATATAACCGCGCCAATTTTTTCCTGTTTCAGATATTTTAAAAGCTCCCTGGCTCCGGCGCGAGTCCGGCATTTGTCGGCCATAGGTTCGTAATATTTATTGAAATTCCAATGTATGGTTTTCGAATTCGCCAGAAAAAACTTCTCGTCAAACCCCAAACTAACCCAATACTTTTGTATTGGCATGTCGAAACATTCTCTGAATTTTTGCAAAGTTATAGGCTTTAAACCAAATTCAGTTAAAACTTTGTTATCGGCATTGGTTGCTGTTAATGAATCCGACAACAATGTACCGTTCCAGTCGAACGCAACAAGTTTTATCATTTTAGCTCCATTCTGAACTCAAAGCCGTGTTTTTTAAAACCAAACTTTTCGTAATATTTATGGATATTGCTCCTTTCCATTCGACTGGTGGCTAAAAGTTTATAGCATTTTTGTCTTCTTGCTTCTTTAATAATTCCTTCTACCAACTGAGCGCCCAAACCATTTTTTCTATATGCCTCCTCAACAAACACATCCTCCAAAAGCCCATACCGCTCTTTATGCAAGTCGTTTTTTATTAGGTACAAAAATGCACGTCCAACAATTTTTCTACCTTCTTTAGCTTCGAGCTTAATCGCTTTGGATTTAATATTTTTTTTCTGAATCATATATTGTATATCATAACTCATAAATTATTTGTGCAAGTCTGTCACTATTATGCCTTAACAAACTCCTTTGTAGTTTATCAAATTTAGATTTTTTATAAACCATGTCAGACACCAAGTCAGCCAAAATAACTTTTACGCCTGACAAGCTTTTTACTGGCCTCACAAATTCTGCCCCGGCTTGTTTGTATTTTACCAACGACCCTTTGGCTGGCTTTTGAGCATTTACTATTACTGTATCTAACTTCTTATTACCTAAATACTTGTTTACAACTTTTACAAATTCCGCAGAATCAAAACCGTCAGTTTGCCCAGGCTTAGTCATAAGTCCCGTAACTAAAACTCTCTTGGCCTTGCTTACGTCCACAGCCTCTTTTATGCCCTTTACAAGTAGGTTAGGCAAAATACTGGTATACAAGTCGCCAGGCCCAAATACAATTATATCTGCGGTTTTTAAAGCTAAAATTGCTTTTGGATTGGCCGGGCTGTTTGGACTTAATTGCAAAGTCTTGATTTTAAAAGCTTCATTTCTAACACTTCTTCGCTCGTCAATATTGTGTTCGCCAATAATTTTTTTACCATTATTTAATATGGCAGTAAACAATGTGGGCTCTAAAGTTACAGGCAAAACTTGCCCTCGTACATTTAACAGCTTACCGGCCATACTAACCGCAGACTCTACTCCTCCCGTTGTTTTTTCCAAAGCTGCTAAAATTATATTCCCGGCGGTATGCCCCGCTAAACCACCCTTTTCAAACCTATAATTAAAAAGTTGTTTTAAATACCCGTCGGCATAAGAAAGTCCAACCAGACATTGTCTTAAGTCTCCAGGCGGAAAAACTCCTAACTCTTTTCTCAATTTACCAGTCGATCCACCATCGTCTGCACTAGAAACAATAACGGTGTTATTTGTAGAAAAATTCCTAAGCCCAGTAAGTAAAGTAAAAGCTCCCGTCCCACCCCCCACAATAACTATATTTTTCATAAAATTTAAACCCGGTAAATAGTTCAATAGTCTGAACTATGGTACTTTTCTACCTTCTTTTAATAACGTTTCTAGTTCTTTATAAATTTTTGGCTTTTCTTCAATTTTTGAAATAAGCTTGAGCATCTCCCTTTTATGCTTCTGGGATGAATTTTTTACCCAGTATTCCAAAACTATTTGAGGCCAATAGTACATTGGATACTTCTTTTTCATACCACTTAATTTAAATGGTTTCTCATTCTCCCACCTAGTCTGCCTGCTTCCTTTAGTTCTCTCTATAACTAACCTATAACCTTCCCCAGAGTTCTGTAGCCAGGATTGAACTCTGGCAATAGTTGCCCGGCTCATTTTTAACAGCTTTTGAATATCGTCATAAATATAACCTTGCAACAATAACTCCGCTACTTTTAGCCTTCGTGCCAGCATCTCCAATTCCTGCTTTCCCAATAAATCAGTTAATAACTGAGCGGCTTCCTGACTATTTTTTGTTGCAGCAATCGCTTCACAAAAATCTATAATTAAATCCTGTGTTTGCCTTTTATCTAATTTAGGTTTTCTTGGAAATTTTGCCATAAATTTCTCCAAGTACAATAGTTTAATAGTATAAACTATTGTACTATTTTACTAATTTAAAATTAGCATGTTTTTGCCAACTTCTTCAAACGCATTTATAGCTGTATCCATTTGCTCATTTGTATGAGCGGCAGAAATCTGAACTCGAATACGCGCCTTACCTTTAGGCACAACAGGATATGTAAAACCCCGAACGTAAATCCCTTTTTCAAATAATGCTTTTGCCATTTCTGAGGCAATTTTTTCTTCCATAAGCATAACCGGAGTTATTGGATGCTTACCATCGCCTCCCAAAGTAAACCCTAGTTTTTCCATGGCCGTCCTAAAGTACACTGTATTGTCAATTAATTTTTGCCTGTACTGGTCAAATTTAGAGTCGTAATTTTTTAGTACATAAAGAGCGGCACTGGCTATCATAGGTGGCAAAGAATTAGAAAAGAGTGTTGTACGACTTCTTTGGTGTAAAACCTGAATTATTTCCTTCCTGCCTGTAGCAAACCCACCGCCCGCGCCACCTAAAGCTTTGCCAAATGTAGACGTAACAATATCTATCCTATCTATTAAACCTTCTACACTCCCGCGGCCTCGCTTTCCTAACACCCCCGAAGCATGTGAGTCATCTACCATAACCATGGCTTCATATTTCTCCGCCAAGTTACAAATCTGTTCAATTTTTGCCGTAATTCCGTCCATGCTAAATACCCCATCTGTTGCTATTAAAAGCCTGGGTTTTCTTCCGCGTGATGCCGCAGCGGTTGCATCTTCTGCATCAATTCGCGCACGAAATTCAAGCAGTTTTGCTTCCAAATCCTCCATGTCAGAATTTTTATACCTAAACCGTTCTGCTTTACACAGCCTAATACCATCTATAATACTCGCATGATTAAGCTCGTCGCTAAATACAGCATCACCCTCTTTTAAAATAGTTTCAAAAAGTCCTGTATTAGCATCAAACGCAGAAGTGTAAGTTATTGAATCTTCGGTTCCAAAAAAATTTGAAATTTCGGTTTCTAAATTTTTGTGAACCAAAGATGTACCCACAATGAACCTAACCGAAGCCTCACCAAAGCCATACTGGTCAATACCTTCTTTTGCAGCCTTTGCCAATTCATCCGAAGAAGCCAAACCTAAATAATTATTGGCACAAAAATTTAACAAAGTCTTTCCGCCCACACTAATTTCCGCTCCTTGCTTTCCTTCCATAACCCCAACCTCTTTCCACATACCGCTATCTTTAATTTCTTTAAGCTCGTTTTCAAATTGTTGTTTATAGTTTGTATACATAGCTTATAGATTACTGATATGTTACGGATATACGGATCCGCATATCCGTAACATAATCTGTACTCCTTAACCTTTTAGAATTTAATTAAAAACTTTGGATTCTTTGTCATCATTTCTTCAAAATTTTCTTTACTATAATCCGCAATATTTAAAATTGTCCCTTCGCCTTCATTTAACAAAACCGACCATAACTTTTCCTGTATTTTATTTTCAGTATTTTCTAGTAACTTTTTAGTAATCTCCCAAGTCTGCCAAATTTGCCTACCTGCCACACAATGTAAAGTCACGCCTTTCATAATAAGCTTATTGTAATCTTCCAGCATAAAGTCTCCAGTCTTTAAACCAAACAAAATAACGTCCCCACCTCGCCTGACTGAAGATATTGCATTATTAACCGAGTCGTTAAACCCTGCCATTTCGAACGCGACATCCACCCCAAGTCCTTGTGTTAATTGCATTATCTCATTAAATACTACCTGGTTATGTTTATGTGCAGGCCCATTCTTAATTCCTAATTCTTCATTCTTAATTCTAATCATATGATCTATTCCCATTTTCTTTCCCATTTCGGCAGCTTTCTCGTTCGGTTCAACGCCGATAATTGTTTTTGCTCCAAGCCCCTGGGCTATAAGCACTAAAAATTGAGCTATGGGTCCAAGGCCAAAAATTGCCACGGTTTTACCTTTTAAGTCAACCTTACTAGCTGCGTGCACGGCATTGCCAAAAGGCTCCTGCATGGCAGCAATTTCCGGGCGAATTTTACTTACGTCAGTTTTCCATGCTACTTGAGCTGGCACTTTTGCATATTCTGCAAAACCGCCGTCCACGCTTATGCCTAAGATTTTTTCATTAGTACAAACTTCCTTCTGTCCGTTTAAACACTGAAAGCACTTGTTACAAACTACATGTGACTCACAAGAAACCATATCGCCAATTTCAATATCTTTTACATTTGATCCTTTTTCTATAACCTCACCAAAAAACTCATGCCCAATAACCCTATATGTTTTTTTATTTGCATCATTCGCGTGCAGTTCGTATATTTGCGTCGCCTCGTGGTCAATAGAATTCAAAATCGCGTCCTTAAAAGCCATTCTATGCCAAATGCCCTTGTCAGTTCCGCACACACCAGCGAAACGCACTTTTAAAATTATTTTATCTTCATCGCCCTTGTTCAACACCGGCTTTGGAATATCTACCAACTCAAAGCCCTTAGACTCTTCCCAAGCAGTTTTACTTTTATCAAAAATTAATGCCTTCATAAATTTAAAATTTTCAATACTTTAATATTCTAACGCTTAAACTATTTACAAAGTCTACAGATATTGGTAGAATTAATGGTCATATACGCCCTTGCCAAAGGCGAGGCAACCAAGGAGTGTGCAATGGCCAACCCAAAACTTGAGGACTGGATGAGCAAAAGGGTACGCATCAAATTCGTCCAAACAAGGGACGAAAACTACGTTACCCACACCGGCATTTTGGCAAACGTCACCAACTGTGACTTTACCGTTACCCACTACACGATCACAGCACAGGGTGTAGAAACCCGCCAGCCCAACACGATCTTCAACCGATACAGCAGCAAACTGCTCAGTGTCGAACTAGCCTAAAACTTTTTTTCTCGGCTAGTTTTTTTATTTTCTTCAAACATCATAAATCATATATCTTAAATCAAATATTTCTATTCAACCGTTACCGACTTAGCCAAATTCCTCGGCCTGTCTACATCTTTTCCTAAAATCACGGCCATGTGGTAAGCAAATAACTGCAAAGGAATTGTATTTAAAAGCGGTTCAAGCAATTCCATTGTTTTGGGTACATAAATTATTTCATCTGCCAGATCCCTTACCTCTTCGTCGCCCTCATTCGCAATAATTAAAGTTCTCGCTCCGCGCGCTTTTACTTCCGCTACGCTGCTTTTCATTTTTTCGTATAACTGATCCTGAGTTAAAACTGCAATTACAGGCAAATCTTTAGAAACCAAAGCTAAAGGACCATGCTTCAATTCCCCTCCAGACATACCTTCCGCATGAATATAAGAAATCTCTTTGAGCTTCAAAGCCCCTTCCAATGCAACCGGGAAATTTACGCCGCGGCCAATAAAAATTATACTTTGATACTTTGCATAAACTTTTGCAATTTCTTTTATTTGCTCGCTCTGTTTTAAAATGCTATGCATTTTTTCCGGTATTTCTAAAAGCGCCTGCAAGAGCCTTTGTCCAGTAGCAGGGCTGGTTTGCTTTATTCTGCCAAACTCCAAAGCGTACAAAAGCAAAACAGTAACCATATTGGTAAATGCCTTAGTAGAAGCCACGGAGAGTTCAGGTCCTGCATGGATATAAGTTCCAGCTCCGGTTTCACGAGCAATTGTCGAACCCACCACATTAACCACCCCACGCACCTTCGCGCCTTTTCTCTTAGCCTCACGTATAGCTAAAAGAGTATCTACAGTTTCACCAGACTGCGAAATTGCAAAAACCAAAGTAGACTCATTCACCACCGGATCCCGGTAACGAAATTCTGAAGAAGAATCCACTTCACAAGGCAAATTCGCCAACCTTTCAAACGCATACTTAGCAATAAGCCCAGCGTGCCTGGCCGTACCTTCCGCTACTATGACCACGCGCTTTACATCCCTCTTTTCCTCTTCCGTCATATTCAGCCCACCTAAAATTGCCGTACCTTCTTGCATGTTAAAACGTCCGCGGATTGCGTCCTCAAAAACTATTGGTTGGTCAAAAATTTCTTTAAGCATAAAGGAAGGAAAGCCGTTTTTTTGTGCCTGTTCCTTGTCCCACTCTATGCGGGTAATGTCCTTCTTAACCACTTCATCTTTTAAATTGGAAATCTTAACTCCAGCCGTAGAAATTTCCGCCACTTCACCGTCGTCTAAATAACTTACCCTTTTTGTATAAGGCAGCATGGGGGTTACATCGCTAGCTAGATAATATTCATTCTGGCCCATACCAACAACCAAAGGACTACCCAAGCGGGCAGCGACGATTAAATTCGGGTTATCCTGATGCATAACTGCCACACCATATGTACCCCTGACTCTGGGTAGAGACTTTTTTACAGCCTTCACCAAATCGCCTTCATAGTTTTCATAAATTAGCTTAGCTAAAACTTCAGAATCAGTTTCGGAAGAAAAATTTTGATCCTTAAGCTGTTTTTTTATTTCCCGATAATTTTCAATAATTCCATTGTGCACCAAAGCCAACTTACCCTCTACCTCAGGTTCACCTAAAGAACTGCTGCCAAAATGAGGATGGGCATTTTTTTCTGTTACACCTCCATGAGTCGCCCACCTAGTATGCGCTATCCCTACTGAACCTTCTAAAGTTTTTCCTTTAAGCTTATTAACTAAGTTATCAACTTTCCCAACTTCCCTCACCCTAAAAATTTTACCTTGGTTTAAAACCGCTATACCAGCGCTGTCATAGCCCCTGTATTCTAAATCCCTAAGCCCCTGCAGCAAAACAGGCAAAGCTTCTTTTTTTCCTACATATCCGACGATTCCACACATAAAAGTAGTAAGTTATAAGTTAGTAAGTGGTAAGTTAGCTAAAACTTTACAAGTTACTACTTACAAGTTAAATTATAGTTTTTTCCAATTGAATTCAAAAACACTTTTTTGCATTTCTGCAATTGCCTGATTATGAATCACAACTCCAATAGGAGTACCGCTTTCGTCTAAACTCAAATGTGCCACCTTGTGTCCGTAAATGATTTCATGAGTGGACTTTAGCTCAGCAGCAACATTCGGCATTTGTTTTCTTTCGTCCAACCCCGCCAACTTTCCGCCTTGCCCTAAAGAAATAATTTTTACACTGATTTTTTTTGCTATTCTCTTTTTGCTAAAATCTGGCATAGCTCCATAAATATTTTTTCTATGCTCCTCGGTAGCAGAAGAATACAAACAATAACTTTTATGGGCAGACTTAGAAACTTCTTCCAATACGTCCTTTAAAATAATACTTATACCTTTTACTCCCTCATAAAACTTTACCACGGGTTTACCACCTTGTTTTTCAAACAATGTTCTTAAGAGTGGCAAATTTGCTTCTACGTCTTCTTTTATTTCAGTCAACTCTGCTTGTTTTTGTTTTATTGCCAACAATAAATTTTCTGGAGGTTCAGCAGCAAAGTATTGTTTTGATTCTTTATTATAGTAAGCCACAACACCTAGTGCTATTAGAGCCTTTAAAATATCATAGGTAGTTCCTCGGTTAACCTTAGACTTTAAAGCAATGTTTCGAACAGAGGAAGGACCCAACTCAACCAATGCTAAATAAACGCATATTTCCTTTTCGCTTAAACCAAAACGTTTTAAGATAACCTGAATTTGCATAATATTTATATTAAGCCTTATAAAATATTATGTCAAGTTTTTTTCTACAATTTTTCCAAAAATTATAAAAAGCCCAATTTTACTGGGCTTTTTATAACCATTTTATTTGAAATTATTCTGCAACAACAAATTTACTTTATATAAACATAAATTTCATGGTCATTGGGCCGTTTATATACCGCATTCGGCTCTAGGTTGGGCAAAAAGAAGTCCCGCATAATTGCTTTTGTACCCGGCTTACACTCGTTCAAAAATTTCTCCTTAACCCTGCTCATGAGCGGAGGATATAAGTACCCATATATAACCGTCGCCTGAGACCAGTCTTCCTTAAAAAAATCTTTCCTTTTAAATTGGATTTTTGATCCGCCAACTGGCGGACGATTTTTAAATTTTGATTTTACTACTGCCCATAAATGTGTCCAGCGGGTCAGTTCATAGCCTACGGTCTTTGCCCCCGTCTGCCTGGTAACAGCAAAACAAACCTTGCCATTTCCACTACCCAATTCATAAAAAACGTCTTGATTCCTTATACCTAGTTCCTTCACCAAAAACTCTACGTCAGCGTCGCTAGTAGGGACAAAAGGCACTCTGGTACGAACAAATCCAATAAAAGCACTCGAAATTATAAACAGCAAAAAGCAGGTGAATAGTAAAAAAAACGACAAAAATACTAGCAAAAATATTTCCATACAATAAGCATTGCTTTTACTTAGAAGTTAACATTTCATAGTCATCCTAGTTAATTATAACATTAAAAAACAACGGACCTTTAAGGACGCTGTTTTGTAAGCCGAACAAAGTTTAGGGCTCTTTGCCTCAACACTCCTTTATAGTCAGGGTTGACAATTTTCCACCAAGGAAGCACCGTGTCGTTATACACACTTTTCTTATGCTTAAACAAAACTCCCTCGCGCCTCTCGCGCCTGACTTTTACATACGCCTCAAGCTTAGCTTCTGCCCCCCAGTAAGCTTCTGCCAAACGAAGTATTTCCCTCCCTCCTGTCAGCAAAAGTTTTTCGTAAATTTCACTTAAAGTAAACTTCCTCTGCATGAATCTTACGCTACTGAAATCTTGTTCCCCCGCATAAAGCAGGTCAAACACCACAAGGCTCCGTCTTCCCTGCCCATTTAACAACAAATCATAATCGGGTAGATTATTTGAACCAAAACTAACCAGCTCGCAGTCTAAAACCAAACTCCCTACATTAGTTAAGTCCACTACTTTCTTTACCCTGGCCTCTACTTCGGACAAACCTGAAAAATAACTTTCTCGCTGACAAAGCAGTCTAACTTCTCCGTTCTGATAGTGCATCATACAACGCACACCATCATATTTACATTCAAGAACCCAGTCGTTATCTTTGCATAACCCTAAAAATCTAGAAGCGTACTCCGGACCTTTCGGCTCCTTTGGGCGCATAGGCACAAACTTTGGCAACTCCATAAGTCCTCCTTGTTATCTAACTACATAAGACTTGCAGACTTATATGAACCAACTATGAATTTTTCCAATAGAAAAACCGCTCTGTTTAAAGAGCGGTTTAACATATAAAGGGCAACTACCTACTTTCCCTGCCGCATGCGCGGTAGTATCATTGGCCCTGGCGTGTTTGACTTCCGAGTTCGGGATGGGATCGGGTCGTACCACACCGGAAATGTCACCCACCTCGCCCTTTTTAAAAAGGGCGAGGTGGATGGGTTATACATAAAGCATAACCATCCAATATGCAACCTAAATATAATCGGTGTATCTGTGCTATCTAAGATCTGTGTTTACTTTTTCGAAAGAAAATTTTGACAGGACTACTTCTTAAAAAGAAGTTATTAAAACATTTCGGTTGATTAGTATTGCTCGGCTGAAAACATTACTGTTCTTACACCTGCAACCTATAGACCAGCTTGTAGTTTGTAGCTCGTAGCTTGTAGCATTGCTGCTACTAACTACTTACTACTCGCTACCGGCTAGTAAAATACGCGGTAGTCTTCCGCGAACCTGTATATCTCAATAAAGAGATAATCGAAACCTAGTCTTGTGGACGGCTTCACGCTTATATGCCTTCAGCGCTTATCCTAACTAGACCTAGCTACCCCGCCATGCCCTGGACAGGACAACGGGTACACCAGAGGTCTATGCATCTCGGTCCTCTCGTACTAAAGATGCGACCACTCAAGTTTCGTACACCCACAGCAGATAAGGACCAAACTGTCTCACGACGTTTTGAACCCAGCTCGCGTACCGCTTTAATCTGCGAACAGCAGAACCCTTGGGAGCTTCTTCACCCCCAGGATGCGATGAGCCGACATCGTACTTAATTCCATAATTTCTTATGGCGTAGACTATATCATCTTCTTGTCGACGGCCTTAGTCTCTTTGCGAGACATAGCCTGTCTTTTTAAGACAAGAGTCGGCGTGTTATAAAAATGCAGATTTAGAAATTTAAAATGCAGAATGAAATGCATTTCTGCAGACATTCTTCATTCACAATTCTTCATTCTTCATTTAAATCTTCCCTTTCGGGTCAGTCGTTACGGGGTCAGTTCAGAATGCAGAATTTAGAATGCAGAATTTAGAATAAATGCAGTATGCAGTCATTCATAATTCTTAATTCATAATTCTTAATTCTAAACGACTTCCCACGGGGTTGCCGGTTAATTAGATACTAAAATTTCACATATAATTAACTACGGGTTCTCCGTTATAAGCCGATTTTATTTTCTTAGATTTATTTATCTTCCCAAGCTTTACTTTGGGAAAGACGGAACTAAGACACTGGTATGAGATCACTCTCATAGCACCCCGATTTTGAGGTTTAAGGTGCCAAACCTTCTCGTCGATATGGACTCTTGGAGAAGATCAGCCTGTTATCCCTAGAGTAACTTTTATCCGTTGGGCTTTGCGTCTTCCACTCGAACGCATCGGATCACTAACTTCCACTTTCGTGCCTGCGCGGGTCGCCGCCCTTGCAGTCAAGCAGGCTTATGCGTTTGCACTATCGGTATGATTTCCATCCATACCTAGCCTACCTTAATAAACGCCTCCGTTACCATTTAGGAGGCAACCGCCCCAGTTAAACTACCCACCAGTCACTGTCTCACGGGAGGTTAAACCGTGGTTAGAAATCACATTCTTACAGGGTGGTATTTCACATTTCGCCTCTGTTTAAGCCAGAACCTAAACTTCAAAGGCTCCCACCTATACTAAGCAATAAAAACGTAATTTCAATGACAAGCTATAGTAAAGCTTCATAGGGTCTTTCCGTCTTGCTGCGGGTAAGACGGCATCTTCACCGCCATTGTAAGTTCATCGGCTTGTTCGTTAAGACAGTCCTCTACTCGTTATGCCATTCGTGCGGGTCGCAACTTACGCGACAAGGAATTTCGCTACCATAGGACAGTTATAGTTACTGCCGGCGTTCATCAGGGCTTGGCCACCTATCTTGCGACAAGTGGTTTGACCTTCTGACACTGGCCAGGCATCAGCCCGTATACATCAGCTTGCGCTTTAGCACGGACCTAAGTTTTTGGTAAACAGTCGGGAGAGGTCTTTCGCTGCGGCCCTTTTTCCCTTTGATATAATCTCAGAAAAAAGGGCAAGGTATATACCTAAGGTACACCTGCTTTTTTGCCGAGTTCCTTAACGAACATTGTGCCGGACGCCTTGGGATTCTCTCCCCATCCACCTGTGTCGGTTTACGGTACGGTCACCTACAAACATAATTACGACGCTTTTCTTGAGACTTTGGTTCACATAAATTCCAGTTGCCCGGTTTTCCCATAAATTCAGGCTTTAGGCTCTCTATATTCATCTCTTGCGAGGTAGAATATAAATCACCAGGGACCTTCGGATTTGCCTAAAGGTCCGCCCTACGCTTACAGGAACATAAATAGTCAGATTATGCTCATGTTACCAAAATCCGTCCCGCCTTAAGTAATTTGTAGGTGGTCATGGAATATCAACCATGTTTTCCATCGCTTGTACCCCTTGGGGCCCAAACTTAGGATCGACTAACCCAGGGACGACGATCGTTGCCCTGGAAACCTTGGATATTCGGCGAAGAGGATTCTCACCTCTATATATATTACTTATTCCAACATTCTTACTTGTATGCTGTCCAGCATCTCTTACGAGTACGCCTTCATCCTGCATACAACACTCCTCTACCACTTACCCCGCTAAAAGCGGGATAAATCCACGTCTTCGGCACCTAGCTTAGCCCCTATATATTGTCGGCGCAGGATCGCTTGACCAGTGAGCTGTTACGCTTTCTTTAAAGGATGGCTGCTTCTAAGCCAACCTCCTGGTTGTATGAGCAACCCCACATCCTTTGCACTATAGCTAGGATTTGGGGGCCTTAGACGGTGGTGTGGACTCTTCTCCATTTGTCCGGTGGACCTTAGCGCCCACGGACTGACTGCCGAGATCTTGACTTTGAGAATTCGGAGTTTGGTTCGAGCCTACCTCTTGCGAAGCAGGTTTCGATTCAGTGCTCTACCTCTCAAAGGAACTCTCGACGCTAGCCCTAAAGCTATTTCGAGGAGAACCAGCTATCACCCGGTTCGATTGGAATTTCTCCCCTACGCACAGCTCATCCCCTAATTTTGCAACATTAGTGGGTTCGGACCTCCCCCCGCTGTTATACGGGGTTCATCCTGGCCATGCGTAGCTCACTCGGGTTTCGGGTCTAACTCATGCGACATAAAAGTTAAAAGTTTAAAAGTCAAAATTTAAACTATGAGCATCACCCAAAGGGTGACTCTATAATCTTTCACTTTGAACTTTTAATTTTTAACTTTTTACGGACTATTCATCCTCGCTTTCACTACGATTTCGTTACTGATGTAACTTAATCAAGCCGCATAAGATTAACTCGTTGGATCATTCTTCAATAGGCACGCCATCACCCGCCCTGAGCAATAAAGCTCAAGATTAGGGCTCTGACTCCTTGTAAGTATATGGTTTCAGAAACTATTTCATTCCCCTTAACGGGGTGCTTTTCACCTTTCCCTCACGGTACTTGTTCACTATCGGTCAATAGAAGTATTTAGCCTTAGATCTTAGTCGACCTGACTTCCAACCAGATTTCTCGTGTCTGGTTGTACTCAAGAAAAAATGTGAGGCACTGCATGATGTTTCGCTATACGGGACTATCACCCTCTTTGGTCCGCCTTTCCAGGCGTGTTCTGCTACATAGCACACACTAACCCCTCACGGATTTACAGATCCGCGAACCACCTTCACTTATAACACCTGCTTAGCAACGACTGTAATCTTTAAACTCTTGTCTTGCGACTTAAGTAACACTAAAGCAGGTTTGGGCTAATGAAAATGCAAAATGTAAAAATCAAAATTTAAAATATAGATACCCCAGAGGGGTTCCAAAATTTTTCACTTTGAATTTTTACTTTTACATTTCATATGCTTCCGCGTTCGCTCGCCACTACTAACGGAATCTCGATTGATTTATTTTCCACATGCTACTGAGATGTTTCACTTCGCATGGTTCCCGTTTTTTGTATCCCACGATACAAAAACATATCGCCTTCCGCGATATAGGTTTCCCCATTCGGACATCCCCGGATCAAAGCTTGTTTACCAGCTCCCCGAGGCGTTTCGCAAGGTTACTGCGTCCTTCGTCGGCTTCTATTACCTAGGCATCCACCATATACCCTTTTGTTGTTTTAATATGTCCCGTCAAAATTTTCTTTAAAAAAAATTTTCTGGACTACAATGTTCTTTCGTTTTCTTACAATTCTATTTAACTTACAAAAAATTAAATAGATTTACCCATAAATTATCGTTTGGTTGAATACGATAATTTAGTATTCGATTTTTAAAGTACAGATGAGAATTCTTTCCGTAACTGATTTTAGAATTATCACCATTTAGCTACTGCCCCTGACGATCTAGTTGCCTGATTCCCTAAGTAATAATGGAAAGGCTGTGATCTGTGAGCAGTATATAAATAGTGAAAATTATTTCTGAGAACAAAAAATCCGCCGGCGGCGGATATGTACAGGCACATGCTAATATGGCCAGTTACATAAACCGCTGTTTGTTTAAGGATAATTTGGTCAGAACCATAATATTTTTAAAATAATGCTTGCGCTAACTCGTACTAAATATATTAATGCATATTTCATTCTCTGTCAAGCCTAGTTCCATAAAAAAACAGAGAAAATATATTGGCTTATTTATAAGGAGACGGATGGTAAATTTTCACAGTAAATCCCCAGGAAATACACAGGAAAGCATAAAACTCAGGTTTTATTTGAATACCAACCAAAATAGTAAGATATATGACTTAAAAACAACTTACTGCTTTCCCATAATAATTACTACATCTGCTTCTGAAACACTCTCGCCTGATGGCAAAACGGTCACAGCCTGGGTGTTAAACTGTTTTTCCAAACCCGAAACATCTTTTCCACTCAAATTTACTATAACTGTTTTTGAATAGTCACCCCTGGCAGCATTGCCCACCGACTTCACCACATATTCTTTCACTCCCGAAAAAGTTGCGGCAGTCTTACCAGCCAAACCAGCAACCCCCGCACCATTCCTAATTTCTAAATTCAAAGCACCCTGCAAAGCCCGCGCCTCGGCCCCTGCTACCTGGCCAGTATTCTTCGTGCGAGCATTAATTATAACGTCGGCAGTATTATTATAAATTATTTCCAAATTAGGAAATTGAATAAGCAAGTCGCCATTTTCTGCATACTCATAAAAAGTATCGCTCTGCTTTAAATCTTTAGAATTTTCTATGGTTACCACCTGAGCACTCTGAGCTTGGGGCAAAAGCATATGCTTATTTAATTTTTCTACAGGACTTAAGCCGTCTAAAGAAACTGAATTTTGAGCGGTTATTATTTTACCCTCTAGCTCTGCCACCTTAGCTTTTAATGTTTGGTTCTCATTATAAAACCAATACGCACAACCCAAGGCTACCGCAAGCAAAACAAGAAATACTCCCACATGAGATTTTGCTTTTACAGTTTTAGTTCTTAATAAAACAGGTTCTTGCTTTAAAGGCGCAATGGCTTCAAAATTTGCTTCTTTTGTTTCTTGAGAAATAATAGGAGGTGTCATATTTATATCAATTAATTCGTTTTTATATTATATAACCTATTTGATCAATTGCAAAAAATTTTCTTCTTTTAAAATTTTTACACCTAAGGTAACAGCCTTTTCATACTTGCTCCCAGGCTCACTCCCCACGACAACAAAGGAAGTATTTTTAGACACCGACTCTGTTACTTTGCCCCCCAAATTTTTTATACGTGCCTTAGCCTCGTCCCGACTCATAGTACCTAATGTTCCGGTGATAACAAATGTCATACCAGCAAACTTCTGCTGCCCGGACTTAAGCTCCAGAGGTAAAATGCTTACCCCCACTTTTTCCAGCTTGTCTATAAAATTCAAATTAGATTTATTACCAAGAAATTCATACACACTCTTAGCAACCACAGGCCCAATATTTTCTATCGCGCCCAGCTCAGGCAAACTAGCCTTCTTCAAACCGTCTAAACTTTTAAAATTTCTTGCCAGGTCTTCAGCGGTTTGCTCACCAACATGCAAAATACCTAAAGCAAAAATAAATTTAGGCAGAGAAATTTTACGATGATTTTGAATAGAGGAAATAATATTTTCCGCACTTTTTTCACCAAACCTCTCAAGCCCCTCAATATCCTCCTTCTTAAGCAAAAACAAATCCGCAGCATCGCTTATCAAACCTTCTTCCTGAAAACGGTCCAAAATTTTAGGCCCGACAGCAAAAATTTCCATTACACTTACAAAGTGCTGCATAAAACGCCGATTTTTTGCCGGACATTTGGGATTGGAACAATAATACGCCACACCTTTTTCATGACTAGCTTTTGCTCCTACCAATTCTACCCCGACTTTATTTTTTTTCTCAACTCGTCCGTTACAAACCGGGCAACAGTCAGGAACCTTAACTTTCTTTTCTTTTCCCGACCTTAGCTTAACTAAAGACTCTACAACCTCAGGAATGACATCCCCAGCCTTCTGAATTACTACAGTGTCGCCAATCCTAACATCTAACCTTTCGATTTGATCAAAATTATGCATAGTAGCCTTAGATATCTTACTTCCGGCAACAATAGTAGGGTCAAAAATTGCCAAAGGAGTTAGTACCCCAGTCCTCCCAACATTCCATTTTATTTCCCGAATAATTGTAGTGGCTTTTTCAGCTGGATACTTATAAGCCACCATGAACCGCGGAGCTTTTCCCACAAAACCCAAAAGATTCTGTTGATTTAAACTGTCCACAGACACAACCACGCCGTCAGTGCCATAAGGAAACCTCTGTCGCTCTTTTTCAAACTTCTCAATAAAACTTTTTACCTCCGCCAAATTTTCACACACCACCTCGTGACTATCTACTTTAAACCCCAACTCACGCAGCAAAGAATGTTTTTGCGAATGCGTATCAAGTTTAAATTCTGAGCTTATTTCCGCAATATCATATGCAAAAAAATCCAAGCGCCTCTCCGCAGTAAGACGAGAGTCCAACTGGCGCAAACTACCTGCAGCAGCATTCCTGGTATTGGCAAACAAGGGCTTGCCGTCTTTTAAGTTTTTCTTATTCAATTGTTGCCAAACTTGCTTGCTCATAACACCTTCGCCCCTTACCTCAATGTACTTTGGAACTTTGCCTCTAAGTAGCAAAGGCACAGACTGTACCATGCGAAGATTCTGAGTTATATCCTCACCCACAAAACCATCCCCTCGCGTTGCACCCCGCACAAATCTACCATTTTCATAAACCAAAGAAACAGCCAAACCATCAAGCTTAAGCTCGGAAAAATAAGAAAAGGCTTTTGAACCAATAGTCTTACTAATTCGTGTCTGCCAAGCCAACAATTCTTCGAAAGAAAATACATCGTTTAATGAAAGCATTCTTTGCCTATGCGGCACCTTTACAAACTTGTCCAAAGGTTTTCCAGCTACGCGGTTAACGGAAGAACCTTCTTCTTTGAACTCAGGATATTGCTCTTCTAAAGCCCTAAGCTCCTTTTCCAAAGAATCTTTTACATCGTCTGTAACGGAAGGGTCATTTAAAACATGATATCTATACCTTAAATCCTCAACCTGGTCCCGTAATTTTTTTATGCGTTCAAAAATATCTTTATTTTTCATAATAATATTATACATTGTGATTCCCCTTCCTTCCACCAGCAAACCAAAAAACCTCTATAATATGTTATCCACAAGGAAATAAGGGTAAAATATGATAAAATTGGGTTATAAGTAACTCAAGAAATAAAAATTTTTAAATGCTACCAGCCCGTAAAATTGAACTTTCTCCGCGCCTAAAGCTTTCGGTTGGACGAGGCTTAAGTCAGACCAAAAAGCTAAAAATTTTTGCCTCTTCCCTCTTAGTTATTTCATTAGCACTCACAGTTAACGCTGTCCGTTTAATCTTTTCAAACTCCGGAAATGACTCTGCTGCTTTGGAAAAACAAGTCTTGGGCGTTTCAAACACAAGACCCCAGCAGCAAAATGAAATTCAATTTATTGAATATACCGTACAAAAAAGCGACACCCTTTTTAGTATTAGCCAAAAGTTCAATATAAACTGGACCACATTGGCAACCTTAAATAACTTGAAAAGCCCTTTCTTAGTTAAACCCGGGCAAACCATAAAGGTTCCGCAATAAACTTTCTGTAAAATAAAATCCCGTCACTGATGTGACGGGATTTTATTTTATTGTTCAGAGCCCACGGTATAAAAAGCCCCAGGAGAACTTTGGTTTCTATGCTCCGTAGCTACCCAGTCACTGGACCTGTCTATATTAGATATTCTAATTTCATCTAAACTGGCCTCTAAAGCTTGAGTACTTTGCGACAAATAACCATCCTGAACCCATCTTCGTTCAAAGGCTATGTTTCTTAAGTTAGTAGTTATAGCACCCGAAGTCTCACTGCCCGAACAAGTACCTTGCGAAGACCCGTCTAAATACAACTGAACAGTCCCACTGGAGTTTCTTTTCGCAACAGCATAATGCCAATTATTGTCGTTAACCAAGTTACCAAAAATCTGACAGAATCCTCCGCCCCCGTTGTCACGCCGGACCAACACAGCAAGTCTGCCCCCATTGTCTGCGGCCCCTGTATGTCCTACTACCAAGTCCATAACCGCGCCATCTTGAGCAGAGTTTCTAAAAGATATTATGGCTCCATAAGAATTAGTCGTCTTAAACCAAGCTGAAAAAGTAAATGGCTCATTTGCTGCAAAATTCAAGGTATTACTTGAACCAAAGCTGGAGTAATCGGTAGACCCATCATAACTTAAAGCATTTTTGATAATTCCGGCAATAGACTTACCATTTGTATTGGCTACGTTTGCAGCCAAATTACCATTGGAAGTAGAATCCTGAATATCAGTGTTCGAAGTACTGTCGGCCATATGCAGCACCGCTTTATAGTTGGAATCCCACACACTTGTTACACTCTCCTGACTACTAGCAATTCCAGAATTTCCATATGCCATATAAATTAAAGTGGGAGCTGACCTTGAAACAACCGGCACCCTAACCCAGGCATTTAATTCTCCAGTCGCAGAATTATAAGACTCTACCTGATAGTCGAGCTTGGAGGACAGAGAAGAATTTGAATAAAAAACTATATCGTAACCATTAGCATTTGTAACCGACCCCCCGTTTGAAGTAGTTTTTAAAGAATTTAAAGTCGTGCTAATTAAAACAGGAAAACTACTTAAGTCAGCGCTGTTAGTACTTTGGGCTGGGATAGTAATGGTTCTGTAGTGGGCAAAACCAGCCACTGAACCACCCGAAGAAGCAGAGGCTGGAATAACAGTGCGAATTTTCCTTACCACGCCGGAATTAGATGCGCTAATATCCACCGCTGTTGAGCCAACCAAAGGCAAGCCTTTAGGCAAGCCGTTACCATCATAAGTTTCAACTTGTGCGTATATATCAGCCCCACCTCCGGAATTATATAGAATTAACTCCTGCTGCTGATAAGGGTCTAATGAAGGCCAGTTACCTCCATTAACTCCACCTTCCCTAGTATTATTTGTGCTTAAACTATCATTATAAACAAGCCAATAACCGCTTGTGGTGTCACTCGGATCAGAGCAAGGCAACGTCCTATAAGCCGAGGGGTCCGAGCCTGTAGGATCTACAGATTTTCTAGGATCAAATTGGCATAAATACGCACGCATCTGATCTGTATTATTTCCAGTATCCAAATAGGTTAATTTTAGCCTAGCATAACCACTTCCTCCCGATACACAATGCGCCGGAGTACTTGAACCACTAAGAGGAGCCGGGCACGAAGTATCGAACAAAGGATACCTGTTAGTGGTCCCGGTAAAACTATTTGTGGTCTTACCTATTTTTGCTTGAAAAATTGGTGTAGATAAAAAAGTTGTCTCCGAAGACAAGTCCACGTTGTTTAAACTAGAATTATATGCCAGTTGCTGGTCAGATAAGTTTCTTTTTATTTTAAACAAAGCCTCTTCAGACACCGACTCAGCAGAATAATAAGCAGGCTCAGTTCTGATTAGATCCCCAGACGAGCGTATTTCAACAAAAGTCACCGTAGCCAAACTAAAAGCAATAGCCAAAATAGCCGACAATACCAAAACCGACAGCATTAAAGTTACACCAGCCTGATTTTTTAAAACAGAATTTTTTTTCATATTTTAGTTGGCAGGAATGTCATATTTATTGCTAGAAACTGAAGTCTGGTAACTAAAATTTACCTGTTCCCCTGTATTTAAACTTACCTTAACTTTCATAAATATTCCAACAACGGGTTGGAGTTTAGGCGAACTATTGTTAGCATATACACCAGGCGAAGCATCGTTACAATGGTCATAAGGGTCACAAACCGGCCTGACAAAAAACGCCAAATTTTCTACTGTAAAATTACTTGGGTTTAAGGTCTGCTTAGCATAACTGTTCCCAATATTTTTTTCCATAATTAAATGATTTCCAGAAAAAACATTTGCGCCCACATAACTTTGAGATGCACTTGCCAAATAAAAACATATATCCGCCCCGTCGGTATCTGTAATTCTTAATTTATTTTCTTTGTCGGTATAATACCTATTATTTACGTCACCTGCACCGCACACACTGCTATTTTCCAAAGCGGGAGAGGTGCCATTAATCCCGTAACTAATTTGACCATTTCTTATTTGCTTAACTAAACTTTCAGCAAAAGTCCGCATGCCTTGCGTTGCCTGCCTAAATGCCTCTGTGCGCCGATTTATTTTTAGAGTGTAATTAAAAAGACCCATCATAGAAGAAGCAACCACGGCAAATATTGTAGTCGCAACAACTATTTCCATTATAGTGAATCCTTTTATATATTCACCTGATTTGGGATTTATAATTTGGAATTTCATCTCAATAATTCTTCCAGTTAGTTAAGTAAGTTTGTAGTTGAATAGAACATTTGCCCAAACCAGGCCAATCTACCGACCTGGGACATTTCTTATCAGTCCACCAAACCTGAGTAGTAACCAACAATCTTTCCAAATTGTCTCTATACGGACCCGTGCTGTTCTGTTTAGTTAGAGTAATTTTTCTATAAAATTCCGATGTGCCGTTTGGTTGGCTTGTATTTGGGACATACAAACCCTGAAAGCTGGAATTACTAATAGCCAACCCATTGTCCAATCCCCAATTACTACCGGCCGAATTTAAAGTCCAAATTTTATTTGAGGAACTATTATCCAACCCTAGCCTATAGCTAGTTGGCACCCCTCCCGGATCCATTCTGTACCCACGGTCATTGCCGTTATTGTTCCAGTTTCCACCGTTGTCTAACCAATTTTTATAACACTTCGCAGTATTAGAGCCACTTACGTACTCATAGCAATCGGTGTCCAAACTGAGCTTTAACCAATTGGTATCACGCATATTTTTTACAGCCTCAACACCCTCACGCGTAAGCCCAATGGCAATAATCTGTTTAGTTACATTACTGGAAGCATTTAAAGCGTATATAGCCAACCCCAAAGCCGCGACTATACCCATAACCAAAATAAAAATAGCTACCAAAGTTTCAATTAAAGTTTGGCCGGATTGAAAAAAAGTTTGTTTTTTGGTAAATGATTTCATATTATGGGCTAAATACAATAGCTCCCGTAAGACCATTTATAGACACGGTCTTGGAAAGTTTTCCATCCGTAGATGCCAGAGTTATAGTAAAAATAGAATTAGCCACTGCGGTATTTGAAGAACTATTAGCTACAAAATTTTTAATTTTTGCATAATCATCGTTCGTAAAACTGGCAAAGGTACACCCTGTATTGTTTGAATACAGTAAATCTTTTCCGCCATTTATAATTATTTTGGCAAAAGGAAGCCTAAAAGCCAAAAGTGCACAAGGACTGGTGTTGTTGTTTTCCTGCTTTATGTCGGTACTGTCGGAAGGAGGGGAAGGAAACTGCAAAGGCGGCTTGTCTATTAAAATAGCACTCGAAGAAGCCAGTCTTACGCTTTGCGGCAAAAAAATAGTCTCCACGTTTGTTACTAGCTTGGGAGAAGTCGAGGCATCGTAAATTGCCTGTATAAAATATCTGTCAGGCGTTGTCGTGTCGAACTTTAGTAAATAATACTGAACCGCCTGCGTACCATTTAATGCCCTAGAAGACAAGCTGTAGCTTTGCACTTTTCTAATATTACTCACTAACTCATTCTGAGCAATCTTCAAGTTGCGAGCAGTTCTAAGGCCCGCTAAGTTAGCCAATAACACACCAAGAATAACCAAAAAAATTGAAAGAACAACCATAAGCTCTATTAAAGTAAAGCCCTGTTGCTCGTACAAATCTTTATAGGTCTTTTGTTTACAGGCCTGCCTGAAACCTTTTAAGGACATTTTTATTTTTGTATCCAACCTCTTAAAAATACTATTGTATTTTAAATTATAACACTAAAAACCTAAGAGCCCCAAGTACCAATTAAACATTTTTTCCCCCCAAAATAAGGCAATAAAAGCACCTACCGATAAAAATGTACCAAAAGGCAATTTTGTTTTCAAATTTTTACCCGCAAAAAGTAGTAAACAAACCCCACATATCCCCCCAATAATAATTCCAACATATAGTCCCACTAAAACCCCCTTTAAACCAAGTAACATACCCATAAACAAAGCTAGCTTAACATCACCAAACCCCATCATACGGCCCCTGGAAAAATACCAAATCAAAAAAAATGGCAAACTTGCGGCCAAGGCGCCCAAAAGACCCTGAATTAATAGCGAACCGCTTCCCCAGTCCCCCGAAAGCCTGTCTAAAACCAAATTTAAAACTAACGAAACCGCAAACCCAAAAAAAATAACGCTGTCCAAAATTAAAAAGTTTTCTAAGTCTATAACAAAAACACTTACCAATATACTTATCCCTACCAAAACTTTTAAAAACAGTAACCCACTCACAAGATCAGAGGGCATGAAACTTGTAAAAGCCAACAAATAAGCCAGTCCGGTCGCTAGCTCAATTATTAAGTAACGAGGCGAGATTTTCTTATGACAATAGCGGCATTTTCCCCCCAAACCCAAATAACTTAAAACCGGCACCAAGTCCCCAACAGACAATACATGACCACAAAATGCGCAATTAGAACGTCCCGTAATGCTTTTGTCTTTGGGCAGCCTCCATATTACAACGTTTAAAAAGCTCCCTATACATAAACCAAAAATAAAAACTAAAATTTTTGCCAAAATATCCATATATCTAGGGCTCTATCTGCAAAACATTAATATAAGCTGGTATTACCAATTTTTTAATCAGACTGGGATCCTGGGCAGACTGGCTTAACTGTTTCAAATAAACCTCGTCGGGCTTCAGCTTAAATGCTTCATTTAAAGCATATTTAAGTTGAGCAGGCCTGTTTTCTAACTGGTATATTCTTGCAAGTAACATCCAAGCAGACAAATTATTTGAGTCTAGCGCTAAAGAGGACTTTAGATACTCACGAGCAAGCTCAAACTGACCTGCTTCTGCCAAATAGAAAGCTGTATGAACGTACCTAGAAGGCGAGTAACGGTCTATGACCAAAGACTGGTTCATAAACAAAATTGCCTGGTTTAAATATCTTGATTCGTTGGTCATGTCATAAGTTAAATAACTCAGATTTGCCGCCATAACATAACTCCTCGCACTTTCGCGCTCCATTCCAATAACCTTGTCTATACGGCTGTTTAAGTCCAAGTATTTTGGATTTGCAATAACTTCGTTGGCCACTTGGTATAAATAGTATGTCTGGTTAAAAGGATTAATACGGTTCGCGAAAGTTACATACTTTCGACTAGAAATGAAACTTTGCCCAACAAAGCTGGTCTTAGCCTTAAAAAATAAAAATTCAGAAAATAAAAACACTACGCCGTACAAGGAAATTAATACAGCAATACATGCCAGGGGATATTTTAAGGCCGTTCTTAAATTCAGATTTACAAATTCAGTTTTACTAAATAACATACTGGCTAAAATACCCAATAATAACAAGTAATTAGCCGTCGAAACCGGGTTAAAACAACTTGTTGTCAGCCAAATGACCAACGCAACTAAATTGGCCAACCCCCACAGATCTGAATTATTTTCCTTCAAACTTTTAACGCCCCGCCAGAGTGCCAATAAACAAATAGTTAAAAAAATTAAAACAAACGGCAAACCTGTTGTAGCGCCCATTTGCAAGAAAATGTTATGTGCGTCGTCAAATATTCCGGCCTGACCATTTATACCGCTGTCTCTAAATTTTTCATAAAATATTTGCAAAGTTCCTGGTCCGTAGCCAAAAAAGGGAAATTTTGAAGCGGCCCGAGCCGCCACTTCCCATGAAAAAAAGCGCGATGTTAAACTTTGGTCGGAGAAACTCAAGATTGAACTTATTCCTTCTGGCCTCGCCACTTGTAAAAAAACCGCCATAACAAAAATGCTACCCAAAAGAGCCGAGGCAGCGCCTAACTTCACACTTTTAGAAAATTTAAAAGCAAATGTAAAAACCAGACTCGCCAGTAAACCGGTTATTAAACCTATCCACGCGCCACGGCTGGAAAAATTCACAGCAGACCAGAGCAGTAAGAATGCACCAACTGTATAGTAAACTTTGGATGAAAAACTTTTTGCTCCAAAATACAAAGGCAGCCAGAAAGGCAAAGCACACACTACAAACATACTGGAAAAATTTGGATTCCCCAGTAAGCTTGGGGCCCTTGATATTGCTGCCTGCCCAACGCCCTCATAGTAACCAACACCAAAACTCTGTAGCAGACCCACAATTGCTATAAATACAGCATCAAAATAAGTAATCCTAAACAATACCTGCTGTTTCTGGGTATTTGTGCTGGACAGCAAAAACACAAATGTCATTGCCCACAAAAAATAAAACAAAAATCCGCTAGTAAACCGAGGGTAAAATCCAAAAAAACTTGTTTGGGGACTAATAGAAAACACAGTTGCCAGAATCGCCAGCAATATCCATACAAACAAACTATACCCGAGCACCCCCTTTGGAACCCTAACGGTATTTTTTATTATTACTGCCAAAAAAATTATTCCACCCAAAACTAACCATAAAGCAAACTTAAAAGTTTCAAATTTTTCATTCAAATTCCAATTAAAAAACAAAGGCAGGGTCAAAAAAAGTAAGGCAAACAAAGAAAAAACAGTATCTTCTCTAAATGGCAATCTAGGTATTTTTTTTAAAATATTTAACATACATTCTCGACTATTTTTCCTTTATAATCTGGTTCCAGCCCGATTTATATTCACCTACCTGCGTCACTAGGCAAAAATCTACCTTGTAGTTATTAGCAGCGGGTCGGCTATAACTAAATGCGGGGCTACAAGCTCCTTGCGACCATTCCTCAAAAACAGGGTAGTTAGAAAAATAACTTTGCATAATCTCCCTGTTTAAAAACTCATCTGCCGTAGGGAAGCGATTATTGTCATTATAAAAAAAATCTAAAGCTAAAACAACAGCTTTAACATTTTCTACCAGGGTTTTTGAATAAGCCTGCTTTTTACCCGCCCCCAGCCCCCACAAACTAAGAAGGACAACTAACAGCGCGAGTACTCCCAAAATTATATATTTAAAATAATTTCTCATATTTTTTAAAAAAGAGGACACTTCTCTTAAATTAAGAAAAGCATCCTCTTAACTTACAAAACTAGTTTACTGAATACCTGCAGGAGTCAAAGACCTTACACCAGCGCTATATCCACCAGTTGCTGCGCCTAGACAGAAAGTCAAAGTATAAGTGCTTCCTGTGTCGGTAGCTGCATACTGATAGTTATTGTTCTGGCTAGTACAACCTGTATCAGCCGGCACCGGCGAAGTCGGAATTAAACCAATATAAGTCGGAGTAAAATTAGCACCAGCAGCACCAGTTACGGTGGTAATGGCTCTTAATACGCCGGTTCCGCTTCCCATAGCCAATGTAGGTGCTGTTTGGTTACAAGCTGTCGTACAAGTCGGATAACCACCGGCGTCATTGAACGCCAATTCCAAAGCGGAAGCCAACTGTCTAACGTCTGCTAACCTCTTGGCGTCTCTGGATTTGGCTCGAGCCGAGTTAAGGGCCAACAAGACCACGGACGCTAAAAGACCAATAATAGCTATAACAACTAACAATTCAATTAAAGTAAAACCTTTTTCGTTTTTGTTTCTCAAAGTTTTCACCCCCGATCTTAATATAGGATGAAATTGTCTTTATTTCTAAAGGCAATTTTAGCTTATTAATTATATTTTACCAGAATCTCGCCAAACAATCAAGAAAAGTTATACACAATACAACCGAGCTTCTACTGTACTGTGCTGGCTAAATTATATATAGGCATAAGTATACCCGCCACCAGCACTCCTACTCCTAAACCCAAGATTATCATAATAATAGGTTCAAGCAGAGTTGCCAAAGTTGCCACCTTGTTGTCTACCTCTTTTTCATAAAAAAGCGCAAGCTTGTTCATTATTTCGTCTAACTGGGCGGTCTGCTCTCCCACCCTTACCATTTGAGTGACTATATTTGGAAATTCCGGATGCCCCGACAATCCTTCACTTATGCTTTTTCCTTCTGATATCTGTTTTACAGAACTAAGTACGATATCCCTATAGATTACGTTGTTAATAATATCTGCAACAATTTGTAGAGCCTTAATAATTGGAATACCACCAATAACCAAAGTTGAAAGGTTTCTAGCAAATCTGGCTAGATAAATTTTCTGAAATATATCCCCTACAATAGGCAGTCTTAGTTTTAAACGATCCCAATTATAAATTCCTTTTTCAGTCGACAAATAAAACCTGGTCGCAATAACTACACACGAAAAAACTAAAATTATAACCCACCAAAATTGGTCGAAAAAGTGAGTAAAAGCTATTAACCCCCTGGAAACCGGGGGCAGCTCTCCACCCTGCTCTTCAAGAACCGAGGTTAATTTAGGCAATACGAACTTGAACATTAAAACTCCCACCACACCCAAGGCGCCCAACACAAACAGAGGGTAGGTCATGGCGCTTTTTACCTTGGCTCTTAGTTCGTAATCTTTTTCCAATTGGTCTGCCAAATAGCTTAAAGACTTATCCAAACTACCCGAAACTTCACCCGACTTAACCAAACTAACATAAACACTGCCAAAAATTTTGTCGTGCTTATTCATGGCGAGACTCATTGACTCACCGTTTTCTACCGACTGAATAAGGTCTCTGACAATAGAAGCTAAAAATTTATTGGTAACCTGCTCTTCCAAAATTCTCAAAGCTTGCAAAATAGGCACGCGCGCTGAAACCAAAGTGGCCAGCTGCCTGGAAAAAAGCACAATGTCTTTATTGCTGACCGATTTTCCAAAAGGATTCAACCTTTCAAGCAAGCCATCTTCTTGCGGCTCCAAAGAAATTATAACCAGAGCATTTTCACTCAAAAGCTGCTCTGCCCGTTCCTGGTCAGGAGCAACCACAATTCCAGTCTTTATTTGCCCTTCTTTACTTTTCGCTTTATATAAAAATTTCATTTATATTCACTGCTACGCGGATGCCGCAGATATCTCGGATATTTTTTACAGAACACAATATAGTTTTGCATCTGTCTATCCGCCTAATCTGCGTTTCTGCGAACTTAAGATATTAATGACAAGAAATATTCATTGTCCAAAACAAAATTCTGAGCCACTTCAAATTCTACCACCCCTTGTTTAACAAGCAAAGCCAAAGTTTTGTCTAAAGGGATCATACCTTCTTCCAAGCTTGTATGAATAATATTCGGTATCTCGTAAACCTTGTTGTCACGTATAACATTTCGAACAGCGTGATTGGAAACCAAAATTTCATATGCAGGCACCCTACCACCGCCAATTTTGGGCAACAGCCTCAAGCTTACTACGCCCACCAATACACTTGATAACTGACTCCTTATTTGAGCCTGCTGGCCCGGAGGAAAAACATCCACAATACGGTCAATACTTTGAGCGGCATCGTTGGTATGTAAAGTCGCAAAAACCAAGTGCCCAGTTTCCGCTATGGTTAAAGTAGTTGAAATAGACTCTAAATCGCGCATTTCTCCTACCAACACGACGTTTATGTCTTCTCGTAAAGCCGATTTCAAAGCGCTGGAAAAGTCAGGTGTGTCCATGAGAACTTCGCGCTGGCTGATAATACATTTGTTGGCAGAAAATATAAACTCCACCGGATCCTCTATGGTTAAAATGTGTCCATCTCGGGTGTTATTTATTTCGTTAATTAGGGAAGCTAAGGCGGTGGACTTACCATGCCCAGTCGGACCCACCATTAGAACCAAACCTTGTTTTTTTTCGGTGAATTTTTTTAAAATTCCAGGCAAGTTCAGTTCGTCCAGAGTTTTTATGCGAGTAGGTATAACGCGCATAGCAATAGCCGGAGTACCCTTATGCATGTAAGCGTTGACCCTAAAGCGAATATTTTCCTTAAAAGCGTAAGAAAAGTCTACTTGCAAATTCTGGGCAAAAATTTTCTTCTGAGCTTCATGTAGCAAAACTTTAAGCAAGTCGTTAATATTGTCAGCGCTCAAAGCCTGATAATTATCGAGTCTTATTAACTGAGTATCCACCCTTATAACAGGAGGCTCCCCAACCATAAGGTGAAGGTCGGAAGCATCTCTTTCCATTAAGAGGGAAAGCAATTTGTTTAATTCTAATTCACTGACTTTGTACATATATTTTATACTTAATTCTGTTTTTATTTTATATAAATGTTTTTATTATAAGCACCACATCTTTTGGCCTGCTTAAACGCTTCTCCATATGACTGGCCACTCCCAAGTTCATCATTTTACCTAAAATATCCGAGGGTAAATATTGTCCGATGGTCATTATAGGTAAAAATTCATGCTCTTTTCTCAAATCTTTTAACTTGTCTATAAACTTATTTAAATCTCTTTCGCTATGAGGACTTATAAGGGCCAAGTCGGGCTCACAGGTTTTGACCATAAAAATGCAATGGTCCATATTTTCAGCACATACAACATGCATTCCGCCTAGCTTTAAGTGCCTGGCATACAACCCGCGTGAATAATATTCGGGCTCAAGCAAGAGTATGCGCTTTTTCCTCACGCTCTCCCCTACAAGCTCGTACAGATTAAATTTTTGCTTTTCAATATAATTCATACTATTCAGTAGTTACGCGGATTATTTCGTCTGTTGTGGTTTCACCCCTCAAAACTTTTAAAGTCCCGTCTTGCTTCATTGTTATCATACCCATTTTTGCCGCAGCTTCGTATATTTTGTGAGTAGAAGCTTTAGACAAAACCATGTCTTGTATTTCGTTGGTAACCGGCAATACTTCAAAAATTCCATACCTGCCCACATACCCAGTATGTCCGCATTTTTCACAGCCCGCTCCTTTATATGCCTTTAAGTTTTCAGTATCAAGACCCTCCAAATACTCTTTTGGCACTCCCACTAAATCTCGTTTCATTTCCAGTATCAAACCTGGATTAATTTCCGCCTCTTGTTTACAATGCGGACAAATTTTTCTGACTAAACGCTGCGCCATGACAACATTAACCGATGCCGTAAGCAAAAAAGGCTCTATACCCATGTCTATCATACGAGGCATAGCACCAATGGAGTTGTTGGTATGCAGAGTCGAAAACACCAAGTGACCTGTCAAAGCCGCGTGCACTGCCAATTCCGCAGTTTCCTTGTCACGAATTTCTCCTACCATAACAATGTTAGGATCTTGCCTCAAAATACTCCTAAGTCCTGCAGCAAAAGTTAAGCCAATTTCAGCATTTACCTGGCTTTGGTTAACTCCTTCCATAAAATACTCAACCGGGTCTTCCAAAGTAACAATGTTTACGTTCGGAGTGTTTAAAATGGACAAAATGGCATACAAAGTAGTCGACTTACCACTTCCGGTCGGACCTGTAATTAAAAATATTCCATGAGTCTTCTTAATATTTTCTTGTACCCATGTAAGCGCCTTGCCCCGAAGACCCAACTGCTCAAGCGTAGGAACAGACCCAGTCTTGTCCAAAATACGCATAACTATTTTTTCGCCATATATTAAAGGCAAAATAGAGACGCGCAAATCTACAGATTTTTTTCCAACTTCCATATGAAAACGTCCGTCTTGAGGAAGCCTGGATTCATCTATTTTTAAGTTAGACAATATTTTTATACGGGTTACTACAGCCGCCAAAACATTTTTTGGCAAAACCAGCGAAGTATGCAAAATGCCGTCTATTCTATACCTTACGCGAACGTCTTTTTCGGAAGGTTCAATATGTATATCGGAAGCATTGCCTTCTATAGCGTTGCTCAAAATGACTTCTACAATTTTTATAATAGGAGCGTCTTCTATAACCTGGGGTTCAGCTGCCTTTTTTTCTATTGCCGGGCGTTTTACGTCCTCTTTGGTCTCTATATCTTTTAAAGCCTGACCGACAACTCGTTTTAAATTTTGCTTTTTCCCGATCGCAATCCCCACGGAAGTTTCCGAAGCCAAATATAGCTGAACTTGCAAATTCTGCTTTTGGCCTAAAAATTCCAATGCCTGTAGGGCAGATAAATTACCCGGGTCGGTTATTGCCACCTTAAGCAAATTTCCGCTCAACTCAAATGGTACAAAATTATAAAAATTTATGGATTCCTGGGGAATCAAGCTTGTAACCTGGGACGGTATTTGTATTTGTTTCAGGTCAACGTAAGGTATGCTGAAAAACGCTGCCTTGGCTTTGGTAGCGTCTTCTTCAGGCAAAATATTTCTTGCAATTAAAAGTTGTGTTAAGTCTTGTCCGGTCTTGTTTCTTACTGCTTCTACCTGCTCAATAACCGGGGCCGAAACAAAACCATTCTGGACCAAAAAATTTGCAAAACTTTGCCCGTCATCGGTTGTATTTGGCTTTGTGGTAGCCATTATTTTATGTTAGTTGGAGCCGGAGCCGTCCTGTATAACACGGAGCGGCTTTAAAACCTGGTCCTCCGGTAGTCCAACATCTTGGTTAAAGTTAAGCCTTGGATACTCAATTAAGTTAAACCTAAGTTTAGAGTTTTTAACCGGAGCCAAATCGAAAGCGCTACCATTAGGTAAAATAGGAGCCTCAACCTGGGCCTGGCTCACAGGAGCCATTTGGGAGCTTGGTAAGGCAGGTTTTTTTAAAAAATTATTATAAATTACAATACCGCTTGCCGCAAAGCAAGCAACAATTACCAATACTTGAATTAAATTCTTTTTATTCATAGCGATCTTAATTTACCTGGCTGACTTCACACCCGATATTAAATCTTTTTTTAAGCCAACAGGTTTTAATATCTAATTTTAATTAGTAATTTTAGCCGAAGTCTTTGCGGTTAGTGCATTTAGCCAAAATATAAGGATTCTTAAGTCTGCTATCTGGGGAATTTGGACATAATGCGTTGTATTCAAAACAAGTTATAGTTACGGAGCAAAATAATACGTTGTGAGTCCCGCCGACATACTAATCTCCCCTTCAGGAGTCGCATTTATTTGAAAATCACTAATATCAAAAATTCTACCGCTTTCCTCTAGCTTTTCTAAAAAGCTTTGTATTTGGCTAAATTGACCTTTAACATTTACATTTCCAAGTATCTTTTTCAAAGTCCTTTTCTCTGAGTATGGGTTTTTTATAAATTCCCTATTTCCGGAGGCAACAGAGTCACCGCCGCCGTTAAAAGTCACATTATCTAAAACAATTCCGGCTTCGGAAGCCAACTTTTCAACAAGCAAGTGAAGAATCATAACCTTGCCGTCTAAAGGCAGTGCCTCGTCAAGCTTAGTTAAAGAAGCAGGGTCGGTCTTCATGGTTCGTATAAACCTCTCAAGGTCTCGCTTTTGCGAATCTATACTAGACTGCTCTATCTTTAAAACATCCAGCCTTTCTTTTTCGTCAGCCAGTTCAGCTTTTTTAGGAGTTATTACAAACCAATAAAACAGTACAACAATAACCACCAATAAAACAATTTCAACCAAACTGGTTTGATTTTGTTTATTTATTGGGGGTAACTGGAGCTTTGAAAAACTTTTTGGCAATTCTGGAGCCATAAATTATTGACCTCCCGCCAAGATGGCCGGATTAAAATCTAATTGAATGTTAAAAGTATAAACAGGCCCGTTTTGGTCTTCAGCCTTTGTAAAACCACCAAGCCTTACATTATAAAAATTACTGCTTACTAGCGGATCATTAAAAACCTGCAAAAACTTGTCTAAGTCAAGCAAAGTAGGCACAACCGCCTGCATAGACATTTTTCCCTGGTTATTTAAGCTAATATTTGTAAAATAAGCATTTTTTAAAGTTACTTTGGCCAAAGCTGGTAAAAACTTTGAATAATAGGCGTGGCCAGCAGTTACGGCCGCAAACTCCTTAAGCTGAAGCTGACGACTTAAAAGCTCTTCCCTACCTGGCATGTTAAGCGCAGCTTTTTTATTTTCTACAATATTGTTTTCCACCATGACAACTTCGTCTTTAGCAGACTCTAATTTAAAATACAAAAATACATAGTATGCTACAACTCCCACAGCCAAAAACACCAACACCTTAACTAATACTGAGGCTGCGGTTTGCCAAGTGCTCGCATTACCACTTGGGTTTTTTAGTAAATTAATCTCTGCCATGTTTGTTTATTTTAGGTTTTATTTCCGTAAAGCCAAGCCAATGGCTATAGCTAAATTCAAATTATATCTTTTTAAAATAGACTCTACATCCTGGGAGAAAGCAATGTTTTTTAAAGGATTTCCCAGCTCAACTTTAACCTTCAAATCTGAAAAAAAGTCGCTTATTCCTGGTAAAAATGCTCCTCCGCCCACCAACACCAACTTGTCTACTCTAACATTTTGAGATTGGTATATCATAAGCAGCTGCTTAACTTCATTTTTTATAATGTTAAGCACTGGCTTTATAGTCTCAGGCATAAAAGTAGAGCTGCTAACTCCAAAATCTTTTTTAAACTGTTCTGCCCGAGGAAGTGAGATTCTTAAACTTTCAGAAATTTTTTGAGTTATTGTTTCCCCACCTACGTTTAAGTTTCTACTAAGCCGCAAGAAACCGTTTTCAACTATATTTAAACTCGTAGCCTTAGAACCTATATCTATTATAACACAATTTAACTTCTCCCCACCTATTAAAGAGCGTATTAAAGCTAAAGCTTCAATTTCTCCGGCCTGAGCCTTCAGCCCCAACTTGCCCAATACCGCCAAATAATTCTGAGTTATTTGTTTCGGGACAGCTGTAAGTAAAATTTTAACGGTTTTACCCGACAAAACGTCTTTGGAAAGAACCGTCCATGAAAGGTCTATGTCCGACAACGCCAGAGGAACATATTTCTTTGCCTCAAACTCGACCGCCGACGTCATTTCTGACTCATCCATATTCGGCAATTCTAAAACCGAAGTAAAAACCGAACTATTCGGGAAGCTTATTACACACTGATTGGTAGTTATTCCAGCTTTATCAAAAAGCCTCTTTAAAATTTCGGCTGTTTTTTCTACTGCTTCAGCACCATGGCTGGCGCCAAGGACATACGGAGCATTTACCATGCCATAAGTTTCCAAAACCGGCTCATTTACATGAGCAATTTGGGCAACTTTGATATTGGCCGTACCAATATCAATGCCCACGACCGAGCTTTTTTTGGTAAAAAGATTATTAAAAAACATTAAGTTTTTAAAAGATTTTGTTTCGAAATTTAGCGAGTTTATTTACTTCACAATACTATATTCTATAAGGGTTGTCAAAATGGTGATATTCATGATAAAATACTTTGTACGTAACATGTTTTGTGTAAGGCTTGCTATACAAAGCCTTGTACGTAGTAGGGGCGTGTAGCTCAGATGGTTAGAGCGCGTCACTGATAATGACGAGGTCCCAAGTTCGATTCTTGGCACGCCCACCACTTCTTCGCCAAGGCTACGAAGTGCAAGCATTGTTATTTACACAACCTATTTAATAGATAACATTTAATATTACACGCGAAGAAGTGTCCTACGAAGCTTTAGCGAAGTAGGACTAAAAAATCTTCACACTTACCATGCGCTTCTTTTTAGCCCCACTAGTGTTTGCTTTGGGAATACTTATTATGAAGTATTCCGTGTCTATCACTGACCAATTCACAGGTAAAATAGACTTGGCTGAAAAATATTTAGGCACAGGAATAGGCGCTGGCACCTACACCTGGTGGAAGTTATTTGGTTTAGGCCTTTGCATATTGTCTGTACTTTGGTTATTTGGTATGCTTCCTCAAGGCTCGTCTGTAACCCCTGTCCCCCTCCCCTAAATCTTACATCTTATATTTTACATCATCTGCTTTAAATACTTGGGCCATTAGCATAATGGTACCCGCCCGAACGTACCGTTCGGTACGGGCGGGGTGCGGAAACAATATGTATACTGTTTATATATTGAAAGATGATAAAAATAAGTTATATAAAGGATTTACAAATAACCTCGACAGGCGATTAAAGGAACATATATCTGGTCACACCAGAACAACCAGCAAAATGTCAGGATTGCGGGTGGTATATACAGAGCAGTACGCGACAGCTTTAGAAGCAAGAAAAAGAGAATTATATTTTAAATCAGCGGCTGGAAGAAGGTTTCTCAAAAAAATACTTGGGCCATTAGCATAATGGTAGTGCGGCCGGTTTGCATCCGGCATGTCGGAGTTCGATTCTCCGATGGTCCACCAAAGAAACAGTCCTACCCTCCAAGGTAGGGCTTTTTCTTTGTCTGAGCACCCATAAAAACACCTCGGCCCTTCTTTGAATAAACAACTAAGTTATGCTAAAATCCAAAATAATATGCTAAACACTTTAACCAACACTTCAGAAAAAACTTTACAGGAAATTGCCGAAGAAAAGCGCGTGCGTAAAACCGACGAGCTTTTTTTGTTGTTTTCCATGGGTAGCCAGTTCGACCACCTTATAAAACAACAGCTCGACGCTCTTGGCGTATTTTGCCTAGTTGCAGACCCCAGCAAAGTAAAGGCGGAAGACGTAAAAAAACTTGAACCTAAAGGCATTATACTCTCCGGCGGACCTTCCTCTGCTTACGAATACCCGCCTTTTGAAGGAAAAATTTTTGACATGGGTATTCCTACTTTAGGGATTTGTTTAGGTTTTCAAATGTGGGCGTACCATGTTGGCGTAAATGTTTCGCTATCTGACAAAAGAGAGTTTGGCACCCATAAATTTAAACTACACGGCAAGTCTCCACTATTTAAAGACATACCAACGCATTCTTTAGTACTTGAAAGCCACGGTGACAAAATAGCAGCGGACAAAAAACTTAAAATTTTAGGCTCTACCGAAAATGCTCCTGCTTCCGCCGCGGAATACAAACACTTATACGGAGTACAGTTCCACCCAGAAGTAACCGAAAGCGAATTTGGTGGAAAAATTTTGGAAAACTTTGTTTTTATAATTTGCAAAGCCCGCGACCGCTTCCCTGCCGCTTCGGTTGCCCAGACTAAAATTGAACAGCTAAAAAACCAAATCGCGAGAAAAAAAGTTTTACTTGCCCTTTCCGGCGGAACCGACTCTGCTGTTGTCGCCTACCTGCTTAAACATGCTTTAGATGACCGTCATTCTCAGAAAGAGAATGACGGTCATCTTCCCGTTCGTGGAATTTATATAAAAGGCATAGACCGTCCGGACGACGAGGCCAATGTTATAAAATACTTTGGTAAAGCAAACTGGATAGACATAAAAATAGTAGACGCTACCAAAGAATTTTTAAAAGCACTTAAAGGTAAAAAAGTTATGCGCGACAAGCGTATGGCCATGCGCGGAGTATATAAAAAAATTTTAGAAACCGAAGCCAAAAAGTTTAAAGCCGACTTCTTAGCCCAAGGAACTTTGTATACCGACGTGTCCGAAAGCGGCGGCGGTTATAAGAGCGGCGCACGTAAAGCCCAAATTAAAATCCACCACAACGTAAACTTAAAATTCTCCCTACCGGAACTGCAACCTTTAGTAGACTCGGTTAAGGACACAGGTAGACAAATTGGCCGCGAAATTGGCGTACCGGAAGAATTGCTGGTAAGGCATCCATTCCCAGGCCCCGGACTTGTTGTGCGCATAGAAGGCGAAATAACAGCAGAAAAACTCCACACTGCCAGGAAAGTAGACGGCATTTTTGTAGAAGAACTAAAAAACTGGAAGTCTTCTCTCGCTTCCCCCTCTTTTCAAAAGAGGGGGCAAGGGGGAGTTAAAGAATTGTCCATGTCTTTATATAGCCAAATCTGGCAAGCCGGAGCAGTCGTTACCAACTCCTACATAACCTGCACCAAAGGCGATGACTCAGCCGAAGGACATGTTATAGCCCTCTGGGCTGTATGGAGCGTAAACGGCTTTACTGCCAGAGCGGCAGAACTACCTTACGACTTTTTAAAGCATGTTAGCCAACGCATAACCAACGAAGTCCGCGAAGTCGGCGGAGTAGTCTACAGAATTTCCGACAAACCCCCAGTTACTATAGAATGGGGATAAAACCCTAAATAAAAACCACATAAGTATGTATGTGGTTTTTATTTCCAAATCAATATGTAAATCAATAATCCAATAAAAAATACAAGGAAATAATATTTTTTAATAGGTATATAATTTTCTGGTTTGATGAAGCTAATTAACTCATTCCACCACCTCCATTCTTTTACAAAGCCTCCTATCCAACCGCATACTAATCCTAAAAAACAAAAGGTGATGTTGGTAGCATATATATTTTTAATTATACTTTGATAGTAACCAGGAAAAAGCTTATTAAGAAAGAACCCACCAGATGCTACCAGCAACAATCCCCAAATAAAACTCAACCCCGCATATTCAAATTCACCTATATTACTTTTATGTTTAGAAAAGAACCTATAGCTCCACACCACAATGAAACCAGGTATTATAAACAGCAAATATTGTACATCAGCCATTGTAAATGACAAATTTTCCATAGGTTTAAAATAAGTTTTGTTACCTGTGGAAAAACTCCAAGCAAGTTGACAAAAAACTTTAAAAAATGTAGTATAATTATCTTGTAGCAAAAGCTACCCTGTCCCGCGGAGCGGGATCCGATATCCAAACCTCGCCGTAACAAGCGAGGTTTTCTAATTTATATTTTTAATAAGTCTTTACGGAGGTAATATAAGCCTTTATTTGTTGGGCATTAATATATAAATCAGCCTGCTCTCTTAACGAATGAAATACCTTACCAGACGCAGCAATAATTACTTTCTTTCCTTTGCGCTTTAGATGTTTAACTAAAACTGCAAAGTCACTATCCCCTGACATTAAAAATAAAGTATCGTAACTTTCTATAAGCCGTATAGCATCCACACTTATTTCAACATCAAAATTGCTTTTCGGAATTTCAACAAACTTACCCCCAAGGTCTTGATTTAGTAATTCTGGTTTTTCTATTTCTTTTAACTCGGCTTCGCTCAAATAATGCTTTATAAATTGAATAGGTTTAGTAATTTTTATAAAACCACATTTTGCCGCTTTAATAGGTAAGTGCCAAGACTGCTGTTTTCGATTATTGAACCCATAATAAAATCTTTTTTGACTAGAAAATAAATTTAAAAAGTCGGCTAGTTTTTCTATGTCAATAATTAAATTTTGATTTAGCTGTAAGTCTTTTTCGTCTTTGTCCTTTCTGTCTTGCCTAAACCAATAATTTACATTACCATAGTCAATAAAACTAAAAATTCTCCCAAATTTAGATCTATCTATTCCCAATTTGTTTAGTTTCAGTTCAGAAAAATCCATAAATTTATGGTAAACGAAAGAACACTCTATGTCAATGTTATTATCCGCAAGTAATTCCTAAACTTAGATTGTCTTTTAAATATATGCTATCTATTACCCTTTGCCCTATTGTGCGTCTTGCAAAGCATTTGGCAATTTTTAGCTGTCGTGGCCCCACCCTTGCTCCAAGCCGCCACATGATCCGCATCCATTTCTTCTAATTTCCAAATTTTAGCTTTATTAACATCATGCCCTAGGGCGCAATGCGGACAGTTAGACTCATTTTTCTTTTCTGCCTTAGCGGTTTGTTCTTTGTAAATAACCTTTTTAGTCGCGTCGTCGAAAATTCTTACATCTAGCAATTTTGTGTCGTTTGAGCCCCCTAAAACATATTCAAAAATCCCTTTGCGGTTTTTAACATACGGGTCAGCATAAAGTTTTTGCACCGCTTCAGAAACTTTTTTTGGGTTATAAGCTCTTTCATGGTGCTGCGCATAAAGCCTTCCCCACTCTAAGCCCTGCATTTCGTCTTCCACGTCCGTAAAAACTTTCGAAACCCAGTCTATTACAATATTAAAATACTTCTTAAGTTCCGTAATATTTTTGTCGTATCTATGCTTAGTCATATAAGCGCCGATATCGCCTTTGCTTACCCACTCTAACGCGCGTTCCAAAAAGTCCTGCCTATTTGCACTGCCTTTTATGTACGCGCTCCATTTTTGAATATTTGAATTTTGGCTATTGCTAAATTCTTCCTTTGCCAAAGTTACAAAAGGACCCGAATATACGGCATTTAAAAGTTCTTGATTGTTTAAAGGCACGCCGGCAATATTTATGGTTTTGAACCATTCTTTTATTTCCGTCTCCGTACCTTCGCATTCATATATTAAAAGTTTAGTTTCCAAAATTTTAGTTTTCTTGTCTTTTGCCATTCCGCTAAAATTTTGCGGCAATCCGTTTTCGTCCTTTATGGCAAATTTGTCGGTTATAAAACGGCCAATACTAGTTATACGCTGCTGTCCGTCCAGAACTTCCAAATTCTTTTCGCTAACTCTATTAAAATATATAAGTCCAATGGGATAACCTTTTAAAATAGATTCGATAACCGCCTGCTCTCTTTTACCGCCGTCGGAAGCATAAATATAGTTGCGCTGATATTCCGGCTGAATAGTCAACTTCCCACCCAACCCAAAAAGCCCCTTGCCCTCAAGCTCATTATACTCAAACCCCTCGCAAATTTCTTTTACAGTAATGTTAGTTTTTAAGGTTGTGTTCATAATATTTTTGACAGACAATACTTAATTTTATCTTGAATATTAAAACTTTCATTAAGCTGTTTACCAAAATTTACGTTAAAAGATATTAGTCCTTTGTAAATTAAGCCTACTACAGGGTAGCAGATCTCAATCTCATAAGTTCTTTTATCTTTGTCTAATCTTTTTGGGTGATGCCCTTTATAACCATCTTTTTCTGACTTAAATAAATCCCTTCCATTCGCTTCTAAAATATCTATATCTAAAACTTGTTTGTTATTATCCCACCTTCCGATGAAGGAATAAAGATTGTTAACTTTTGGTTTTAAATAAAAAATTGAAAGCAAACCATTTCTGAAAATTTCATTATTATTTTTATACTCGAATAAATATTGTGGGTGAATATATTCACATTTAACTTCTAGATTATAAATCCCGTCGGCAACCGCTTTTTTTGATCTGAGCTTTTCTAAATTCATTTGTTTTTCTTATGTCTAATAAAAATTCTTTTATACGCCATTTTTGCAATACCATCTTCGTAGTAACCAGCCGTTGGATTACCTTCCTTATACGCTCCAGTACCACCCGCTTTATAATAATCAGCGACAAATTTTTTTGTTAAACCTGGTGTTTTCTTGTATTTATCACTGATAATACCATTATCACTTGTACCTAAAATTTCAAACTGTTCTGGGCTGTACTTATCCATTATACTAATCGGCACTCCGATTACACCATCGTAATCGTTTGGAATATTTTTCACCAAAGTAACTTCTATAGCGTCATAATTATCATATTGAATGAATGATTTTTTCGTCACAAATTTAATAATTTCTTTCTTGGTCATTAAAGGTAACGGTTCATGACGACGACCATGATCAAGATTTGTAAACCAGCGAACACCTTGCACTCTCGTTATATAAACTTTTTGACCACTTTCACTTGTTTTAACCTCACGGACTTGTTCCAAATTAGCGATTCTTTCAGGTATCTCATAAAACATCGCACCACCATTAACTTTGTAATTGTTGCCTAACCAAACTTTATTTTCTTTTAGTAAGGGAAATACTTCCTTATAAGTTATTGCGTTTAAATTGCCAATAATTAAAAATTTCTTCCCGTAATCAACGAGTTGCTTTATATATTCACGAAAGAGACTAAACGGCGGATTTGTTACAACAATATCTGCTTGTTTAAGCAATTCTATAGATTCCTCACTTCGGAAATCGCCGTCGCCTTGCAAGGGTGTCCATTCGTTACTTTTATTTGCTTTAAGTTGCTGGGAAATGTCTTTTAAATTAAATTCACCGTCGCCATCTATATCTTTTACTTCGTTGATAATAAACTTGTTGGCAGTAACTTTTGGCCGGCCTTTTGCTTTTGTTAAAGTTTTATTGTCCCCAAAAAGCGCTAGCTGGGTATTAGCAACCGGCGAGGGTTTGTAACTGGTTGTTATAAGACGTTTAAGTCCAAGTTTATTAAAGTTTAAAACAAAATAGCGAAAAAAATTACTTTCGTAAGGGTCATCACAATTACAATAAACAACCTTACCTCTAAAAACATTTTTATCATAATCTAAATACGCCTCAATCTCTTTTTGGATGTCAGAGTACTGGGTATAAAATTCATCATTCTTTGCTTTTTTCGCGTTTGTAAGATTACTATTTGCCATTTAAAGATTATTATTTTACGGATGTTACGTCTTTTTTAGTATATACCTCCCCATACTCTTTATCAATTTCTCCCTATATTCAAACCCTTTTCAAGGGGACCGAAATGTTGTATAATTTACACTAGTTTTTTCACCCGTTCATTAAGGAGAGGATCATGAATTTTCTGGACGTTGTCGGGGCCAATCTGGCAAAAACAATCCAGAAGGCCACCATTTTAGGCGACGCGACGCCAAGCTTTGGCGGCGAACTACTCATACCAGGAGATGCGGCGATTAAGGAGTTTGGAGTTGCGGAAATCCCGACCCCGTCCGAAAGCGATCCTGTTTTCGCCGCTTTAACCGAAAGAGCAAAGCGTAGACGAGAACTTCAGTCATTCCTGACTCAGGGGCGCAGACCTTAACTACCCCAAAAGCCTACCAAAAGCTTAAACGCTTTTTGTAGGCTTATTTTTTTATTTTAATTTTTTTCAAAATTCTTTAAAAACTCCACGACTCTTTGGTCTAAAATTATGTCACTCGGAACTATAGGCCGCTTTAAGTACAAACCTTCTAGTGTTCGGCAACGGGAAAGCGCTACGTAAAGCTGCCCGTGAGCAAAAGTGCCCGAACTTAAGTCCACATAAACCTTGTCAAAAGTTTTGCCTTGGGCTTTGTGTATGGTTACAGCCCAAGCAAGCTTAAAAGGATACTGCGTAAAAGTCCCAGTGGTTCTGCTGTCTATTTTTTGCGTTTGCGAGTCTAAAACGAATTTAAACATTTCCCAGGTATGGGGTTTTACATACACCGTCTCGCCAGTTTCCAGCTCTATAACTACACTGTCGGAATTACTAGATTTTTCTGGGATAAAAAACTCGTCCTCTGGTAAATATATGTTTTCGTTCTCTTCCGGTTCGCTTTCGTCTTCTTTTACCACTGCTTTTATTTTCCCCATTGTGCCGTTAACCCAGCGCTTTCTTTGGTCGTTGTTTAACATCATAACCTGGACACCGACTTTGAGCTGCAGGTTCAAATCTGTCGGCAGTTCCCTGTCTTCAAAACTTCCATCCACCTCGCCTTGGTAAACTTTTAGTTCGCTGGGCAATCTTTCCAAGAAAAAATTATTTACCTGCCTGGCCCGCATATTGTGCGGAGTTAAATAAATGGCAAATTTTTCAAACGTAAATTTAGCATCACCATTTTCCGCCCGCGCATTTAAAATTTCTAAATGGTCATGACTTACGGCGTTATTTCTTACCGCATTCAGCACGTCTTTAAAAACCTGATCCTTTTGTCTATATACAGTTTTTAAATTTATATATTCAAACCGCGCTTCTTTAAAGGCTCTGGAGTCAAAAAAATACGGAGAGTTATACATTTTAACCAGTCCTCCACCTTGATTAAAGTCTTTATCTACCGGCGGCAACTGATACAAGTCCCCAATAAACACCATTTGTATACCTCCAAACGGTAAGTCTTTAACCGGACCGTTAATACGTAAATATTTATCTACACAGTCAAGCAAATCTGCCCGCACCATAGAAATTTCGTCTATTATTACCGTGTCTAACTTTTGAAGGAGTTTGAATTTGGGCATACCAGGCATAAGCTTTTTTACCCGCGCCAAAGTTATGTCCGGACCAAAGCCGCAAAAAGAATGTATAGTCTGCCCTTCCACGTTTAAGGCCGCGACCCCAGTAGGCGCCAAAACCACCACATTTTTGGAAGTTGTTTTGCGAAAATAGTTTAGCAAAGTCGACTTGCCCGTACCCGCCTCACCAGTTAAAAACAAATTTTTGCTTGTGTTAGTTAAAAACTCTAAAGCCTGCAAACCCTCTCGGTTACCGCTTAAGTCTAAAACCGGAATTTCTGCGCTTTCAGTTTTTAAAACATTTTTTGAAACAGAATAAATACTTACGTCATCTTTCTTGTACTTTTCTATCTCGCCGATCAGTTGTTTTAACCTATGAGTTAAAAATTTATTTTCCACCCCGCCCAGCATTTGCCCCAAACGTTTGATAAAACCCAAATAAGTTTCGTTTTTAAGCTCCAAGTATTTTTTGTATTCACTAACTAATATTTGAGACTGCTCTTCGTTTATAGCTAGAGCTGTTTGCTCTTCTAACTCGTCCTGCCTCGTATAGTCCCAGCCCGGAACGTTTGTAAAGTGCATAGCGAGCCGAGCCTTAATTCCGCCTGGTGCGCGGCCTAGTTTAGAAGTTAAAACGTCTACAAAATTTTCAAACTCCGACAAAAGCATATTTGGCTTTTCCAAATACTCTTTCTTTAAAACTTCGTCATCGGCTTTTGTCCACTTAGTTCCAGCTTTTGGGTATTTTTTCTCTTCTGTTTTGTCTGTCATATTTATAAAGTATAGCAACGTATGTATTGTATCAAAACTATTTTAAAACCGCCTCCCTACTGTGAGGGAGACGGTTTATTTTTTATACTTGGTAATTCGGAGCCTTTTTAACAATTTGCACATCGTGCACATGGCTTTCTCTTAAGCCCGCTCCGGTTATGCGAACAAACCTAGCTTTCTTTTGTAACTCCAAAACATTTTTAGCCCCCGAGTAACCCATACCGCTTCTAAGCCCGCCGGTTAACTGGTCTATTATGTTTAGCACGCTACCCTTAAACGGCACTCTCGCTTCCACGCCTTCGGGCACCAGTTTCCCGCCCACTACTTTTTCCTGCCCGTACCTGTCTTTACTACCCTGGTTCATTGCTCCCAAACTTCCCATGCCTCTGTAAAATTTATATTGCTTGCCGTGTTCTTCAAAAATTTCACCTGGAGCTTCTTCGGTACCTGCAAGTAAAGAACCAATCATAACAGAGGAAGCACCTGCTGCTAAAGCTTTTGTTATGTCGCCTGAATACTTTATACCACCATCAGCAATAACAGGAATTTTTTTAAACTTTGCCGCTCTAACCGCTTCTTGTATTGCATAAATTTGCGGAACTCCGCAACCAGAAACCATACGGGTAGTACAAATACTGCCCGGACCAATACCCACCTTAACCGCATCTGCCCCGGCAGCTATTAAAGCCCGCGTTCCTTCGTAAGTCGCTACATTTCCACCTACCACCTGAACTTTTAACTTTCGCTTTATGGTTTTAACCGCTTCCAAAACTCTTTTAGAATGCCCGTGCGCCGTGTCTACTACAAGCACGTCTACACCCGCCTTTACCAAACTCTCTGCCCTTTCAAAATAGTCGCCACTAGCCCCTACCGCCGCACCGACTATTAAACAGCCTCGCTTGTCCAAATTCGCAAAAGGATGCTTTTCCCCCACCACTTTTTTCGCTTTCACCATTTCAACCTGCTTAGACTGCTCAGCTACCGAGAAATTTTTATGAACTATACCCAACGCGCCAATCTCCGCCAAAGCCGCCGCCATCCTGCCTTCGGTTACGGTATCCATAGCAGAAGAAACTATAGGTTCTTTAAGTTTAATTTTGGCGGTAAAAAAACCCGTAGTATCTACGTCGGTCGGCACCACTTCGCTATACTGCGGCACTAAAAGAACGTCGTCAAAAGTTAAAGCTTCAACAAAATTTTTCATAAAAAATGGTATATAAATAATGTTTGAAATATAACATTTATTTCAAACCGTGTCCAAAACAAAAAAGCTCCTTCTTTGGAAACATATTCCAAAGAAGGAGCAAAGTTTAAAAAATTTACTTTAACCACAAACCTATACTAAGCACTACAACAAAACTAGTATTGGCTATAAGGGACAAATGCTGGACATGCCTCTTTATAGCTATAGCAAGGAGCAGACAACTTAATAGTATAGCTACGGAGATCAAATAAAACTTTTGCTCAAACCTTTCGGGAGAAAATGCTGTTCCGAACATACTAACTTTTTTTTCGTCCGACTTTTCACTTGGCACTACGTTAAAATTGCTTTGAGTACTGCCCGCGAAACCTGCCACCTGGCTGTTTATTTTGTTACCCCTCATATCATAAGCTTCCAGCACAAGCCCTGACCCAGCTCCAGTAAGGTTAGAAAGTTTTATTTCACCAACCCATGAACCGTCTGACCTTGCGCTCAGTAGCACCGCCGCCTTACCAAACTTAGCCAACACTTTTACCGGGTCACCTAAAATTTCCGCTGTGAGTTTTAAAATTTGTCCTTCCTGCAAAAAGTTGGTTTGAGATATTTGCATTTCTTTTGCCTGAGCCACGTCGGTCGTTTCGACAACTTTTACACTTTCTTTATTTGCTTGCACCTGTACCGGAGAAATTTCTTTTACCACTTCTTTGACAGGCTCGCTCACTTTTACAGGCTCAACATTTGCCAAAGCCGGAGGCGCAACTGCTGTAGGAGCTTCGCTTAATGCCACCTGTTGAGCAGACTCCGTACCAAACATTTGCACAACGAATACCGCGTTCTTACCCTGGTACACTCCCTGTGCTATACCAATACCTATTTCTTCAAAATTTTTATTTAAAATATTTGCTTTGTGCCCCGGACTATTCATCCAGGCATCTTCTACATCTTCGGCTTCGGTAAAATTCACCGCCAAATTCTCTCCTGCTGTTAAATAATTATAATTGGCGGCAACCACAAAGTCCCAGGGAGTTTTTCCGTCTGGAGTGTTATGAGAAAAGTAACCTTTAAGCAGCATGTCTTCTGCTTTTGCTTGAGCCGCTTGGGACAGCTTGCTGTTTAGACTTAAAGAGGACAAATTGTAACTCGCCCTTGAGGCGTTGGTCAAAGAAATAATATTGCTTTCAGTAATTGCCGAAGAAAAAACCGGCTCTACCGTCCCGAACGTTACCGCCCCAATGGAAAATATTTTTACCGCTATAAGCAAAGAAGAAAACAAAGCCAAAGTCCTGTGGCCTAAAACATGAGGATGGTAATTATTCCTATGATGAGGAATAAAATGATCCTTTATATGCAAAAAAGTCCGGACCAAAGCGTTGTCCGCTTTTTGGCCGAAATCATGAGGCAAACCAAAAAAACTTAATACGAATTCCATTTAAATTTTGTTTTTGTTTCTATACCCTTTTTTAGGATATTTTGTAGTTTGCAGATCGGAACTAATTTTGGCTCCGCTCGCAATCTTCTATAACTATTATAGCACAAAAATAAAAAATCCGCAAGCTCTATTGCTATGCGGAATTTTTATTTATCTGCTCATACCCGATGACCGGACAGACCGGCCGATTGTTACTTCTTGGTAGCCATCGGACCCTGAGTCGCTCAAGGTTATAAAGGCCACCAAAGAAACACCGGTTACCACCAGAAAGACAACGGTCCACACAAACCAACGTGGGTTATATTCTTCTGAAGGTTGATTATTTTTTGGCATAATTTTATTTTTTATTTTATTTATATGCTCTAAAGATATTATAGCACATTTAGGCTGTGCGCTTTATGTTCTATGTTTATATCCAGTATAAACATAAGAATTGTGGTTAAGTCAGTTAAAAGGCAATACTGGCAAACCGCTCGTATAACAAAAAATTGTAAAAATAAAAATACCAAAGAACCCAAAGATCCGGCAGCTAAAAACCAAGTCAGGGCTTTTTGTGCTTTTCTGTAATGGTTAGCCAGCAAAGCCGTAACCAAAATTAGTGAAAAATAAACTATACCCACAGTAGACAAAGGCACACCCATAATTTCTGAATACTTACTAGAAAGCACGGACTCGCACCCGCCGGTTATATCACACGGCACGCTTATGCTCATAGCTTTGGCCACAGACAAGTATACGCTGACTGCCAAAGCAAGCGTACTAAAAATAACTAATATATCGTATTTGTGTCTTCTGTGCATAGATATAAATAATTATAGCAATCTTTGTTTATAAATCAAAACCCCGTCTCCCTAAAAAAGGAGACGGGGTAAATTCGGTAAAACTTAATTACCAGCGGTCGTTGCCGCCTCTGTCACCACCGTGGCCACCGCCGCGGTTGTAACCGCCGCCGCGTCCACCACCGAAACCACCGCTTCGAGGAGGTCTTTCGGTCATTGGTCTTGCTTCGTTAACCATAACTTTTCTACCGCTCATATCGCTGCCGTTAACGGCGGCAATAGCAGCATCAGCTTCGTTGTCATTTTCCATTTCAACGAAACCAAAACCCCTGGAACGTCCAGTTGCTTTGTCGGTAATTATGGTAGCGGAAGAAACCGCACCGTGTTGGCTGAACATTGCTTGAAGGTCATCGTTAGTAGTTGACCAAGGCAAGTTGCCTACAAATAATTTTTTAGCCATTTTAGTTGGCCTTTTTTAAGAGCTCACCTTTACCCCCGCTCTGTATAAAAACCAGACGAGGATTAACCCTTAAACTAAATATTAAACACGATTAAGGCCAAGGCTAACTTACAAAAATGTAACTCACACTTTAACTCACTAATCGAAGATGATAAAGGTATTATATCAGATTTGAAGCTTTTTAGCAAGACGCCTTTATCTAGGGTTTTTGCCTAAAATACCACGCAGCGAGGGCTGTTGTAAGCGGTACGGCCAAAATTAAAGCAGCGCTTCCAACCAAAGTTCTCAAAATTTCTTCTGCCAAAGCTTCGCTATTAAGCACGGCCCATAAAGGCTGAGTAGAGGAAAAAGTTAGCAGCAGGAAAAATGGAAAAGAGGCTCCAGCATAAGCAAGCACCAAAGTATTTATAAGCGAAGAAATATGTTCTTTACCCACAGAATTAGCTCGGCTAAAAAGTTCCCGAAACCCTGCCTCCGGTTTTACTAGCTTAATCTCTTCCACTGTCGCTGCCTGAGTAGTCGTAACGTCGTCCAAAACTCCCAAAGTACTTATTACCACCCCAGCCAAAAATATTCCGCGCAAGTCAAAGCCTTTCAGTAAACCCAATTCCAAATACAGAGCTTCGTTGGAACCCAGGCCCAAAAACTTTCCTGCCAATATAAAAGACCAGGCCCCCACTAATGTTAATAACAAAACCAATACAGTGGAAACTACAGCAACCAAAGTCCGGTTATTAAAACCATGCGACAAAAAAATAGAAACCACAGAAATCATACCGGCTCCTAAAATTGTAACCAGAACCGGATCTTTACCTTCTAAAATACTCGGAGCAACAAACTTTAGCAATATTAATATACTAAACGCGAGCCCCATTAAAGAAAGCACCCCCTTGCGGCGTCCAAACAGCAACCCTAAAAAAACAAAAATTCCAACTAGCCAAGCTAAAGCATCAAGTCTGTAGCGGTCTATTATAATGTATGAAGAACTCTCTGGATCTTTAATTTTTCCAATGACAATTTCATCGCCTTCTTGCAACTTTTGCGAATTCAGTTCCGTAACCTGCTCGCTTAACTCCGCTGTTACTACTAAATTAGCTTCCGGTCCATTTAAAATACGTGCCTCATACACTCCATTAAGTTGCGAATACCGGCTGGTTATTTCCGCTTCCTCACTAATAACTTTTAGTATTTTAGCCTTGCTAATTTCCGAAAAAGTTCCAAGCCCTGCATCTACCGCATCAGTATGAAAAGAAAAATTTTTTACAGGCAGAAGCTTTACATAAAAAAGCCCTGCGGCAAGCAAGGCAATAAAAACGGCAACCAAGCTCAATAAAATTTTTTTATGCTTATTCATTTTATTCAAGCAAAATAAGGCACCACATAGTAAACACACCTAACACAAACCAGAGCAAATGCCAAGCAGCGGTTTTTTTGTTTTGTTCTTTATGCAGCTGAGGTATTAAGTCCGACATAGCTATGTAAATAAAGCTTGCGGCGGAAAAAGAAAGCAAAAAAGAAGGCGCGCCTTCAAAGCCACTCATAAAAACCAAAACTAAAATAGCACCTAAAAAAGCTGTTAATGCGGAAACAAAATTATAAAACAAAGCCTTTGTTCTAGAAAAACCTCCGTGCACCAAAACCGCGAAGTTACCTATCTCCTGTGGTATCTCGTGAAATACCACAGCTAGCGTCGTAGCCAAACCCAAAGCAGGACTAACCAAAAAAGCACCGGCTATTATCATACCGTCTATTAAGTTATGCAAACCGTCACTCACCAAACTTAAATATGTATAAGAATGGACCGACTCGTCATGTTCGCTGTGTGAGTGGTGCCAAAAAACAAATTTTTCTAAAATAAAAAAAGTTAAAATCCCAAACAACAAATAATAACCCGCGTACTCCGGCCACCCACCCTCGGCCATTTCCGGCAAAATATGAATGAACACATCGCCCAACAAAGCACCAGCGGAAAAACTAACCAACGACAAAAGCCATTTCTTCAACCTGTCTTCTTTTATAGCCAACGTAAATACGCCGACAAAAGAAATAAGACTAACTACCAGAACCGCTAACATAACATAAATCCAAATTATATTCATATATTCAGTTTACCTTATTGTATATTTTTTTCAACATTGGTCTCCAGCGAGCCATTTTCAGGCTCATTTGAAGCCGTTTCTACTCCAATGTTTTCGTTTAATTCTTCACCAGAAAGATTATTATCAACACTGCTTTCAGTTAATTCATGCATCTCCACTCGAGACCCTTCTGCATTTATCGTGCCCAAATTTTCCCGTTCCTCCTTTTGCACATCGGTGTCCCCGCACTTACCTAGGTGTAATTTTAAACTGACATTTTCCGAAAAAATACACACCGGCTCCCGTGTAACAGAGTCGTAAATTGTAATCCCCGTAGGCAATTCACCCGAACCCACTTCTAAATTTTTTGTAGAAATTTTATCTGCCACTAAATTTTTTGCTTTAACCAAACTTTCAGAAATTTCTACACCCAACTTTTTAAGCACTTCTAAAATCCAGCCTAAGTCTGTTAAGTTTTTTATTTTTTCATTTAATGCCTGAATTCCCAGCAAGGCCACACCTGAAGTATCTATGGTGGAAATAGAAGTACTGGCATTTTCACCGCCCAGTTTAAAGATTTCGTAAAAATCTTCGGCCATTGGACCTGTATGAGTAATTAAAGAGCTTTGGTTTTTATAATTCCAGGAGTATATAGGCAAATTGGCGATTTTTTCTAAAATTTCGTTTGGTGAAGTAGTTGCCAAATTCTCTTTAAGCTCACGGCTTGAAGCATTAACCCAGTCACCACCTTCGCTTAAATAGGCCCCCGCCTGACTGCTTATTGTAAATACGGACAAAGCGGTAACCGAAGTCGTTGCCATACTTGCCTCGCCCGAAAAATTTACCCCTCCCTCCACACTCAAATCTCCACTTAGCTCAAGACTATTAAAATTGGCACTATTAGAAATCAGAACATCGGAAGACAAATTGGTCGCGGCAAAAACCGTACCAACGTCCGGACCAACAAAAGCTCCGGGTATATAAGCAGTCTGAAAACCAACAACATCTGGGTCAATACTATTTATACTAACCCCCGGATCGCCTTTTTCACCCTTCAAAAGGCCTTCTGACAACATTTGATTAAATGTTAAAGTAATTAAATTCTTTATATAAGCTTCGTCAATTACCAAATTTTTGGCCTCAGTTTTTGTAATATGCACCTGCCTTAACTTATCGTGACTCACCAACTCCGGCTCCATTAACGCTTCTCCCACCGTGCCTGGCATTTCAACCTGCGATGGCGCAGCGGCAATTATTCGGGTAAAAACCAAACATAAAAAAAATATTAGAAAGACTACTAATTTATTTTTCATAGATTCCTAAAATAATTAATTTTAATAAAAACCATTCTGGTTTGTGCATAGAAAAAATTTATTTCATTTTTTGCAATAAATTTTAAACCTTCCGAACTTGCAATATCCTCTATTTCCTGACTGGTGTAGTACTTTTCAAAATGATAAGGCTCGTGACAACCAAATAGGTTATTTAGTCTCTGTGACCATTTATTTTTGGGCACGTAGTCTACCAAATAACACAAGCCTTCAGGCTCTAAAACCCTGGCAATTTCCTTAAACACTTCTTTGGGATTTTTATAGTGGTGCAAAGCCATACTGGTTACCACGGCTTTAAAACTTTTTTCTGAAAAAGGCAAAGCTTCTGCCTGACCTTCACAAAAATTTATTTTCGGAAACCTTGCTTTCGCAGTTTCTATGACTTTTTTAGAAATATCCAGTCCATATAGTCTTAAACTCGGGTTGTTATTCTGAAGGCACTTAAGCAAATTTCCTTCACCACAAGAGACATCTAAAATTTTTGAGCTGTCGGGCAAATCAAAAATTGAAAATTGCGGCTTTTTACCGTCTACAAACAACTTCTTAATCCAGCTAAAATTTAAAGCGACTTCCGGCATATAAATATTTTTAATGCAAATATGTTGCATTTGTTAAAAATGGCGGCGGTCTCTGGTCTTCCCAAAGCCCGCCACAAAGCTTAGTGTGCGCCGCAATGAATTGCTGCGCCATCTTGGTGACAGCCCACCGAACCGCCCGTTCCTCCTACTCCCACCGCTACACCGCCCCCTACAGCGCGAAGCACAGGCGTATAAACCAACGAAAGCCCCAAAGCCTGGGCAGCAGGCAAGGCGACCTTCTTGGCAAAAAAAACTCCTAGCTTATGCCAAGTGCCTTTTGGAGACACCCAAGCAATTATGCTACAACGGCCCACGTCTTGGATAAGGCAAATTCGGCCAAACTTATCCATGGCGAAGAGATGCCGAGTTGCATGCCGTAACTTTACTTCCTCCCAAGCTTCTTTTATAAATTCCAGCCTCTCATCCGGAAACAAAAGCTGGCGTTCGCGAAGCCCCATCTCCAGAGCCTTCTTAACTCGTTCGACCGGCAAAAGCCTGACTGATTCCCATCCGTAAGCAAACTTATAATTCAACGGTACACGAAAACTGGCACCCTCCTCCTTTGAAATATCGCCGCGGGAAGAAAACCCATTTACAGAGGAATGGTTATGAGCCTGATCTGGTTTTTCTAAAAGCCCGCCAAACCGCGTCTCCTGCCCCTGAGCGAAACATGGAACAAAAAACCAAAACACCAACATCCGTTTCAGCATTGCTATATCTTAATGCAAATGACTTGCATTTGTCAAGAGGCCAAACTTTTGCTATATTTAACCCATGAAATGCAGCCAACACACAAATGAGATATCGGCCACACTAAAAGACAACGGGCTTAAAGTTACCCCTGGCAGACTAGGGCTTTTAGACATTTTTAAACACAACAAAAAACCTCTTGCCGTAAAAGAAATTGCCAAACTTTATAAGAGCATTGGAAAAATAGACCTGGTCACTTTATACAGAAACGTAGAAAGCCTAGCAGAAATGGGCATAATAAAAAAACTAAGAATTTCAGACAAAGAAATACACTACGAGATACCTCACTCGCATCACCACCATTTGGTCTGTACCAGTTGCGGCAAAATTGCCGACCTGGAAAACTGTGAAGTACGCCTGCCCAAAACCAAAATTCCGGGCTTTTCTAAAATTAAAGAACATTCCTTAGAATTTTTTGGCCTATGTAATACCTGCGACAAATAATTATGCCTGAAACTAATTACATACTAGTCGACGTAAGGGAACCTTTAGAATTTTCTTTTTCACACGTACCCGGTGCAATAAATGTGCCCTCCGAAAGCCTAATGAAAGGTGCTCCCGAACTTAAAGACATAGAAAAAGATTCTCCTATTATTATTTACTGTAAAACCGGTAGCCGCTCCGGCTTGGCTATTCAAATCCTGAAAGATTTAGGGTTTACTAACCTTATAAACGGCATTAACCAAGAAATTGCCAAACAAAGGTTTGGGCTATAAAACTTTTTTTAAAAAAACCCTTCTGCTCTCAAGAAGGGTTTTTTAATATATTTTTTAAATGCAGTCGTCGTTGAACACTTGCCGCTTTTATGTTAAACTTTGGAGAACTTTGTTCAGAAACAAGGAGGCTACTATGCCACAGCCGTACGCCAGAACTATTTTGGTGAGGCCTGAGTTTTCCATGGTGGAACTCAACGTTCCGGCGGGCGAAGGCCCGCCGCCGCACACTCACACCCGAGAAACCGAGGAGTTTATAGTCCTCCAAGGAGTTTTTGAATTTTACATGGGCAACAAACTGCCCATCAAGCTGTCCGCGGGAGATAGGCTGACAGGACCCACAGGAATCCAGCACCACTTCAGAAACGTCGGGGAAAGCCCAGGTCAGCTTATACTGTGCTTTATGCCACCCGGCTGCGAAAGATACTTTGAGAAGCTAGAAGCTGAGCGTGCAAAGCCGGGCCCGGACTTGCGGGAACGGATTTGTAACCTGGACGAACAGTTCGGCATTATTATTGACCGCGAAAAATAGCCGCGTCAAAAAAAACAACACCCGCTTCTATTTGTATGAAGCGGTCTTTTTATATTTAAACTCCATGTATAAAAAAATCACTCTTAAGTTTCCTTGAGAGTGATTTTAAAATTTGTATTTTAACAACTAGATAGTGACTAGAATACCCTTTTTACAGGGCGTACAACACCAATTGCATCAAATCGTAAGAGAATGTGCACCTTCTATCGAAATAGAAGATGACGACCATGGAATGTACCAGACAGAATCTTCGAAAAAATTCAGCTGGTATATTTTATTCCTTAGAAAGGAGGTGATCCATCGACAGCTTCCGCTACCGATGCCTTGTTACGACTTAGCGCCAGTCACCGGTTTTACCCTCATCCACAAAGTAGATTTCAGATACCCCCGGCTCCCATCGCTTGACGGGCGGTGTGTACAAAACCCGAGAACGTATTCACCGTGGCGAGGCTGATCCACGGTTACTAGCGATTCCAGCTTCATGGGGGCGAGTTGCAGCCCCCAATCCGAACTGAGAGAAGTTTTAAAGGATTTGCTCCAGCTTGCGCTTTGGCGTCCCTTTGTAGATTCCCATTGTAGCACGTGTGTCGCCCAGGGCGTAAGAGCCACGCTGATTTGACGTCATCCCCACCTTCCTCCGGCTTAGACGCCGGCAGTTCTGTGAGACACTTGTAACTCACCGTAGGGGTTGCGCTCGTTTTCACACTTAAGTGAACACCTCACGGCACGAGCTGACGACAACCGTGCAGCACCTGTGTAGCACCCTCGAAGGCTATACCATCTCTGGTATATGCAGCTACATGTCAAGCCCTGGTAAGGTTCCTCGCTTACCGTCGAATTAAACCACATGCTCCACCGCTTGTGCGGGTCCCCGTCAATTCCTTTGAGTTTTAGCCTTGCGGCCGTACTCCCCAGGCGGTACGTTTAACGCGTTAGCTTAGGTACCAAAGAGGGTCGATACTCTCTAGCACCGAACGTACATCGTTTACAGCGTGGACTACAAGGGTATCTAATCCTTATCGCTCCCCACGCTTTCGTCCTAGCAGTGTCAGGTGGCACCCAGAAGCCTGCCTACGCTATTGGTGTTCCGAACGATATCAACGCATTTCACTACTACACCGTTCGTTCCAGCTTCCTCTTTGCCCCTCTAGTTTAGAAGTTTCAAAAGACAGTCTCAAGGTTAAGCCTTAAGATTTCACTTCTGACTTTCTAAACCACCTATCGGTACGCTTTACGCCCAATGATTCCGGATAACGCTTGAGGTCTCTGTATTACCGCTGCTGCTGGCACAGAGTTAGCAACCTCTTATTCTGCAGGTACAATCAAAGATTTTTCCCTGCCAAAAGGACTTTACAACCCGAAGGCCTTCATCGTCCACGCGGCGTCGCTGGATCAGGCTTTCGCCCATTGTCCAATATTCCAAACTGCTGCCTCCCGTAGGAGTCTGGACCGTGTCGCAGTTCCAGTGTGGCGGTTCCCCCTCTCGGGGCCGCTAACCGTCATAGCCTTGGTAGGCCATTACCCTACCAACTAGCTGATGGTGCCCAGGCCTCACTTCAAGCGTATTGCTACTTTCGTCTTACGACGTATCGGGAATTATCCAACCTTTCGGCTGGTTATGCCCGACTTGAAAAAAGTTCCTGAGTATTACTCACCCGTTCGCCGTGGGTCTAAACCCACTCGACTTGCATGTCTTAGGCACGCCGCCAGCGTTCATCCTGAGCCAGGATCAAACTCTTAATAAAACTAATTATAATTTCTTACGTCCGGCCATAGGCTGAACAAAACTATAACTAGTGTTTTGACCCGTATCAGAAGATACAAGATCTGGCGATAGATTTATTTAGTAAATGCAAACCTATCAAAACATTTTTTCTGTTTTCACAGAAATCATTGAACTCAATTAAATTGACGCAAACCGCATCTCCCATAGGGAGACGCGATGGTTTTGTACTTCATAAATATCTGGGAAGATATTTATGTTCTAGTCACTATTCAGCTGTTAAAGAACAGCCGCGGATTAATCGCGGATAACTACGCGGATTGGTCGCTAATTTATTAGCGTACTTTCTGCGCACTTATCTACGTTAATTCAAAGTTTTTAGCGAACAAAAAACACATCCCGATTTTGAGGATAGTGTTCATATCTCCTGCATTTTGCAAGATCCCTTATAATCTACGTCAATGCGTATACATAAGAGCAAAGTTGAACAAGTGTTTTATGCCTTTTTTAATCTCCAGGTCCGCTAGCAGGCGGATACTCTTAAATCCTTATTTAATATTATATGGTTTTTAAAAAGTTGTCAAGAGTACATTTTTAAACCCCTGAATACCTTTTTCCAGAGGTTTTGGGCGGTTTATATATGCACATAAACGTGGGTCTTAGCAGCAACTCATGCGGCAAAAAAGGCACACACAGGCTCGGCTGGGGACTTATATTTCACTAATATACTCCAGCTCTCTAAGTTCGTCTTTTTGCAGCTTAGTCCGAAAACGGGCTGGTGAAATTTTCTTTATTGCAGAATCTATTGCACGCAATATTACTTTAGGTTCCAAAGTTCTGTCTACATGTTTTAAAAAATCAAGTAGAACTTTAGCGTCGTCATATGCCCTGTGTCTATTTTTACACTTAAACCCAAAGCGTTCTATTAAAGTACTTAAATTATGCCGCTTGTACTGCGGAAAGAGTATACGCGACAACCTTACTGTACACAAAGTTTCAGAACTAAAAACCAGGCCAGCTTTAGCAAATTCAGCCTTCAAAAAAGAATAATCAAAATTACTATTATGCGCCACAAAAACACTATCTTCAAATAGAGGTAGCAAATTTTCCGACAGTTCTTCAAAAGTAGGAGCTTTCTTAACCATGCTATTTTTTATGCCGGTCATTTCTGTTATGAATTGAGGGATTTCTATTTGGGGATTAATTAAACTTTTAAACCTTTCAACGACCTCTCCTTTTTCCACTCTTATTAAACCAATTTCAATAACCCGACTGAGCAAAGGCGAGCCGCCTGTAGTTTCGACATCAACAATTGTATAATTTTTATGCCACATAAAAATTTATTATATAATTTTTTACTAAACAAAAAAAGAAGGCCTTTTAAAGCCTTCTTTTAAAAAAATTAAAACTATCTTACTCCGCTTGGAGTTAAATATTTCACCCCTGGCGTATAATTACCCGTAGTAGCACCCAGACAAAATGAAAGCGTATATGTTGTACCCGAACTATTTGCTTCGTACATGTACCTGTTATTGCTCGCATCGCAGCTGCCATCAGCCGGAGTAGGTGCTGTAGGTACAGAAGTCATAAAGGTCGGGGTCATGTTAAAGGTGCCCAGTGAATTAACAGCCTGCAAAAGACTACTACCCATAACCGCCCCTCCAGCCACAGTATAAGTTCCGCCTACCGCACCTGTGCCAGTAGGGTAAGACAGAGCTTGGTTATAAAAGATTTCAAGCCCCTTCGCAATTTGGTTAGCATCGGCCAATCTTTTTGCGTTCCTGGACTTTTGCCTGGCAGAGTTTAAGGAAACCAAAACCACAGAAGCCAAAAGACCAATTATTGAAATAACCACTAGCAACTCAATTAAAGTAAAACCCTTTTGTTTTTGTTTTGGTTTCATAAAAACAGATTACTGTATTATTTTATCTATTATACCATACTTTTTAGCTTCATCGGCAGACATAAAATAATCTCGGTCGCTATCTTGCTCTATTTTCTTTATATTTTGGCCTGTATGCCTGCTTAAAATTTGGTTTAACTGGTTTTTTACCCTTAGCATTTCCTTTGCATGTATTTCCACGTCCTTCTGCTGGCCTTCAAAACCACCCATTACTTGATGGATTAAAACTCTTGAATTTGGCAAACTAAAGCGCTTACCCTTTTCGCCGCAAGCTAAAAGCACGGCGGCGGCCGAAGCTGCTTGGCCAATGCATATAGTCGAAACATTTGCCTTTACATGCTGCATGGTGTCATATAAAGCCATAGCAGAAGTAACAGAACCACCTGGCGAATTTATATAAAGTTTTATATCTTCTTTATTATTTTCGGCGTCTAAAAATAACAGCTGCGCAATAAGCGTATTAGCAACAGCGTCGTCTATTGGCTCACCTAAAAAAATTATTCTTTCTTTTAGAAGCCTAGAATATATGTCGTAAGCTCTCTCTCCTAAAGGAGACTTTTCTATAACTATTGGAACTAAGGGCATAGTAGTAAATTTAAAATTTAAATATCAAATATTAAAAGGACAATTCCAAATTAAAATATATAATTTTACTTTGTCATTTTCCATTTTGGCCCGCCTGCCAACTTCTGGCTGTGCTAATAAAGTTTACTGATAAATATCAATATTGCTGTCTATAAGTCATTACAAGTTGCGGGCAGGTTTTTTATCTCTAAATTTCAATTAAGACGCTTCTTCCGGGCTTTCTGCCACTTCTTCATTCTGACTTTCCGCTTCTGAATTTTCTGTCTGTCCTTCTATTTTCTCCCCATTAATATCTATTTTCCAGCCGGTCAGGCGGGCGGCAAGACGAACGTTTTGACCAGCTTTACCTATAGCCAAAGACAATTGGTCTTCTAAAACACCCACTTTAGCTTCCTTAGCATCCTCATCCAGTTGAACGTTTAAAATTTTTGCCGGTGACAAAGAGTTGGCAATAAACTTTACCGGATCGTCACTATATTCAATAATGTCAATTTTTTCACCGCCAAGTTCCGCCATTACAGTTTGCACACGGCTACCTTTTTGGCCTACGCAGCTGCCAATTGGGTCTATACCGTCTTGGTTGGCAATAACTGCAATTTTGCTCCTACTGCCAGCCTCACGGGCCACTGACTTTATTTCTACGCTACCATTATAAATTTCCGGCACCTCAAGCTCAAAAAGCTTTCTAACCATGTCAGGATGAGAACGAGACAGAGTTATTTTAGGACCCTTTGCTGCGGGCTCCACATGGAGGACTAAAACTTTAAGCCTCTGTCCTAAAGAATACTTTTCTCCTCGAATTTGCTCAGACGGAAAAAGTACACCGGTCGATTTACCCATATCTACCAACACCGTCTCCCCCTCAACACGCTGAACTACACCATTTACCAATGTTCTTTCTTTGGACTTAAACTCACTAAACTGCAAATTTCTTTCAGCTTCACGAAGCTTCTGTATTATGACTTGTTTGGCTGTTTGAGCAGCAATACGTCCAAAATTTGTTCCACTTTTAGGAGTAATGTCGGTTGAAATTTCGTCTCCAACCTGGGCCTTCTTCTTCATTTCCTGAGCTGCTTCCACGTCAATTAATTTCTGTGGGTCTTCTGCGGCTTCTTCCGAAGTAGCCACCACTGTCTTTATGTCCCAAACCTTCACTCCCATGTTTTCCGGATCAAACTTAACCACCACGTTCTGGTTTTTTTCGCCATAGTCTTTCCTGAAAGCTGCGGCCAAAGCTGTTTCTATCATACTCAAAAGTTCGTCCCTTGAAATCCCCTTTTCTTCTTCTATTTGCTCCAAAGCTTGGAGTAATTGGTCGTTCATAAATTTTTCGCAGACACGCTGATGACGCGGATTACGCGACAACATCTGACTGCTTTGTTTTTTCTGCGGTATCCGCATTATGTGCGTATCCGCGGGCTAATAAAAAAGACGAGCCTTCGCTCATCCGGAATTAATGTCTTCAACTGCATTCGATATTATTTTAGCACAATTAAATGTTTTGTCAACCAAACCATGCTCCACTATACATACGTCTATTTGCGGGATTAATTTTACATATTCTGGGTTTGCCAGCAAATACCATTTAACTGCCTTCAATATTTTTTGCTGCTTAAAAAAGTTTACCGACTCCTCTGCGCTACCAAAACGAGAACCACCGGACCTAGTCTTAACTTCAACAAATATAATTTTTTGCTTGTTTGATGCAACAAAGTCAATCTCCCCCCTCCGCAGACCCTTTGTATTAAAAACATTGGCCCCAATTATCTTAAAACCGTTTTGCAAATAAACGGTTTGCGCAAATTCTTCACCAAGCTGACCTAAGGTCTTAGGTTTTTCTACGCTTGTGCTCTTTTTTCTAAATAAGTTAAGCATAACTCAAACACGGACCTTCTACCGCAGATAGGCTGACACCTTCAGATATAAAATCAGTAACGTTCCATTTATCCGCTTACAATCAGTTTATCGGTATTAACCTTACTTAGGTAAATATTTTAATTTTAACTGCTCGGCTTCCCAACTTTGTTTTTCGGTTTTATAAGTTTTAAAGGTTTTAACCAAAACGACCAATGCACAGACTACACCGACTAAAAGGCCCAAGAAAGCAACAAAGTGGGAGCCAAAAAAAGTTATATTTTGAAATCTTAAGCCAAACCAAGCCGTCTCGTAAATTCCGGTAAAAAATAAAATACTAAAAAATTTGTTTCTGTACTTTGCGTCAACCGGCGTTGGTGCATACAAGGCGGCCAGCTTAAAAACCAATCCTAAAACCAAGAAACCTGCTCCAAAAAAACCCAAGGCCTTATCTATGTCGTGAAGCATTACCCTGTCTATTTGAAATAAAAATTCTGAAGAAAAAATTTCTTTCATAAATAACTAAATTACGAGAAGTGCCAAAATACAAAATATATGTTTGGTACTTTTGTGCTAATTATTATATTTTTTCGAACAATAACCCATAATGGTAATTGTCTGCATTAAGTTCTTTCAATTTTCTAAGTCCTAAATTCATTAACCATGTCTCTGCTTGTGTCTGGTCTATTTTTTTATCTATGGAAGGGCCCATAGGGGCGAGAGCTTTTTTCCACTCTACAACCAACAACTTGCCTGAACTTTTTAAGAACCTGTAAGCGTTTTTTAATAACTGTTCTTTGTCACTTATTTCGTGCAAAATGTTACCTATTACAACAGCGTCACAACTCCCTGCGGGGATGTCCAAAATTGGTTTAGATAAATCGGCCTGTAAAATTCTAACGTTCCTATACCCAAACTGGTTAGAAATAGAAACCGTTGCGGCAAGCTTAGCTTCCATTACGTCTATTGCCCATACAATACCACCTCCACCCACCAGTTGGGCAACTGGCAAAACATAAAAACCATTGCCGCAACCTAAATCTGCCACGGTCTGTCCCTGCATAAGCCCCATTTGCGCCACTATTTCACTTGGATTTAAAAATTTACTCATGTTTAGTAGTCCAATTTTATATTTATTTTTTCAGCCATTTGTTTAAACCATTGGTCATGCCTGTCTAGCCTTGCTCTTACCATTACCATTTCAGTATTCCAATCTTTAGTTTGTTTAACTAACTGATCCAATACATTGGTATGGACATTCAACGTCTCTACTATGGCTGAATTTTGAACTTTGATTTCCTCTATATCTTCTCTTAGTAAGGCTAAATCACCCTTGCCTGCCAAGTTTTGCAAATCTTTTTTTGAAACAAGATTTTGAAGAGTTTTATCAAAATGTTCTTGTGTAAGCTCCATAAAATTATCCCTAGTTATTTGTTACACCTTTCTAAGTTATAAAGCCTTGAGAATTTAATATTTGATCTTTGTAGCTTTATTTGAAATTTGTTATTTGATATTTGAAATTTCTTCGTACAGTTTCTCAACCCTCACAGCTTTTTGATTCTCACCAATTTCAATTAGAACACCATTTACCTGAATTACCCCACTCTCTTCCACCTCATTTTTAAACTTTAGCTCCGGGTCCAAAAACTTTGCCAGGGCATTTTCAAATTTCGTACCGAGCGCACTATCTCTAGTGCCCACCATGCCCACGTCTGTAATATATGCACTACCCTTTGGCATTATATGAGCATCTGCTGTCGGCACGTGAGTATGTGTTCCCACTACTGCCGATACCCTGCCGTCTAAGTAGTGCCCTAAAGTCTTTTTTTCACTTGTTGCCTCAGCATGAAAATCTACCAGTATTATATCACCTTTTTGTGCCTCCTGCTTTAGAATACGATCGACTTCCAAAAAGGGATTACTTAACTGTCCGTCAAAAAACTTTTCGCAAAAAACTGTGCCGTGGAGGTTTATAACTAGGAACTGCTGATCTACTGTCTTGTAGTTGCCTGATTTATCAGGCTCCATAAATGGAACAACTACAGGTTTGGAGAACCTATAAAACCCATACCCCTCAAAAGTACCAGGTAAGTTAACCGGGCGAATAAGTTTAGGATATTTTTCAAAACACACTTTAACTTGATCTTCCTTGTCAAAACTATGATTACCGCCGGTAAAACAGTCCACCCCCAAAACATCTATTTCAGACAAAGTTGAAAGAGTAACTCCTTTGCCGTGTGCGGCATTTTCTGTGTTTACAATTACCGCGTCAGGTTTATATTTTTCTTTCCACATAGGCAAAACCTGGGCCAACGACTTTCGCCCAGGTTTACCAACAATATCTCCGATGAAAAGTATTTTTGACATAAAAGTTAATTTTCGATACAGTAATTACCATTCTTAGTGCAAAGAGGGATCAATGCAAAAAATAACTGATTTTCGAGAAGCAAAAGAGGCAATCACGCGAGGATTCGCCTATAATGCGACTAGCAACGGGCCGAGAACTGCCTCAATCGGCTACCCCCCGGGCTCCAATGCCCCACATATTATGATCGGGGTCGAGCACTTGGAAGACCTCAAGGCTGGACAAAGATTTGTCCAGAAACATATTCACCCCGACATCCGGGTAGCTTTTGTCCCCATAGCGAGGGCAATTAACTTAACCCGGTCATTTTTCCAACAGTTCCCTCGGTACAAGGGACTTAGGGTGGAAGCTATTGGCGACAAAATAACAGTCTTCGTCCCAATAGGGCAGTCGGCAGACGCCGAACTCGCTCAAGGTTTTAAGTTTCTGGGCAGGCAAGTCAGGTGGTTATACGCTGACAGAGCCACCCCAGCCCATACCGAAGAATAAGTCTCAGACCAACTCACGAACGCGCCAAAGCGTTCTTTTTTTTATCTCGCATATTCTATTACCCTTGTTTCTCTTATAACATGCACTTTAATTTCACCAGGAAATTTAAGCTCTGCTTCCAGCTTGTTAGCAATTTCTCTTGCCAACTTTTGACAGCCCAAATCGTCCAATTTAGCCGGAGTAACAAATACGCGAATTTCACGGCCACCTTGAATAGCATAAGTTTTTTCCACACCATCGAAGCCGTTGGCAATGTTCTCCAGGTCAGTTAAACGCTTTATATAGTTTTCTAAAGTATCTTTTCTAGCGCCTGGCCTTGCCCCGGAAATATTGTCGCAGGCATCAACAATTATAGCTTCAACGCTTTGCGCGGCTTCGCTTTTGCCAGTCACGTCGGTATCATGGTGGTGAGAAGCTATGGCTTCTACAATTCTGGCATCCAAACCAAACTTTTCAGCCACCTTCTTACCCAACTCCACATGACTGCCTTCCAAATCCTGATCTAGCGCCTTACCAATATCATGGAGCAAAGCACCTTGTTTAGCAATTTGAATATCGGCACCCAATTCTTCTGCCATTAAAGCAGCTAACTTAGCCATCTCCACGCTATGGCGTAAAATATTCTGTCCATAGGAAGTCCTAAACATCATACGGCCAATTAACTGCACCAATTTAGGCGGAAAAGTCGTAATACCAAGTTCGTATACAGCAGCTTCACCAGCCTGCTTAATCTGCTCAGATATTTCTGCCTTACTCTTTTCGTAAGCTTCTTCTATGCGTGCTGGATGTATACGCCCGTCAGATACCAACTTTTCTAAAGTTAACTTAGCTATATGCCTTCGTATAGAATTAAAACCCGAAATAACCACCGTATCAGGTGAGTCATCTATTAGGATTTCAACCCCCATCATTTGTTCAAAAGCACGAATGTTGCGCCCTTCTTTACCAATAATACGGCCTTTCATTTCTTCGCTAGGGATAGTAACCGTGGTAGTTGTGGTCTCGCTCGTAACCTCACTAGCCACTCGCTCTATTGCTTGCGCAACTATATTTCTAGCCTCTCTCTCAGCACTTTCATGAGCTTCGTTCAAAAGCTTCCTATGTAAAGACAACATTTCTTCTTTGACTAGCTTTTCAGCATTGTCTAACAAAACCTTACCAGCCTCTTCTCTTGTCATACCTGCCACTTTTTCCAAGTTAGCAATGACCTTAGCTCTCATTTCTTTTATTTCTTCACCTGTTGCTTTTATCTCTTCCCCCTTTTTCTCAAGCTCGGACTTCTGCTTATCTAACTGCGCAGACTTTATGTCTAATTCCTTTTCTTTCCTATCTATTCTTTCCTCAAACCTTACAATCTGTGCTCTAAACTCCGTTTCCTGTTTTTTGGCTTGCTCTATCATTTCCAAGGACTTAGCCTTGGCCTCTAAAAGCATTTCCTTTTCCTTGGCCTTAGCTTCTTCCAAGATCTTTGCCGCTTTACTCTCGGCTCCACCAATAGTTTTTGCGGCCATTTGCTGCCTAACTATATAGCCAAACAACCCCCCCACAACCAAACCTAAAATTAAATATACAAACATAAAATTCCTTATACTGTTCAAAAGTATAAGGCAATAAATATAAGCAAAAACACCTGATGTTATATCAGTTTATTTCTTAGAGGTCTTGTGATGTTTTTATAAAACAAAATCACGGGCTAAAACAAGGAAAAAATAAATAATTGCTTACGTCGCTGCCTTAACTTTCGTAAATTAATCTGATTTTATTAACCGTAGCATATCATAATTTTTCTTTAATGTCAAAGCTGCTATAATTCATTTATTCACGGATACACAGATTAACCAGATGCCGCGGATCCGTGACTAGAAATTAATATAACCATCTACATCTGTGTTATCCTTTTATCCGCGCATCTGCGAATTTATATGAAACATACTTTACCCCCTTTACCATACGCATATAATGCTCTCGAGCCTTATATAGACGCTCAAACTATGGAACTGCACCATACCAAACACCACCAAACTTACGTGGACAAATTAAACGCGGCCTTAGAAAAATACCCAGACCTGGTGGGCAGGCCTATTGAAGAACTCCTGCTTGATATAAAAAACCTAAAAGTCGACGAACCTGACCGGACGGCCATAAAGAACCACGGGGGCGGACACTTTAACCATTCCTTGTTTTGGAAGTACCTAGACCCTTCAAACCAGCAAGACGCAATGATCGAAAAAGAAATTACCAACACTTTTGGTTCTGTGGAGGAATTTAAAAAACAGTTCAACGACTCTGCTTTAAAAGTTTTTGGTAGTGGCTGGACCTGGCTAGTTCGAGACGACCAAACCTCCAAGTTAAAAATTCAAAATCTGCCCCAACAAGATGCACCAATTATGATGGGCTTAACTCCTATTTTAGGCTTAGACGTATGGGAACACGCTTATTACTTAAAATACCAAAACCGCCGTGCAGAATACATTAAAGCGTTCTGGAAAGTGTTAAAGATAATTTAGGATTTATGATGTAAGATGTACCATCTATTAAAAGTGTAAATAAAAAAGGCAGCATTTGATTGCTGCCTTTTTGCTTACTTGTGGCTTTCCCTGTTAATGAAAATGACCATCATCTTTATTTTGTATATAAAAAAAGGGTAAGTGATATTACTTACCCGTTGCTTGAAGTGTGTAGCGCAGCGGAGATTTAACCGGCGGCTGTGTTGAAACAAACAGAGGCTTATGACAATCCTCACACTTTCCGTCGACCGACTTTCTCGGTCCATCACACAACACGCTCTGACACCAGGCTACGCCTGGTTCACTCATATCCCTAACTGGCATTTCCCTCTCCTTGTGGTTTTTTTGCCCGCTTTTCGGGCCCAAAATATAGGTAATTGCTATATAACCCTTATTTCGGACCAAAAAAATACCCCATCATATAAGTGACGGGGTAAAATATAAAAAATTAAAAACAAGCTTTGCTCTTTTCCAAGTATTCTGTTTTCTTCTAATTGCTTTCATCTCTTTTGTAAATTTATCAAACAAATATCTTTTGTCAAATAGCCCAAAAAAATCCCCACCCCACCTTACGGCGGAATGGGAATAAATTATTTCTTTACAATTTTAACTTTGCGGGCTCTCGGAGAATTGTCCTGTCTTTCTCTTACATAGTATATTTTAGCCTTTCTTACGTCTGGAGTTCTTACAACTTCTAACTTTACTATGTTATTGGAATGAAGAGGAAAAATACGTTCAACTCCTAGCCCCGAGGAAATTTTCCTAACGGTAAAAGTTCCAGTTATGCCCTTGCCGTTCTTTTTTGCAATAACCAAACCTTCAAAAACCTGAGCACGTTCTTTCTTACCGGTAACTTTACCGCTCTTTGGGTCAGTAATTAAATCTATAACTTTTTGGTGAACACGAACAGTATAGCCTGTTTTAAATTCTGGCAATTGCTTTAACTGAGTGTCCTGTATGTGATTTACTAATTTCATAAATTCAATTTCGAATTAATAAGTACTATAAATTCTTATAAGTTTTACTATCAAGTTTACTGAGAACATTTTTTAAATCGGCTGGGATACTGCTTTCTGCTTCTATCCATGTACCGTCGGGCAGTTTAACTTCTATTTTTCTTGCGTGCAGAAATTGTCTGAAAAGCCCTGGAATTTGCGCCCTTTTGCCCCCATATAGACTGTCGCCCATAAGCGGGTGGCCTATGGCCTTCATATGGACACGTATCTGATGAGTCCTGCCTGTGTGTAATTTTACCAGAAGTAGGGTATATTGGTCAAGTCCGGACCCTTCCAAATATTCAAGAACTCTATACTCCGTTAAGGCTTCTTTTGGCTCAATAGTATTTTTTACATCGTGTTTTCTAAAATCAGTCTTACTCTTTCCAATGGGCAGATCTATTTTACCAAACTGTTTTTCTACCCGGCCGGCTACCAACGCAATATATTCCTTTTTTACTTTTCTTTCAAAAAAGGCGTCTTTCAAATACTCGTACATACTCTGCGTTTTAGCCACCAAAATAACCCCACTGGTTTCCTTGTCTAAACGATGAACTATACCAGGCCTACCTTCTTCACCCACTAATTGAATGTTGTTTCCTCCGCAAGCAGGAAAATGATATAGCAAAGCAGAAGCCAAAGTCTCACCTTTAAAACCAGCTCCAGGATGTACTGTAAGGCCTGCCGGCTTGTCTATTACCAACAAGCCCTGATTGTCATACAAGACAGTAAGAGGAGTATTGGTTGCCTGAATTTCAAATTTTGAATTTAGACTCTCCTTCTGTTCATAAGTTACAGCGTTACCTTTTCGAACAACAAATTTACTTTCTTTCTGAACAACACCGTTAACCATAACCAAACCCGCCTCAACATCTCTTTGAATTTGAGAGCGACTAACACCCTGTAACTGCTCCGATAAAAATTTATCAAGCCGGGTTTTTAAATCTTCAACTATAAAATTTTTAACCATAAGTTATAGTACTTAACCTAATTATCCTAACTACTCTAAACAATATCAAGCTCCTAAATTCCCAATTATTGTCAGAACAATTATCACACCCTCCGGCCAATACCTAACAGGGGAGAATAATTAATATAATTAGGTTAATTTAGCAATTCCGGGCGTCTCTTCTTTGTTCTTTTCAATGCCTCTTCCCTTCTCCACTCTTCAATATTTTTATGATGCCCCGTAAGTAAAACCTTCGGCACTTTAATTTTTTTGTTTTTCAATTTTAAATCTTTAATTTCCAAAATTTCGGGTTTCGTATACTGCGGGTATTCCAACATTGCCTCGCTAAAACTCTCTCCAACACTCGATTCGTCTTTACCCAAAACCCCCGGCCTAAGACGCATAACTGCTTCACTAATGACCAAAGCAGGCAACTCACCGCCCATAAGTACATAATCCCCTATAGAAATCTCTTCGTCAACAAAGCTTCTTACCCGCTCGTCAAAACCTTCATACCTTCCACAAACAAAAACCAGATGATCATACTTTGCAAGTCTGACGGCATCGATCTGTTTAAATGGTTTCCCTTGTGGTGTTAGCAGTATTGTCCTAATTTTGATTTTTGGTTTTTGATTTTTGATTTTTTGAGCCAACTCAATAGCTTTTTTTATAACGTCGGCCCTAAGCACCATACCCACCCCTCCCCCATATGGCCTTCCGTCCACAACCTGGCGCTGACCTAAACCAAACTTACGAAGGTCGACCGATGATATTTTTAACAATTTTAATTTAATTGCTCTTTTTACAATACCAAAACCTTCCACAAAATTCTCAATGAAATTAGGGAAAAGAGTTATTATTTTTATATTTAAAATCCGTTTTTTGTTATCCATAGCTTTTATTTAAAACAACCTTATCCTAAGACGGATAAGGTTGTTAAATTTACAATAATTACAACTTGAATTCATCTACAGAATCCATAGAAGAGTCGGAGCCGGACTGGCTACCGCCATGGTTGCCACCGAAATCGCGGCGACCTGCCGGTCTGTGAGAACCTTCTGGTTCATAAATTTTCAAGTTGACTCGTGCCTTGTGCTTAGCACCAACAACTCTTAACAGAGTGCGAATAGCTTTAGCGGTTTGGCCCATTCTGCCTATAACCTGACCCATGTCTTGGGGGTTTAAGTGAAGGGTAATTAACACACCCATTTCGTCAACCGTTCTTTCGGTTTTAACATCATCTGGGTGGTCTACCAAGGACTTAACAACGAATTCAACGAACTGCTGATCTTGTTCCATATTATTCTAACTATTTCTGATAGCCGATATAAAACGCTTCGACCTTTCAACTTTAGCTTAATGCTATCTACAAAAATTATAATTGTGTTTTTTTTAGCTGTCAATTATTTAATTACGCGGCCGGAGATTCTGCTTGAGGGGAAACTTCCGCTACAGGAGCTGCGGACTCTGCTGCCTGTACTGGGGCTTCTGCCGGTTTCTTTGGAGTACTAAAAGCCTTAACCTTACCACCTTCCATTAAATTTTTGGAAACAAATAAATTATGCACTGTAGCAGAAAGACCAGCATGCTGGCTTATCCAATATTTTACTCTTTCTTCATTTACTTTGAAAGCCTTCTTATGTGGATTATAGGTACCCAAAATCTCCTGGAATTTTTTTGAAACCGAAAAAGTCTTTTCAGCCAAAACAATTCTAAAATCTGCTTGCTTCTTTTTTCCTGTCCTTTGTAATCTGATAGTTAACATCTTTGTATTCATTTCAGCTTATAGCCGAAATCCAATTTGTAATTAATATTTTCAGTTACAACATTTTATCATCTTTAGGTTTCCGCGTCAACCTTGACTAAGTTATTGAACTTTATGACGAATTTAGCATTCTTTTAACATAGAATTTCTATATAACCAGTAGTACAAAATAACCCAGACCCCACTTATTACAATCTTAAAATATAACCCCAAAACTAAGGTAGTTTTGGGGTTATATTAATTATTTTGCGTAAACTTTTGCCTGCTCGAGTTTTACACTCAAAAGCTTGCTTATTCCATCTTCACCCATTGTTACACCGTATAACATGTTGGCGTGCGCCATTGTTTCGCGGTTATGAGTAATGGTTACAAACTGAGCCGCCTCAGCCAAACTACTTATAATTTGAGCAAAACGAATAGTGTTGGCATCGTCTAATGCAGCATCAACTTCGTCTAGCACTACAAACGGTGAAGGAAAACACGTAAGCAAACTACAGAGCAGAGCTATAGAGGTCAACGACCTTTCGCCACCTGACAAAGCCTGTATAGACGAAAGCTTTTTATTGGGCGGTGTAGCTTTTATATCTATACCAACTATATTGGAAGCTCCGTGTTCGTATTTTTCCACTATCTTTTCTTCTGGTCTTAGATTATTTTCCGGCTCCTTGTCTTCCGCTTCGCCTTCCGTTCCCGCTTCTTCATTTTTAGGCTCATCGGCTTTAACCATACTCAAATACGCCCGGCCACCGTTAAAAAGTATTCTAAAATAATGTTCAAACTTTTCATTTATCCTATGAAACGCTTCGCTGAATTTAGTTTTTATATGCTGGTCCAGCTCATCCATAACCGAGCGCAAATCGTCCATGCCCTTTTTAAGGTCCGCCACCTGGGCAGCTAAGTTAGTATATCGCAACTCAGTTTCCTGGTATTCTTTCATGGTTAACTCGTCCATTCCACCTATCATTTCAAGCTGGTTCTTTAGGCGGGCAATACGGTTTTCCAATTCCGAAACCGACAAAGTAGGCACGTCCTTCGGTCCTAGGTTTGTTTCGGAAATTGATATCGCCGCCAAATCCTCGGTGCCCAAAATTCTCCGTATTTCTTCTTGCAGAACTTCCATCTGAATATCCAGTTTTGCCTTTTCTATATTTAGCGCACTTTCTCTATCTTTAATTTTAGAAAGCTCATCCAACTCGTGCCTCAAATGCGACTCCCTTTCATGTAGAGCTTTATTTTCAGCCATTTGGGCATTTAAAAATTCCTTTAAAGCATTTTCTGCGGTAAGCAATTCCTTAGCTAAACTTTCCGCTTCTTTTTGAATACGCAGCTCTTCCGTCACAAGCTCCTTTAAAAAGTCTTCGACCGAATTACTCTGCGCTTTTTTCAACTCCAGCTCTAAATGCAATTTTTTAGACTCATTTTCTTTAAGCTCCTTAAACAAAAAGTCATTTTCTAATTTAGACTTTGTTAGCTGAAGTTCCAGGGCAGAAAGGTCGCTGTTTAGCTGTTCTTTTTGTTTAAGCGCTGTCTGCAATTCGTTTTGAATTTTTTGAATTTGCAACTGAGGCATGGCCATGCTTTCTTTAGCCAGTCTGTTAAAACGCACAAAAGACTCTTTAAAAGTCTTGCTTTGTGTAAAAACCAAAGACCAATCTTGTTTTGCCAAGACTGCGTAAAATTCTTCAAACCCCGCTTCCAAACTCAATAATTCACGATTAAAACTTTCCCAATCCACAGACTCTGGCTGCTGGATTTTTTGATACAAAACTGACAAATTAGAGCTAATATGCTCGAGCAGCTTTTTTTGAGCTTCTATCTGGCCCAAATACCGCTGACGGTCAGATTCCGCCTGCTCCGCCTTACTTTTTAACTCAGATAACCTTGTACCAACTTGGTGTAATTCCACTTGTAGAGTTTTAGCATCGCCTGACCCAGCAGTCTTATGGCTTTGCATTTTCCCCCTGACCAAACTTAAGTCTTCCAAAAGACTATTCTTACGTCCCTGCAGAACCTGAAGCGCGTTTTGTAAATGCCTTTGCTTTTCAGCCGACTTAGACTGACCACTTAAAGCTGCTGTATCCAAAATTTTTCTATGCTCCGAAACACCCTCTTCCATAGCATGCCTTTTGCTCTGTAAGACCTGAATTTGAGAAACAAAGGAGTCAATGCCTGACTTTAAACTTACATAAGTTCTTCCAAAAAATTCACGTTGATAAATTTTAAGCTCTTGCTCAAACTCAGCCCTAGCTTCCATTTTCTTTGCCTGCCTGCGCAAAGACTTTAGTCTGGGTTCTATTTCTGCTATTAAATCTTCTGCGCGCATTAAGTTTTGTGCGGTCTGCTCTAACCTTCGTAAAGTTTTTTCACGTTTTAAATAGTAGCTCTTTACCCCGCTTGCCTCGTCCAGCAAATTTTTGGTTTCCGAAGGCCCGGCTAAAATCATTTGGTCAATAGTACCCTGACCTATAACTGTGTATCTGGAAGTTCCAATATTACTCTTTAAAACCAAATCTATAATGTCCAAAAGCCTGACCTTCTGGCCATTTATTAAATATTCACTTTCCCCGCTCCGGTCTATACGTCGTCCTATGGACACTTCCGGCGCATCTATTGGTATCCGCCTATCCGAGTTGTCAAAAGTAGCAAACACTTCAGCAAAACCCATACGGGCTTTTTTGTCGCTACCGGCATAAATTACGTCATCACTTTTTTTTCCTCGGATTATTTTTGCCGACTGTTCGCCCAATACCCACCTTAAAGAGTCAGCCACATTGCTTTTGCCGCTGCCGTTAGGCCCCACAATAGCAATAACTCCTTTGCCAAATTCCATAGTGGTCTTTTGCGCAAAGGACTTAAACCCATGAATTTCTAATCTTTTTAAATACACTTGATTTTTGTTTTAAAATATTAAATAATATGTCTTAGTCTAAACGGAGGGCTTTATGAGCCTATTTTGCGCAACCACCCTGCTAATCTGCGGAGCAATTCGCTCCGCAAAAATGAGTGAAGAAAAATGGCTATCTACCGGAGCGTATGCTCTGGCGATTGCCCTTGCGGCATTTCTACTAGCCCCTAAACCGTTCTAAAAATGAACGGTTATTTTATTACCACTTAGGCTCTTTTAAAGAATTCTCCGCTGCAGAAATTTCAGCCTCCTGTTTGCTAGGGCCAGCTCCTTGCCCCACCTGTTTTGGGCCCACCATTGCCGCTACCGTGAAAGTTTTATTGTGGTCCGGACCCGTTTCACTCAACACCTCATAATGCGGGGTGATGCCAATTTTTTCCTGCACTAGTTCTTGTAAGCGGCTTTTTGGGTCCATATATTTACCGCCCTCTATAATGTTTTCCAATTCCCCTAAAATCTCCCTACCAATAAAATTAGTACAAGCCTGGTAACCCCCGTCCAAGTACATGGCCCCTATAACGGCTTCAATGCAGTTAGCCAAAATTACCTGTCTGGCACGGCCTGTGTCCCTAGCCTCTCCGCGACTCATGAGCAAAAATTTTTCAAACCCCAACCTTCCGGCAATATCGGACAAAATTTTATAGTTTACTAAAGCACTTCTAAAGTTTGTAAGCTCGCCTTCCGGATGCGGGTAATTTCTATACAAATATTCGGTTGCACATAACTCCAAAACCGCATCACCTAAAAACTCCAATCTTTCGTTGTGAGGCAAATGAAAAGAACGGTGTTCGTTTAAATAAGAACGGTGTGTAAAAGCTGACAAATATACATCGGTATTGTTGATTTTTGTTTGAAGAATTTTTTCTAATTCTTCTGTATCTAGACTTGGCACGTTTGATAGTTGAAAATGTAAAAATCAAAATTCAAAATTTACTGAAATTTTACAATTTGATACTTACACTTTTAATTTTTAAGTTTAAATTAATTTACTCACCACCCTTCGACTCCGAACTAAAGTTCGGAGCTCAAGGCTCACCACTCTTTTTCATTGCCGCACTATATACTCGAGTCCACGAGTGGTTCATGGCAGTGCCACGACCTTAAATTGAAAATTTAGGACTTGGCCCGAGGAATTAACTGGTACAGGGCGCGCCACGTACCCGAGTTTGCGAGTGGTTCGTGGTGGGCACTAGAGGATTCGAACCTCTGACCCTTGTCACGTCAAGACAATGCTCTACCAACTGAGCTAAGTGCCCATTACCAACAATTCACAACTAAACAATTTCCGACAATGTATTTACTGTTTTAGCCTCCGGAATATTTACAGGTCTAATGGTTTCCAAAAATACATTAACCAAAAAACAGTTTAAAAAAGCCAAAATAAACCCTAAAATCACCAAAAGAACCAAAAACAATACCCATATTGTAGCAGATGAATTTAAAACTGGAAACCCCGCGTTTTTACCGAAAAAAAGTAATACATAAGAAAAAATGGAAAACGCGCCCATAAAACTCGCCCCCCATAATATGGACGTCGTTACAGCAAATGAAAATTTCTGAAACCAAAAATCAACAGCCAATGCTAAAGATTTATAAACATTCTGCCGCACTAAAACAGCATTTAACATAGTTAAGGTCGCCGTCCCCCCAACAAAACTTAGCAATATGAAAAAAAATAAACTTCCCCTGTACGTAAAATACACCGTTGAGGCAACAACCAAAGCTATGCCGGTAATTAACAGACTCCTACCCAAATGAAGCAAATAAACTTTAACCGGTATATTTTCTTGTTTTTTCTCGTGCACAAACTTTGCTTCCAGCCATAAGCTTACAGTAATGGGCTGGAGCATTAATATAAAGGTTAAAAACCACCCCGCCGAAATAAAATTAATGTGCTGAAGCTTTACAAAATTTCCCAAAACCACCACGCAAAAGGCCTGTCCTACTGACAAAATCCACCAGTGAGGCTGCTCACTGGTGGATTTTATGCTTTCCAAAACTATTTTTTGCAGCTTTTGCATTTATTTTATACACCAACGACGTCTTTAACTTCAACACCTATAGCTTCGGGCTCGCGCTTTTTTTCGCTTGGAACAATTTCCTTAACAATTTCATCAAACTGCTCTTGCTCCAAAGTTTCTTCCTTTACTAACCTTTGAGCAATAGTATCCAAATAAACTCGGTGTTTCGTAAGAGTATCTGTTGCCCTCTTATAACCTTCCCGGAGTATTTTAGAAATTTCTTCATCGATTTTTTTTGCCACTTCTTCGCTGTAATTTCTTTGCTCGCTTATCTCTCGGCCCAAGAATACCATATCGTTATGCTCGCCTAAAGAAATCGGCCCTATCTCCTCACTCATACCATAACTCATAACAAGCTTCCTTGCCATATTTGTAGCAACTTTCAAGTCATTGGAAGCGCCGGTAGTGATTTCGTTAAAAACTAACCGTTCGGCAGCATTTCCAGCCAGCAAGGCGGCAATTTCGTCCAAAAAGCTTTGCTTAGTATGTAAATGCTTATCTTCCATTGGAAGCTTCATGGTATAACCCGCGGCGCGTCCACGGGAAATTACGGAAACTTTATGAACAGGATCCGAAAACGGTAGAACTGCGCCCACCAAAGCATGCCCGCCTTCATGATACGCTGTAATTTCCTTTTCTTTCGGCGAAAGAATATGGCTTTTTCTTTGAGGGCCTAAAATAACTTTTTCTACCGCTTCTCTTAAGTCGTCATTCGAAACAATTTTTTTGTCACTGCGGGCAGCTAAAATTGCAGCCTCGTTCAGCACGTTGGCCAAATCTGCTCCCGAAAACCCAGGGGTGCGCTCAGCTATTTTTCTAAGATTTACATCTTTATCCAACGGCTTATTCTTCGCATGAATCTTTAAAATCTCTTCCCTATCTTTTATGTCTGGCAAGTCTAAAACTACTTGACGGTCAAAACGTCCGGGTCTTAAAAGCGCCGGGTCTAGTACGTCGGGTCTGTTAGTAGCAGCCATAACAATTACATTTGTGTCTGTTTCAAAACCATCCATTTCTACCAAAATCTGGTTTAAGGTCTGCTCTCTTTCATCATGACCACCGCCAAGACCGGCGCCTCTTTGGCGACCCACAGCATCTATTTCATCAACAAAAACAATACATGGCGAATTCTTTTTTGCCTTTTTAAACAAATCCCTTACACGGGCTGCGCCAACTCCAACGAACATTTCTACGAATTCAGAACCAGAAATATGGAAAAAAGGCACATTGGCTTCACCAGAAACTGCACGCGCCAATAAAGTTTTTCCAACTCCCGGACTACCCAAAAGCAAAACTCCTTTGGGAATTTTAGCTCCGAGTTGCAAGAATTTTTGCGGATAACGTAAGAAATCCACTACTTCTTTAAGTTCTTCCTTAGCTTCTTTTGCTCCAGCCACATCGGAAAACCTGACGCGATTTTTTCTTTCATCCGATAACTTAACAGACGACTGTCCAAAACTTAAAGCTCGGTTATTTGCACCTTGGACATTGCGCATTAGAAAATAAATAAAAAATGCGACAAATGCAAAAGGCAGCAAAAACGGTAACAAGTTGCGTATTAAATTACTTGCTGCCGAAGGAGTCTGGTACTCTATTTTTACTTTAGCTATCTTTGCGGCATCAACTCCTCGATTTTTAAAAAAGTCGGTTACTTCGGCGCGAGGACCAAGCTTGGCCTGCTGCAAAACATCCGAGTCCTTTATTTTAGCAGTCAAAGAATCTTCCCCAATGCTTATAGATTCAACCCTTTCCTGATTCACCATGTCGCTAATCTCTGAGAAAGCGACCGGATTCACCTGAACATTGCTGGAAAAAGCGCTAAAAATATAAGAGACCACCAAAAACCCGACGAGGACTAGTAATATATTTTTGACGATTTTACTCATTTCAATAAGATTAAATAGTTAAAGTTAACACCAAATTAAAATATTTTTACCTTTAAATTATATGGAAATATGTTAAGCCTGGCAACCGAAAAAACTAAAAAGTTTTAACAGCTCTACTAAAGATGTCTACAGACCTCTAAATAAATACCTTTTCCAAGAACTTAAACATTTGGTCCTAGATGGTTCCCATTGTGCTCAAAAATCCTTTACTGATATTCAAACGATCTTTTTATACAAGGCATTTTTGTTTATTCTGAGCATTAATCAGCACAATGGGAACCATCAAGCATATTCTTCATTCTAAACCCTGCATTTACTATAATTGGTGCCTTGGGAGAGATTTGTCATCCCTTCGGGAGATCACCCGTAGGGTGAAACTCTCAAGTCGTCATTTGTCCATCTATTTGGCACAATTATTCTAATTGGTGCCTTGGGAGAGATTTGAACTCTCAAGCCCGTTAGGGCACTAGCTCCTAAGGCTAGCGCGTATGCCAATTCCGCCACCAAGGCAAAACAAATCAAATAGTATTTTATGCAAGCTGTCAAAAACTGTCAATTTATATAGAAATAATACAGCCTTCCTGCAAAAACAGGAAGGCTGTAGACAAATATTTTATAAATATTATTGACCAATATTTCCGGTACCAACCGCTGTGCTTATAACGCGCACTATAACTAAAGCCATAATTACTATAACCACACCAATAATCGCATTGGTCATGGCTTTTTGCCCCTTTTCCGCCTGTTCTTCGTTACCAGCAGAAGTTATATACAGATAACCGCCCCAAACTATAACTATAACTGCAATAATCCCAGCAAAATATAAAAGATAGGTTAAAATTTTTATAGCCAGTTCCTCCAAACTTCCAGCACAAGCCAAGCTTCCTGAAGTGCACTGCAAATTTTTTGGCAAACAACTTTTTGAAGGTTCGTCCCAAACTAAACTCGGGTCATTTTCACACCATCCAGGAGTACTTACATTCCCTATATATCCCGGAACCCCAGTATTTCCTCCGAGCGGGGTTGTGCCATTACCTATATCAGGCCCAATCGGTAGAGTGGTAAAACAAGTATCTGTAGACGGAACCATGGTTACTTTACAACAATCTACAGGACTAGGTTCATTCGCGGCACATTGTTGATAGTTAGAATATTTAGGGGTTGCATTGGGTATTGTTACCGTTTTTGGTTGATTACTATAACACGCGTCGGTAGTTACAACTTTTGAGTCAACACAACATCCGTTTACATCGCCCGTCTGAGATACGCATGCATTATAACTAGAAAATTCAGAAACCAAGAGAGTCGCCGAAGCGCTCGGAGCAACAGGGCCAGTCTGTCCTCCAATTCTAACACCAAAAGTGTGAGGCCCGGCACCAGTAATTTTTACAAGCTGTGAAATAGTACCAGCTGAATTTGTTAAACCGCTTAAACACCCTACCACAGAACCCTGCTCAACAATACAAACCTGCTGACTTGGCTGCGCGCCAGTTACAGAAAATGTCACAGAAGTACCATCAGCTGAATTTACCGGACTCACTGTCAGTCTAACATTGGTCAAGTCCAAAGCTTGTCCATTAACGCTAAAAAAAAGCCCGAATGTAAAAATCAGGCTAATAAAAAAACTGTAAAAAAATGTTTTTTTGTTTATTTTTAACATTTTGCAAAAAATTATATTCTGTCGTTGCCTACCAAATTAGTAACTACTCTAATTATTACCCAGGACAAGACTATTAAAACTATACCAATTATGGCGTTAAGCAAAGTACCTTTGCCTTTTTCCGCCTGTTCTTCGTTACCAGCGGAAGTTATATACCAATATCCGCCAATTATTATAAACATAACGGCAATCATACCGGCAAAAATAAGCATTAAGTCAATAATAGAAATTATTAACTCACTAGCTGTCCTGGCTCCGGTTAAACCACCACTCTGCGGAAAAACATTGCCTATTCTATTTAAACCACCGTCTATACCTCCGTTCTGTGCCCTAGCCATCCAGGGTACAGCCGCACTACCCAAAGCTGCTAAAAACTTAAATGCATTTTTTACTTTTGACATATATATTGTTTAGTAATAATTATCTTAGTTTTTAAAATTTAAAAACTAAGATAATTTCCCAAACAAGTGGTAGACTGCCCCGAGCTTTTGGCCCGGGGCAGTCAAACTTATATATAGTTTAAATGCCAGAGGTACTATTACTGCTTACCAACCTGGAAACCACGTTTACTATAACCCAAGAAAGAACGATTATAACAATACCAATAATGGCATTAATAACCGTACCCTTGCCTTTTTCCGCCTGTTCTTCGTTACCAGCGGAAGTTATGTACCAAAAACCACCAATTATAAGGAACAAAACTGCTATTAAACCGGCCAAAGCAAGCATCCAGTTAATAACTAATTTTATAAGTCCGCTTACGGTCTGGGTCTGGTTACAGTTCACACCCTGCAAGTCTGAACAGTTCAAGTTCGGCAACTGAGCGTACGATACTACTGGCAATACCAGCATAAGCGCCATAACAATTACGCGAACTACTTGGATTAAATCTAGTTTTTTAAAAATTTGTTTCAATGAGTTCACCCCCTCTCTCTACCCTTATACCCTCTCTCCTCCGATAAAAGATAGAGGGTAAGGGTTGAGGGTTACAATTTAATTAATTATATCATAATACCTAAGTCTTTAAGAAATCCGGCTTATAACTGCCCCATTATAAGTGGTGGAGTTATTTTTTAGGGTCCCTGAGACTATCCTGACTATTGCTCCGGCCATAATAATCACAATCAGCCCTATAACGGAATTTATAAGAATTTTTTTGGCTTGCTCGCTCTGCTCTTCGTTTCCTGCGGCAGTTATATAGGAAAAACCTCCAAAAACTATAAATACGACGGTAACAGTTCCGGCAAAAAAGAAAAGTTTGTCCAAAAGCCAGGCGACAAACTGCGACACAGAGCAAAACTGTGGCAAACCTTCTACCAAACTCGTATTGTTACCCAACTTAAAATAGGTTGCAAACTTATCGCAGCGCTGCTTTTCTGTGGCACTTTGAGCAAGAGCTACTCGAGAACTAAAAATACCAGCCAGGAGCAGTAATGGGAAAAATAATAAGAATATTTTTATAAATTTTTGTTTCATTTTTTTCCATTTAAGGTTTGTACCTGCACAAAACACTGATTTTGTGTAGTAGGGCTCAGGTAACAAAGCGGATTTCTTAAGTCTAATTGGTACCCCTTCATGCCAGCAACCAAAATTCCGTTTATAACAAAGTTTATAAACATATAGGCCATAAATACCAATGTCATACCCACCACAGCATTAGTTATGCCTTTCTTCCTGCTCGCTATTGCCTCTTCATTTCCCTGGGAAAGCACAAGCCAAAAACCGTGAGTAATAATATTATACACCGCATACAAACCGGAAACACCAATTAACCAGTTAGTCAGTCTTGCAAAAAGTACAAAAATGTCCAAAAAGGTACAAGCAGACTTAACGGTTCCGTCTGGATTATATCTACCACAAGGCACAAGCCCGGTAGGCTGACTGTCTGCAGCAAAAACAAGCGCAGGTCCCATAAATACTGGGGCCAGAGCAAACGCCAGAATAAATATAATTTTAAATTTTTGTTTTAAGAAAGACATTATGAATGCATATATTATACCATATATAGCTCCTACCCAAATCTGTTCTATATTATTGCCTAACCAAGGTAGAAGCTTGCTGCTCAGCCTGGTTTAGCGCCTCCTCTTCGGAAAACCCTTTCAATATAATATTTTCTATCATTTGCCCAAACAAATTATCAAACCGAGTTTGGTCTGGTTTGTAAAAAGACTTAGCGGTTAAATTTGAGCTGGCAAAAACGCCAATTTCGGGGTCTGCGGTCTGAAATTCTATAAGATCTCTACGAGAAGACGGCACTTTTGTTTGAGCGTAGTAACTGCTTAAAGCATCTTTAGTGGTAACTTGCTTTAAAAAATCCCATGCATAATCCGAAAATTTACTTTGTTTACTAACAACATACCCCCAATAATTTGCAAAGTTTACTTTCGGATCATCTAAATTTGGTTGAGGGACCTCCGCAACATCAAAATTTAAATTTGGCGCTTTATTTATAATAGTATTTCTAAAATACGAATACCCAAATAAATACGCAGCCCTGCCGTTAGCAAAGGCATCTATAGAATAATCACTTCGTGAATTCCAATTATAATTTGGGCTCTGGGGATTAGAAAAGGAGGTATAAAACCTTAATGCCTGAAGCCCCGGTGTTGTGTAGTTGCCATTTTTTTGAACGCTGTCGCCAAAAACCGCACGGGTACCATCTGTAGAGTAGCTTTGAGCACCCTGTTGTAGCATAAACAAAGAAAGCACGTCCACCGCTCTATTTACATTGGAATTGGTTCCTATCGCCACTCCACTGCGGGTAAAATAACCTTTACTATCTTGCTTTTTGAGCAATTGTGCTTGCACAGAAAGCTGTTCCCATGTCCTAGCAGGGGTGGCTATGGAAACAGTTCCCAAAAGATCTTTATTATAGTATAAGGCCAGGGAATCTACCGAGATTGCAATACCATAAACTTTTTGATCCTTTGTAAAATCTCTAACTACAACATCGACAAAATCATTTTTATAGTTGTTAAATTGCCACTGCTGAGAAGTAGCCGCTGAAGTTTTGTCTAAAAAGCTTGGCAGCCAATCGTTATGAATTGAATAGATATCTGGCCCTGTTCCAGCGGCCAATGCATTAAGCAACTCATTCTGATAATTATTTATGTCTTTTTTTGTGTATATAACCTGAACATTTGGCCTAAGTTTTCTATAAGAGTCCAGCAAAGGCTGAATGGACTGACTGTCATCAAAAACCCCCCAAATATTTAAGGTAACTTTTTGAGCAGACTTGTTCTCCCCGCCACCGCAGCCCGCAGACACAAGAGCAAGTGCAAATATAGCAATAACTAATTTATTAAGTTTAACTAGTATTTTTTGTTTCATTTTTTAAACTAAGTTTATAGTTTAATTATACTAAAAAATAGCAAACAAAAAAAGCCCTGCAATTTTGCCAGGGCTTTTTTAAAATTATATTTGAAGTTTCCGTATATACTCCGCAAATTCATGCTTTAAGTCTTCATGCCTAAGACCAAACTCAACTGAGGCCTTTAAGTATTCAAGCTTATTACCACAATCAAAGTATTTTCCGTCTTTTATTTCCAAAGCATAAGCTTTCATTTTCCGCTCGAGCAAAACATTCAGCGCATCTACATATACTAATTCTCTTGGCGTATTTTCGGCCTCAAGACGCTTCATCGCCTCTTCAATACAGTCAAATATCTCGGAAGTGTACAAAGCCCCGGAAACAACCGCAAAATCTGAGTTTAATCTACCAACCCCAGGTTTTTCAATAATCTCATCTATCTCTAAAAGTCCGGAATGCACCTGCTTGCCCGAAGCAAATCCATATCTTTTGTAATCCTCAGGGTTCTTAGTCCTCATGCTCGCCAAGATAGCGGAACCACCATGCTCAGTGTACGCATTTATTAGTTGTTGAGATCTTGAGGGAACAGAATCAAAAAAGTCATCTCCCCATAAAACCAAAAACGGCTCGTCACCTATAAAATGTTTGGCATTCCAAATCGGTGTGGCATTTCCCAAAGGGCCTTTTTGCCTTATGTAATGAAAGTTTGCCAAATTGGCTATTTTCCTGATTTCTTCAAGCTGCTCATACTTTCCCGCCTCCTGCAAACGCTTTTCTAACTCGTAAGGATAGTCAAAGTGGTCTTCAATACTGCGCTTATGCCAACCTGTCACTATAATTATATCCTCAATACCCGCGCTTACAGCGTCCTCTACCACATACTGAATTATTGGCTTATCTGCAACAGGAAGCATTTCTTTAGGCATAGCTTTTGTTGCGGGCAAAAACCGAGTCCCGTACCCAGCAGCAGGAATAATAGCTTTTCTGACTTTTTTTGGTATGTTCATAAGTGTTTCGGAAAAATTCCTTAATATTATACAGTAAAATTGTATTGGTAGCTAATGAAAAGAATGTTAAGGCAAGAAGTAGTGAGGTTCCCTCTTCCCTCTTCCCTCTTTGATATTTGATATTTGATATTTTCTCCCCCCTCACTCTTTCGGTCGATATTGAACCGACTCGGCCAAGTTAGTCGGACTAATATCTGGCATCCCTTCCAAATCAGCAATGGTTCTGGCAACTTTCAAAATCCTATGCATAGAACGCCCCGAGAAATTATAACGCTTCATGGTCTGCGCCAGAAGGGTTTCCGCTTCCGAATTTAAAACACAATATTTTTTTATTTCGACCAAACTCATTTCACTGTTTGTCTTAGCTTGTCCAAATCTTTTTGTCTGCCTTTCCCGCGCCAGCTGTACTCGAACTTTTATATCTGCAGATGACTCAAAACTTTCTTTTGTAGCCATTTTTTCGTAAGGTAGGCGAGGAACCTCAACATGCAAATCTATACGGTCAAGCAAAGGTCCAGAAATCTTTTTTTGATATTTAAAAATTTGAGTGGGCGAACACTGACATTTTTGAACATTATCTCCATAGTAACCACATGGGCAAGGATTCTGAGCCGCAACCAACGTAAACTTGGCCGGAAATGTAAAACTACCACTCGCCCTAGCAACAGTGACCACCCCATCTTCCAAAGGCTGTCTTAATGCCTCGAGCACATTCCTTGGAAACTCAGGGAATTCATCTAAAAATAAAACCCCTCTGTGTGAAAGCGTAATTTCCCCGGGCTTTGGATTTGCCCCTCCCCCAACGAGGGCCACGTTAGAAGTGGTATGGTGAGGATTTCTAACAGGCCTGGTATAAACAAAGTTTCCAGAAAGCTTCCCTGCTACGCTGTAGATTTTCGTAAGCTCCAAAGCTTCTTCCAAAGACAAGTCGGGAAGTATACCGGCCATAGCTCTGGCTAATAAAGTCTTACCGCTGCCTGGCGGGCCAGATAACAGTATATTATGCGATCCGCTAGCTGCAATCTCCAAAGCTCTTTTTGCCATTTCCTGCCCAGACACATCTTTCATGTCCAAAATTGGCGCCTGAATATTTAAACTACTGCCAAGTTCGATTGGAGGCGTTGCTAAAATAAGCGACACCTTCAATAAATGTTTTAAAAGTTGTGACAGACTTTTTACGCCAAAAATTTTGACCCCCGAAACCAAAGAGGCTTCTCTAAGATTACTTTCTGGGACATAAATTTCTTCCACACCTGCCTTTTTCGCCTTTAAAGCGATAGCCAAAACTCCCGGCACACCCCTAAGACCACCGTCTAAAGAAAGCTCTCCGACAAACAATTTATTTCCCGCATGGAAATTTATTTGCTCGTTAGCTACCATAATCGCCAAAGCTATGGGCAAATCATAATGAGTGCCCAACTTTGGCAAGTCAGCAGGAGCCAAATTTACCGAAACCCTTGTCTGTGGGTAAGAACATTCCGAATTTTTTATTGCCGATTTGACCCTCTCTTTTGACTCCTGTATAGCAGTATCAGGCAGGCCTACTATTATAGTGGCGGGCAAACCATTGGTGACGTCTGCCTCCACCTCCACCAGCTCAGCCTCAAGGCCAATGATTGCGGCAGAAAAAATTCTAGATATCATAGTCTTAAAATTATTTTTTATTTTGTACCAATAAATAAATAACAGCAAAGATTATATAAATATCTGCCAAATTAAAAACTCCACTAAAAATATAAATCCAATCTCTAACATAGCCTAAAAATATTCTCTCAAAAATATTTGAAAAAGCTCCGGCTAAAATTAGAATCCACGACAAGAGCTCGAGAATACCAAATCGAATAAAGTTTTGAACGACATACTTTAAAACAAAAAATAAAACCGCTGTATAAATTATATACATAATCCACACCGGCACAGGAAGACTAAAAGCAAAATTATAGTTTCTAAAAATACTCAAGCTAATAAATTTAGTAATCTGATCAATTAGAACAAAAATAGAAATAAAAAAAACGCTAATCAAAAATTTGATATGCGTTTTTTTTAAATCTGCAAATTTTCTAATTTGAATTTTGAAATTTTGCATTTGAAATTCTATATTGCTTTATCTGCCCAAGGTAAAGCCCTTAACCTATTTTCAGAAATTTCTCTACCCTCATTGTCTAACCCATAAGTACCATTCTCAATTTTTTCCAAAGCCTTATCTATTTTCTCCAAATCCTTCTTCATAACAAATGTCACATCTGTATTAACTTCGTCCACATTTATTTCTTCTGCGTTCTCATCTTCATCGTCACCCATTTCTGTATGGGACGGAATATTTTTTAAGTCGTTTTCCAACCTGGTTTTATTCTCAAGCAAAGCTTTTTTCATCTCCTCAACAAATTTTTGATTTAACATAAATATATTCAAGAATTATTTTTTATATTATATATAATAGTGAAAGTTTCCACAAATGAAAAAGCGCCCCCGCTTGGGGGTCGCAATAATATAAATTAAATCGACCAGCGGTAGGCGCTATAGCCTGAATTGCTCGGCTAGGCGTCGCACAAATGTTTGCGCAACTTCTAGCACTCTGGCGTTTCAAGCCTCTCCGCATAACAGCGGAGGAAAGCGTCCGAAACCCAATCTGTTTTCAAACTGCACTTCAACTTCCCTTACGGTCAACCGAAGCTGACCCTAAACTTTTGAAAATCTTATTTTGAGATTTTCGATAATTGCTTGTTGGGGAACGAAGCAATCTACATTTTTTTTGTTTTTGTTTTTGCAATCAGCGTGAGAATGGCACGCTATGAGCGGGAAGTAGAAGGAAACCCGATCTTAAATTCTAAACTTTAAGAGCAGATTTCCTCCGTGCATATGCAGGCGGGTTTGGACGTTAAATTTTTTAAAGAGCTTTTTGTTTCTGTAATTTTCTAAACTGTATATATAAATTTTAGCAAAATTTTCGCACTTTGTCAATTCTGTATTGCGTCAAAACAAAAAAAGCCCGATTTCTCAAGCGATTCTTACAACATGTTTACTTGGCTAAATTTTAATAGACTTTAAAACGAACAAAAAATGTATGTGGATAACTATAATTTTTTATGCTTTGCCTGAATAAACATCTAAATATTCGCAAAATGCTTGCGCATACTCCTTACCCAGCTTTAAATCGCACAAGTAAATACTTCGTAAATCTTTACTGCTAAAAAAAGTAACTAATTTATGAAAATTATACAAAGCTTTTGGCAAAGCCATGGCCTGAAAAGCATTGGGATATATTGCTGCCAAGGCTTGGGCATACGGATGACTCACTGGATCAAAGGGTAACCGTAAAACAACCAAAGTCTTAACACCCAGTTTCACGGGCCGGCTATTTTCTGTATTGCTAAGAATGGCTTTTAAAATAGTCCGGTCTGTTGCAAGCAAAACCCCATTCGAATTAATTTTAAAGTTATTAAACAATTTATTAGTTCCACCCGTGGAATTTTGTACAGACAGACTGGCAAACGACTTTAAGTACTCGTAGTGCTCAGAATAAAAATCTTTAAGAATTTTTGGCGAACCAAACAGCACTGCCGCTGGGAGGCTCGAGTCAGAAAGCAGCTTTAACAATTCACCCGAATCCAACCCTTTAGAAAGAGCATGACATGTCACTTTTGCCATACGAGAAAACAAATCATCCGAAGACCCTTTCTCGAGCTTTACTTCTTCGTAGCCCCACAAACTTACCCCCAACCTATCAACAAAATATTTTACAGTCTGGCGCGGTGCCAGACTGTCTACAAAAAAACTGCTTTTATGTTTTTTGAAAATCTCATCCGCATACTCGGAAATTAATAAAGGGGCATTATTAAATGCGCAGCGCTTTTCCGAAAGCTCAATCCATTTAACCCGATTGGATTCCTGACTAAAAAATTTGTTTAAATTATTTTCCACATTCTGTAAATCCTCTGACTCCAACACCTTTCCCCAACTATTTAGCTTAGCCGCAAAACTTGCGGCCGCCTCTTTAACCTTATTGTAATTTACAGAACTTACAAATTCATCCGTTAGACTTACATCCAAAAATCCGGGCGGATCAGTCTGTAGTATCGCGCTAACCAAACCAAAAAAGAGGTCGCTCGCATTTAGCAAATCTTCTACAGTCTTCTTATGTTCAATTTTCCCATAATTAATTTCAGGGTTATATATGGTTTTTAAAATATAGTTTACATAACTCCAGGAAACTTTTTCCGTCAAATTTGAAGAAATGGCCTGCTCAAATTCTGCCAGACCAACAAACACTATCTGCCTGTTTTGAAAGTCACCATTTTTTTCAAGAAGCAAAAAAGTATTTATATCGCACGACAAAACTTTTTCTTTTTCATTACTGACCACTGTTCCCGTTGTCACATAATCTTTAAATTGTGCACCAAAAAAACTCAAGTTTAAGTCGTATACAGATTCAGTCTGCCAATTGGTATCTTCCCAAACCAAAACCTTTAAACAAAACTTAGCCTCTTCTGGTGAAAGGGTTTTATTTTTAAATGCTTGAAACTTAGTTTTATCAAATGCATAACGACCTTCCCAAACTACGCCCACACCTTCTTCTTTCCAGAACCTTACCGCGTCTTGTTTTTTTGGAAAAACAATTAAGCTTTTTTTTCGCACCAAACTTAAATTCTTTAACACCGCTTCTTGCCAATCTTCCTGAAGCACAAAATTATAAATATGTCCCGCCTTAAATTTTAACTTTTGCAAATCTTCTTTTTTAGATTTATTTTTGCGCTTTACCACAGACCCCAACTCAACCCAATTATTATTTGTTTTTTTAAGCAAATCTTTCCATTCAAACGCAAAAGGCTCTATAAGTGAATAGATGTTAGATTTTAATTCTCTACTAAACGCAGAGAATTCTTTAAGCATACACTTTAAGACTTCCAAACAAGCCTTTGCGTCAGCCAAAGCACGATGCGCATCCGGATGTTTAATCCCAAAATAGTGCATCAAGTTTTCTAGGTTGTACGAATGGTGCGTAGGCAAAATCCACTGCACCAAGTCAAGAGTATCTACAACCTGGCCCGAAAAAACTATTCCAACCTCTTCCAAAAACTTTATATCGAAAACTACATTATGCCCGACTATAACAGTCCCCGAGATCTTGCTCTGTAAAATTTCTTTATACTCTGAAAATTCTGGCGCAGCGTCTAATTCCGCCTGTTTAATCCCGGTAAGTCCCAAAATTTTGGCGTCCACCGGCTTTGTAGGCTTAAACACCCGTGTCCACTCTTCAAGAATTTGAAATTCGGAATTCCCACCTGAATGACCAGACCGGGCAGGTGAAATTTGGAATTTTACAAAGCCTACTTCTAAAATTTCGTCCTTTAAAGGATCAAACCCAGAAGTTTCAATATCTAAACTGCAATAAATTTTTTTATTTTCTGACATAGGCTCTTATTTTAACCCATTCCACATAATTTCAAAAGCCATACGCTGCATAAGGTTTATTTCCTTACTTTCTATAATTACGCCGATAAAATTTTCCGTGTGGGAAATTAGGGCGACTTTATTTGCGAAAATTTCCGTATCCGCGGAAAACTGCCATTTATTTTCCTGGACAACTTTTATTTCCCTCAGAGTCGCTTGTTGCTGGGGCAGTATTTCTCGCGTAGTTTCAGAATCCGGTACTATCATTTTTATTCTTATTCTCCTTTTTACTCTTTCTTCTACGTACCAATCCATAAATTCTCTGGGCATAAATTCATAATAGTCTTTAAAACCCGTATAGCTTAAAATGGCATCACCACTGTGCAAACTGTTTAAAGTATCTAAATATAATTCTTTCATTCCACCCACACCTTCATAATAAGAAATTTTAGGTTTATATGGAATTACATTATGAATAGCAGAAAGTTCCGGCAAAATTTTGTCTATGTAATTTATTTTGTCTGCAAAGTCTTGTTTTAAATTCTTAGGGTTTTCTACATAAAAATACTTCTTACCCTGCTTAAAACCGATTGTAACTATGCCTTCCCTCACCATTTCCGGCAAAATATTATAAACACTAGTCCTTTTAAGTCCAGCTTTGTCGGCAATATCTATTACGCTGCCTTCGCCCACCTGCAAAAGAGCCAAGTAAACCTTGGCTTTTTTATTATGCCATCCTAATTTTTCTAAACTTTCCGCTAATTCTTTCATATCTGTCTACTTTTTTAGACATACTAATATTACTATATTTAATAACAAAAATCAATCTTTTATTAACATACTAATTATAATTATAGACAAATTAAATGTTACTGTTACACTTTAAAATTCAGAGTAATTTAAAGGGGTGCGACATGAGCGAAAAGACTAAAAGAACAATTCACCGAATTGTTTGGAACTTTGAAACGCTTGAAGGTGGGGTACTGGAGACCAACATACCCCAATCCAATAAACAAGAGCTCGTCAGATGGGGAAACCTGGAGGGCTTTGTTGATCCACCATTTCACCCGTGCATGATTGTGTGCGAAAGGGACGAGGAAGAAGACGAAGCAAAGCTATTCCTGATTTTCAGGCAATGGGCACTGCCCAAAGATTTCAGAAGGGTGGTCTATGAGCATCTTGAGCTACTCCGCAAAGGCGGAATACTTAGAGAAAAACTTCAATGGCAAACTCATTACCACATTGCTTTTCGTAAGAAGCAAAACCGCTCCACAATCCCCGGCTACAGCACAGCGGGAATAGGTTGGGCGGTCGATGTTAAAAACGATGAAGAATTTTCCAAAACTGTCGCCAAAGCAGTACTGCAAATAGCACTCCTGCTTGAGATAAGGAAATTTGACCTTCCTTCACCCGAGGAAACGTGGATCAAACAAACATGGAGGAACTGGAGTAGTGGTTGCGAGTACTGGGAAGACAGTGGAACCACCATGTGGGATTCACTTTTACACCCCAAAGACTAGTATTTCGCTTTGCAAAACTTAAACCGCCCCAATCGGCCAGAAGGCTAAAAGGGGCGGTAATTTTTTATGTTCTAAATCCGATTTGAGTTTTAGATTTTTCTGATTCTTCAGTTTAACTTTGTTCAGTAAAAATATTAGGCAGATAATGGTATCCACCAAGATTTTCGTCGCAGATTACAAATTGCGACCACCAACTTATTCTTTCTCCTCTTCAGAAACTTCTTCTGGAGCTTTATTTGGCACCACGGCTTCTCCGCTTTTAACTTTCTCTCTAACCGCTACGTCTATATCTTTCATTACTACCGGATTTTCTTTTATGAAGGTTTTTGAATTTTCCCTACCTACCCCAAGCTTCACGCTCCCGAACATATAAGTATTACCAGACTTTTCTATAACCCCAATCAATACCCCAGTATCTAACAAGTCACCAGAGGCACTAATCCCCTCGTTATACATAATATCAAACTCTGCAACTTTAAACGGTGGAGCAATTTTATTTTTTACTACCTTAACTTTAACTCTGTTACCCACTATCTTGTCACCATTTTTTATTTGCGCAGTTCGCCTAACCTCCAGCCTCACGCTTGCATAAAACTTTAGCGCGTTACCACCAGTAGTTGTTTCCGGGTTACCAAACATAACACCAATTTTCATGCGAATCTGGTTTATAAAAATAACTGTGGTACTAGTTTTAGAAATTATAGCCGTTAGCTTCCTTAAGGCCTGGCTCATAAGTCTGGCCTGAAGGCCCATATGACTGTCTCCCATCTCTCCCTCTATTTCATTCCTTGGGGTTAAGGCGGCTACCGAATCAATAACTACTAGGTCAAGGCCGTTAGAACGAACCAAGGTCTCACAAATATCCAAAGCCTGTTCGCCATTATCAGGCTGGGAAATAAGCAGATCCTCCAATTTAACACCTATACGTTTAGCATACTCAGGGTCCAGAGCATGCTCTGCATCAATAAAGGCTGCCAACCCGCCCTTTTTCTGAACCTCGGCAATCATATGAAGAGTTAGCGTGGTTTTACCACTGCTCTCAGGACCGTAGACTTCTATAACCCTTCCCTTAGGTACCCCGCCAGCCCCCAACGCTAAATCTAAAGATATTGACCCGGTCGGAGTTGTCTCTATGTTTAAAGATTTTGTATCGGAAAGCTTCATTATGCTTCCATCGCCAAATTTTTCCTTAATTTGGTCCAGTGCGGAAGTAACCGCCTTCCACTTACCAGTATCAACAGAATTTGCTTTTGAATTATTTTTTGGCATATTTTTCCTTTATAAGACTACTTAAATTTTATAAACCTATTTTTAAGACTAAAATGGTTCTTACACATAATCCTGCCTGTCAGTGTAACCCATAAATATAAAATTTTATTTAACAGCCCTGCTCTTTACTAATTCCCGCCGGACTCTTTATAAAAAGTAACTTTTGTTAAAGGCTCCCCTTTTTTTCCCAAAGGACCTAAAGGCTGCCCATTTAAAACGCCTTGTACCGCTCCGCCGTCACCGACACTTATAATCTCAATTTTTTCTTTTGCTTCGATTACTAAATTTTCTTCAGCATTAAAATCTCTTTCAACTGCCTGATCAGAATCCTTTACGTATTTTATATTTACCGCGCTTGAGAACCTTAACTCAAGTTTAACCTGATTATTTTGTAACTCACTTGAATTTTCAATTATGACTTTAACAGCCTTTTTACTTTCTTTACCAAACCTATTTTTTGAAAGCACTGTAATTTCTTGGACCCCCGGAACCAAACTTAACATGTTGGAAAACTTACCCTGATTATCTACAAAAATTTCCTGCCCGTTTACCAAAACACTTGCTCCTCTGTCCGTCTGCCCTACAACTTTAACTGACAAACTTTTTACTACTTCTTCATTTTTTGGGCTAATAATCTCCAAATCAGGCGACCTATTAATTGCTGAAACTTGCCACAATAAATAAATAACAGTAAAAGCAACAAATAAACCAGCTCCGAGCAACAATAAAACCTTAGGCGTTATAACAAGCTGCTTCCAAAAATTGGTAATCTGCATAACCGCCGGGTTTGTTTTACCAGTTATATGCCTCGCTATAGATCTTTCTTTCTTATACTGAAACTGTAGCTCGCTTTCACTAAGATTATAAAACTTAGCCAACTTATTTAAAGCCCCAATTACATACACATCTGCGGGCAAATTTTGCATCTTGCCTTCTTCTAAGACCGTCACCAACTTGGAATTAACGCCCGTTGCCTCTGCCACATCAGGAATGGTTAATCTAAAAGCCTGCCTTACAGCTTTTAGATACTCACCCAAAGTTTCACTATTGATTTTTTTAGTTTCAAATTCCAATGATCAAAATCTTTAGTACCAAATTACAAATTTTAACGAATACGCAGAAGCCGAAAGTTTCAGGGTTAATTCTTACTTAAGAAGCCAACTCCGAATTTTACTGGCACCCAAATATTTGCAATTTAGAATTTAATTATATTTACTGTTCGCTTTCAGACGCAGTTTCTTCTATTCCATACTCCGCTTTTTCTGCCGACGAAACTCCATAAACCTCTCTTGGCTTAGCTCCATCACCTGGGCCAATTATTCCCTGCTGTTCCAATAAGTCCAGCAATCTAGCTGCCCTAGCGTAACCAACTCTCAAGCGTCTTTGCAAAAGAGAAGCCGAGGCCTTGCCTGCCCTCATAACCTCGTCCTTTGCCTCCGCCAATAGAGCGTCCCCGTCACCACTATCAGAACCCTCAAAGCCAGGAATACCCATAGCTCTTTTTGGCTTTTCCACAATCTCTTCGTTGTATAACACAGCCCCAGCTTGCGCCTTAAAGAAGTCAACAACTTTTTTCACTTCTTTCTCACCAATATACGCGCCCTGAATACGCTTAGGTTTGTTGGACTCTGCGGAAGTATACAACATATCCCCGTTCCCCAAAAGCTTTTCGGCACCGGAAGAATCTAAAATCGTCCTGCTGTCAATTTGGCTTGCAACCGCAAAAGCTACACGAGAAGTAATATTTGCCTTTATAAGACCCGTAATAACTTCCACGCTTGGCCTCTGTGTTGCCAAAACTAAATGAATACCCACCGCACGAGCCATTTGAGCCAGACGAACAATAGTAGATTCAACATCAGCTTGTGCTACAGCCATTAAGTCAGCCAACTCGTCAACCAAAATTACAATATAAGGCATGGGCAAACCATTTTCTTCATTGTATTCCAAAATATTTCGCTTGCCCGCTTCCGCCAATAACTTGTATCTTCTGTCCATTTCAGCAACAGCCCATTTTAACGCATTCACGGCTTTTTCGTGGTCAGTTATAACCGGAGTTAATAAATGAGGTATACCGTTATATGGGGTCATTTCCACCCTTTTAGGATCAACCACAATAAACTTTACGTCCTGAGGAGTGTTTCTATAAAGCAATGAAATAAACAAGGAATTTATAGAAACGCTTTTGCCCGTACCTGTAGCACCTGCTATTAATAAGTGTGGCATTTTGGCTAAATCAGTCACAACTGCCTTACCAGCCACGTCACGACCTAGCGCCAAGGCAAGTTTTGACTTATGCCCTGTATATTCCACGCTTTGTAAAACCTGCCTAAGTCTAACTATGGCAGAGGTTTTATTTGGAACCTCAATACCAACCAGGGGCTTACCCGGAATAGGTAATTCCATTCTTATAGTCTGAGCCGATAACGCCAAGGCAAGATCGTTCTGCAATGCCGCTATTTGGGAAAGCTTTACTCCAGTAGTCGGACGGAGCGTATATTGCGTGACAGTTGGACCCACATTAACTTCTCCCATTTCGACATCAATACCAAAATCACCAAGCGTCTTTTTTATTATGGCAACATTAAGTTCAATATTTCCGCTGTCCACGCTATTTTTACTATCCTCTAGCAAATCGAATTGGGGCAACTTCCAGTCTGTCCTATCGGCAATTGCCAAACTTTCCAATTGGGGCCCGCTGGGTATTTGTGGAGTTTTTATTACTATAGGCTTAGGTGTCTGCAACTGTTCCGCTTCCTCTTCCAAACTCTCGTCTTCCTTGCTTTTTAGTTTAGGATTTTTTGACACAACTTTTTCATTTACAAAACCCTGGCTTGCCATACTGTTTATTTTAACGCCCTGTAATGCAGCCGGACTTGCCAAACCACCCGGCAATTTCTTCTTCGCCCACAAAGCACTTAAAGCTATATCAAACGCCACCATAACGCCTATTACCAAAAGTGCAAATAATATAATACCCGACGCCAACATGCCTAAATGGCTAAACAACCAACTCGCAAACACAGCCCCCAACATACCACCGCCCCTACCCTCAGACGCCAAAACAAAAGCACCTTCTCCCGAAGTTAAATAAGCAACATGCACAAGTCCCGCAATTGCTCCAGTCAATAAAAAAGATCCTAGATAAACCCTCCAATAAAAAGAGGAGTCCACACTTCCTTCCTCGGAAGCTATTTTGTGTTTTGCCAAAAGCACAGCTACTAATAGCAAAATAGCCGGAACAAAATATCCCAACACACCCATAAACCAATTCAGCAGCGCCAAATAACTCTGCCCCAAACTACCAGCAACATTCAACACCGCGAGCAAACTAACAATTGAAAGCACCACAAAAATCACAACCATGATTCCTCGTTTTGTCTCTGATGCCAAATTAAGCTCAGGCGCTTTCGGCATTTCAAATTTTTTTTCTTTATTCTCTTTTTTATTTTTTCCCATTAAATTTTTCCTTTAACCCAAATTTTGCCAAATAACTTTCTCAAAAATCAAGTTGGCAGCTCGTATTCTTCTTTTAAGAATAAAGAAGAAAGTCGGATCTTTATTGTTTTCTTAATAAGATTGTACCATTTTCTAAGCCATTTTTAAACCCCATCTCCTCTTACAAAGAGATGGGGTTAAATAAGACATTTCTATAAACCTTTTACTTTAACTTTCTTGGTTTTGGCTTTTGCCGCTTTAGGAATTATAACTGTTAAAATTCCGTCTTTTAAGTCTGCCTCTATAGCTTCACTATCTATATCTATAGGAATAATCACACTTCTTGAAAAATTTCCCCAGTAGCATTCCTGGTAAAAATAGTCGTCCTGGCTTACTGAGTCTTCTTTTTTTCTACTACCCTTGATGGTCAGCATGTCGTTTGCAACTGTAATATCTATATCTTCCGGCCTTACCCCTGCAATGGTAGACTTTACAACAACATTGTCCTTTGTCTGGTACATATCTATATTTAGCTGCCCTTCAAAATCTGACATCCACTCTTCATTTTGCTCTTTTGTTTTGGTTTGTTCAGGAATTTCTACTTCCTCTTCTTCAACAGTTACCACTTCAACCTCTTCAGGCTCCTCTTCCAGAAGCTCTTCAGCTTCTTCAACTGCAGGTGAAACAGGCACTGGTTCTGGTTGTTCGTCCTCGGTTATACTAGCTCCCATTATTTTACCGAAAAACGAAGCTTTTTCTTTCTTGGGCATGGATTTTAAGTTAATTACAAAAATATGATAAACAAATCACACGAATTAGTCAAACTTTAAACAACTCTATTGTTTCATTAAAATAACGTCCCTTTACCCAATATTCACTCTTAAGAGCTTACGTGAAGCAAATTCCCCATAACCTCCCCCGCACCAACCTCTCCGTCTAACAAGAGCTGTCTATTGGGATTCATTTTCAATTTTGCTGCAAAACTGCCTGTATTCAACTCTTTTAAAACAATACCCAAAAGGTCTTCGCCTGTTTTTACAACCAATTCTTTCTTATTTAAGAATTCCAAATTTTTTTCTTCCTGACCAGGCAACACTCCAGAAATTATAATTGGTAAAAAATAGGATAACGCTTCACTAACCGACAATCCCCCTGGTTTAGAAATAAAAACATTTGCCAAAGAATACAATTCTTTCATTGGCTCATAATACCCATATACCATAACACGAGTATCTTTAAAAATTTGTTTTAAGCTCTCGTAAAATTGAGCGTTTTTTCCACACACAATAAAGACTCTAACATTTTCATACTCCGAAAGCCTCCTTGCCAATTTATAATCTATACCATACCCTAACGAACCACCCGTAAAAAGAACAACTTTTTCGCGCACTTCAACACCCAACCTCTCCCTTACAACTTGCGGCGCAACAATCGAGGCTTTTTCCAAACTCATACCACAAACAAAAATTTTTTCTTTATCCACACCTAATTTGATCATTTCGGCCTTCTGCTCCAAGGTGTTTGCCAAATAAAAATCCGCCTGCTCATACAGCCAAAACCTGTGCAAATGAAAGTCCGAAAAAGCAATGCCAAATAGCTGCTTATAAAGACCATGTTTTTTCAGGTAAGCCACAATGGCAGAAGCTGAGGTCTGAGTTGTTACTATCATATCCGGCAACAAATTATCTATTACTTTTTTTGTTTCAATATGTTTTTTGGCCGCTACCCGAAGCCTGAATTTCAACGAAAAGTTTATAAAGCTTTTGTTCGTATAGACAAACCTCCATACCCACGGCAAGTGCTCGTAAATAAGTTTATACACAACTCTACCTACAGAAACTAAAATTCCGTCCTCGGCCTCATATACGTCTAAATAACTAACCCCAAATCCCTTGCTCTCTGCCTGCTTACCCAAATTAAAAGCCATGGTCTTATGACCTAAACCGGCCGATGTATATAAAATTAAAATTTTTTTCATTTTTAAATTTTTGCAACGACGCGGCAAAACGAGGCGTTCGATTCTAATTTAAGCGGCAAAGCAATAAGCTCGAACTTTTTATTTTCCGGCAACCTTTTTAAATTTGTTAAATTTTCAATTATTAATACTTCACCAGACAATAAAATTTTGTGTACAGCGTAAGGAGATCTGTCTGGACTTGGAGTATCTAAACCTAATATACTCACCCCTAGTCCTAAAAGTTTTTTTGCAAAATTTTCTGTCAATCCTGGATAATCTGCAAAATATTCTGGTTCAAAAAATTTATCTTCCCAGCCAGTTTTAATAATTACCATATCGCTCTGACTAATATCTGCCTTACTTAATATTTCCTCTGAAATTTCTGACAACCCCGCAGCGTTAAGTAAAACCGCCTGACCAATAAACTTTTCAGGCCCGTACTCAGAAATTTTTTTACCTCCGGCTATCATATGAGCCGGAGCATCCATGTGGGTCCCAACGTGCATTGCAGACTTTAGCTCATGATCTTCAAATCCATCTACATCGCAATTTGCTATCTTTAATAAGCTCGGCAATGGGTCACCAGGATATACCGGCATAGTGCCGTTAAACGGCCTTGTTAAATCAATGTACATTTTTCTTAAAATTGTTAATTACCTTTTCAAACTGCTCATTAGTTACAAGTTTTTTTTCTAGCATTACTTCCCTTAAAGTCCTACCTTCCAGCACAGACTTTTTAACCACTTCGCTTACCACGTCGTAACCCAGCAATGGCACAAATAAGGTAGAGAACGCTGTTGAATTTTCCAAATACTTCTCTAACTCTTTTGCATTTGCCACCATAGGAACAATGCAATTTTTAGCAAATTCAGAAATTACCTCAGTGGTTAACTTCAGACTCTCTAAGAGCTTGTCAGCAATAACGGGAACCATGACCCCCAGCTCCAATTGGGAAGCGTGAGCAGCATGCTCTATTGCCAAATTGTTACCCGAAACTAAAAAATAAAGCTGGTTTACCGTCTCTGGCAAAACAGGGTTCACCTTACCAGGCATTATGGAAGAACCTTTTTGCAACTTTTTCAAACTTATCTCACCCAAACCTCCTCTTGGGCCCGAAGCCAAAAGTCTTATATCATTAGCAATTTTTGAAAGGTCTACGCAAAGCGACGTAACAGCCTGGGAGACTGCCAAAAAATCTGTTTGGCTCGAAGTCAGAGACATTAAATTTTTTGCAGGCCTAAACTTTCGCCCCGTGAACTTATTTAAATTTTTATAAACAGATTTAATATATACAGCATCTGCGTTTATTGAATTACCAATTGCCGTGCCGCCCAAATTTAACTCCTGCAGTAAACCAGAGGTATTTTTAATCTTGCCCAAATGTCTTTGAATAGTAGCCGCGTATGAAAAAAACTCAGCGCCCAAAGTAGTAGGCACAGCATCTTGCAAATGAGTTCGGCCTAACTTTTTATTTTTTTTAAATTCTACCCCTTTTAATTCAAAAACTTTTACAAGATTTTCCAAAGCGAGTTCTAAATTCTCCTTTAAAAATAACGCGGCTATTTTCACAGCGGAAGGATTTGCGTCATTAGTCGACATAGAACGATTAACATGATCGTTAGGATGCACTTTAAACTTTTTGTTTTGCTTGTTTAACATCTCGGTTGCTAAACCAGCAAGAACTTCGTTGACATTCATATTAACAGAAGTTCCCGCACCACCTTGCAAGGCTGGCAATAAAAATTGCTGCTCATGCTTACCACCCAAAACCTCATCGCACGCTTTCGAGATGGCGCGGCTTATTTCCATACCAAAACCTTTGTCCTCAAAATTTGCATAAGCAGCTGCCTTTTTTATAAAAACCAAGGCACGTACAAATTCTTGCCGAACTTTATGCGTACTAAAAGGAAAATTTTTTAAAGCCCTCTCTGTTTCCCCGCCATAATATTTATGCATATTGGTTTTGTTCGTTAATCTGTTTTTTCCATTATGTAGCATTTTTCTCACTTCGTCGAGTAACACCTTGTGTGATATAAAAAAACAGACTTGCCGCCTGTTTTTTTAAATAACACATTTATACAATAAATCTATTTAACCAAGTCTTCCAATTCTTTTATACTACTAACCAAAAAATCGGGCATGGAAGCCAATAGTCTTTCCCTCTCAGAGTAACCCCAAGTTACCGCCCCTGTCTTTATTCCTTGGTTTTTACCTGCTTCTATTTCATGGTTAGAATCTCCAATAAAAATAGTTTCTTCCCGAACGAAATTATGCTTTTGAATTAATTCACCCAGACTATCCGACTTATTGTGAGCATTTGTAACAACATCAAGAAATATGTTTTTAAGTCCAAACACTTCAATTTCTTGAAAAAGGGTCTCAGGAAAATCGGAACTGACAACCGCCATATTAATACTTTTGTCTTTAAACCTTTTAATAGCCTCGGCTATACCCGGGTATGGCTTTGCTTTTGGCGCTTTTGCAATAGCTCTTCTGTATGCATCATGCTCCTGTTCCAATGTTAGAGACGGTAAATATTTGTTATAAAACAGCATATACGGCTGTACCCAATTTGCCCTGAGCTCTTCCATAGTTATTTCCGGCGCGCCAAGTTCCTTAAACATGTGGTTTACCACAAATAAGTGATCTTCAACGCAATCCTTTATAACCCCCGACCAATCGAAAACAATATTATTAAATTTTATGAGCATAAATTATTAACACCAATATAATAAAAAGCTTATACCGTTCTTAAAAGAGTTTAGCAGCGTCTATTTTAAAATAAAAATTCAATTTTCTTTGAATTAACTATAATTAAATCTTGATTTTTATTTTCAAGCTCAACCCACGCACAATCTCCACACTCTACCTCACCTTTCATTAAAATTTCTCTAAATAAAACCTTCATGGGGCCCCCATGCCAAACCACCGCTACACAGTTATTTTTTTTATTTGATATAAGTATATCAAAAGCCTGCTGTATACGATTTACAAATTTATCGTAAGACTCAGCACCTTGGAGGGTTTCGAATCTATCTTTTAATTTCTCAACCAGCTCAGGTTGTTGATGCTTAGCTATGCTTTTAATTTTCCCTGTAAGAACACCGTACTGATTTCTTTCCTTAAGCTGGGGTTCGATCTTAACGGGTATGCTTCCTTGAGAAATTATTTCTGCCGTTTCACGCGCACGCATCAAAGGACTGGAAACAATATACTCTACGGGGTATTTTTTTAACTCTTCTGCTAAAATTTTAGCCTGTTCTTGTCCTTGAACAGACAGATGATCGTCATAGTCACCACCATACCGATCTTCATCATCTCCTGTGGTTCTACCATGCCTAATGAATAAAATTTTCATAATCAGGTATATTCTTCATTACCCTTCTCTAAATCTTACACTTCTCCTAAAACATATGTGGATGAATACGGTCCAGAGGAAGCTTAAGAGAAACAATGGCGGAGAGGGAGGGATTCGAACCCTCGGTCCCTTTTGGGGACACGGCTTTTCGAGAGCCGCACTTTAGACCACTCAGACACCTCTCCGAATCGTTAAGCATTATAACAACTGTTTCTAAAACCGTAAACAGCCAATAAGAATACTTTTCAGAAATTACAAGCCACGCCCTGTCCAAACCCCTAACTATACAAGTTAGCTAATATCTTCTAGCACCATTGTCAATAAAAGGTGCGCGGGTAAAATAAAATAAATATTGGAATAAAATATTTACCGACCTTTTGAATCTAATAATCAGTAAATAAATTTTACAAAAATAACTTTTTGCAAAAACTACGTCTGTGGCACACAGCGAGCCCATGCTTTTGTATCATTTGTCTATGGTATAAAGTTGCATAGCCTTTATGTTTTGCGAAGTTGTATTCAGGATGTTTAATATGAAGCTTGTTCATAAGCTCGTCTCTGTAGACTTTTGCAATTATGGAAGCAGCTGCAATGGAAAAAATTTTATTATCTCCTCCCACTATAGCCTGCTGCTTTATATCTAACTCTGGGATAACAAATTTTCCATCAACACAAACAAATGCTCCATTTGTACCGCCAGAAGTTAAATGAGGAAACACTAAACCCATAATCGCTTTTTTCATGGCAAGCAAACTAGCGTTATGAATATTTATTTTGTCTATAACTTCTTCTTCAACTTCGGCAATGCTCCATATCGAACACTCCTCTATTACTTTTACCAACTCCTCTCTTTTTTTTGCACTTAACAATTTACTATCTTTAATTTTTCTAACCTCTAAGTTTGACACTATAACCCCCGGCTTCATTATTACCGCAGAAGCGACAACCGGACCAGCTAAACAACCTCTCCCAACCTCATCGCAACCAATAACCACCGAATACCCGTCGAGTAATTTTTTATTTTCAAAATCAATGTCCATTGCAAATTTATAATACTCTATTTAAATACAGTCCTCTATATTATATATAGAGGACTGTATTTGTAAAAAAAATAAAATTTGTTGAATGTTTTTTATTAAACCAACAGCATTTTGCTTGTGTTCCACCACCCAAAGGCAGAATTCCGATGAAACATAAATTTAACCAAGCTTTCCAAGCTTACCCTTACTCCCGCCCAATCCTTTTAAAACACTCGACTCAAATGTAAAATTTACGCTCTGCTTTTCCTTGTATTGCTCCTGCGAAAAATTAATAAGATTTGTTAACAAATCTGGAAGCTCGACGCTGCTGGCTTTCCACAAATGATGATACAACGTTCCAGGCATTGGATTAATTTCATTGGCAAAAAATTCATTAGTTTTAGTATTTACTAAAAAATCTACCCTGGCAATACCTGTACACTCAACAGCTTTATAAACCACTTTCGCAGTATCTTGAATTTTTTTAGTAAGCTCGCTGTTTAATCTTGCAGGAATAACCATCTTATTTTGAGCCTTGCCTGTTTGGCTACCCCCGTCGGTTATATACTTATCTTCAAAATTAAACATGTCCTGGGTATAAACCGACTCCTGCAAATTTGAAGCCTGTGTATCGGTTTCATTGTTTCCTATTACACAGCAGGTAACATCCATTAAATTTTCCACTGCTTCTTCCACCACAATTTTATGATCGTAAAAGAAAGCTACTTCTATTTTTTGCTCCAATTCTTTTTCATCTTTCGCTTTACCAATGCCTATAGAAGAACCCAAATGTACAGGCTTAACAAAAACCGGAAAAACCAGTTCTCTTACTTTACTTTTCTCTAACTCGCTGTCCTTCTCCCAATCATTTTTGAACAACACTTTAAATTTAGTTGTTCTAACACCTGCATACTGCATAACAATTTTAGTCAGAGCCTTATCCATTGCCACCGCCGACGCTGCGACCCCGCAGCCCACATAAGGCAGACGGAACATTTCAAACAATCCTTGCAAAGTCCCGTCCTCACCAAGAGTCCCGTGCATGGCTGGAAAAGCTAAATCTATGGCTACTGACTTACCCATTAAACCTTTTTTCTTAAACACCATCTTTCCCACCGACTCCTGCATATCTAAATAATATTCTGAATATTTTTTTTGATCTTCTACTTTTTTGGCTGGGTCAGAAAAAAGCTTTAAGTCACCAAGCTCTTCGCCCAGCATCCACTTACCTTGCTTGGTAATATAAACAGGAGTCACAGAATGGTTTAAGCTCTTAAGCCCATTTATAACTAAGTTAGCGGTAATTATAGAAATGTCGTGTTCAACACTTCCGCTGCCAAAAAAAACTCCAATGTGCATATAATTTTTAATTTGTAATTTTATAATTTTTAAATAATTTACTTTTGATTACTTTTCGATATTTTTGCAAAAATTAATGTTAATTCATGCGCTTCTTTCCAAAAATTTCTTAATTGCTCTTTTTCTTCTCCCATAACAGTTGATAACATTCTTATCCAATGCTTGGTTTCATTAGACTCTTTTTGAGAAATTCTTATTTTATTGTAAAAATCTTTTTTTGAACTTGCTTGATTCGCCTCCATATAATTAGCACCTATGCTTGTTGCCGAGCGAACAAGCTGGTTTATTAAAGGCTTGGTTATATGATCTGCCTGAATAGTTTTTAAAAAATTTAAAATATTCTCACCGAACTTTGCTGTACGCTCCTCGAGATCATAGTTCATAGGGTTTATTTAAAAATTAAAAACTATAAAATTACAAATTTAACCACTAACAACTCTTTTTAAATACCCTGGCACATCAACCAAAATTTCATGAGGTATCTGACCCGTAAGCTCCGATATACTTTCTACTGAATTTTTATCTTGTGAATTTCTACTTATTACAACGACTTCATCCTCTAACTTTATATTTTTTATTTCTGTAACATCTATGCTGCACATATTCATACTTATACGTCCCACAATAGGGCAAAAGGAGTTATTAATTTTTACAAAGCCCTTATCGGATAATCTGCGATCCAAACCTTCGTTATAACCAACTGGCACTGTTGCAATTTTAGTCGGCCGCGTAGCGGTATATAAATTATTGTAGCCTACTTTTTCTCCAGCGGAAATAGTTTTTATGGAAGTTACAATCGAAACCATTTCTAAAGCTGGCTTTAAGTTCAAATTGCTAAAATGGGAAGTATTGAATCCATACAGGCCAATACCCAAACGTCCCACGTTCGCATTTATTTCGGGTAAATAAAACGCCCCACCCGTATTGGACAAATGCAAAAATTTAATAGAACTAAATAGATTTTGCAAATCTCTCGAAACTTCATTCCAAAGTTTTATTTGTCCTTTTGAAAAAGACTGGTCTTTTCCATCCGCATCAGCAAAATGACTACACACACCTTCCAAAATAAAATTACTGTTGCTTCGAATAATTTTTACCGCCTCCATTACTTGCCCAGGTAACATGCCTTGCCTGTGCATTCCCGTGTCAATTTTTAAATGAAAAAAAGTTTTCCTTATTAAGTTAGCTGAAATATTTTTTAACTGCTCTAAGTCTATAATCGCAAAGCTTACATCTTTTAAATTATTTTTATTTATTTGCTCAAGCGTAGCGTAGCCTAACACCAAAATTTTGGTTTTAATTCCTGCTCTTCTTAAAACCAAAGCTTCATAAAAAGAATCCACCATAAAAAACGGCGCATTCTCTTTGTCTAAAATACTCGCAACCTCTACTAACCCATGCCCATAGGCATTGCTTTTTAAAACTGGCACGAATCCAAACTTTGGATAAGCTTCTCTATAAGTTTTTAGATTATGCAAAATCGCCTCTTTAGAAATCCTCACTTCAATAAGCGGCTCGTAGCTTACTCTAGGCCTTGTAAAGACATGCCTTAACTTTGATATTTGATATTTGATATTTGATATTTCAAACATAGTTATCTCCCCAGTCATTTTGGAATACCACCACATCTCCCGGCTTTAAAATAGTACTCAGTTTTGAGTGTGCTTCCTGAGCTGTGTTAAACCAAATAATTTCTGTTCTATTCTTAATTCCTAATTCTATACTCGGTGTTACGCTGTTTTTAATTAGCACTACTATATCTGCTACACCAACTAACTGCTCACCTATTTCAATATGCACTTCTTTCGTCGCCTTGCCCATCTCTACAAGTCCAGGAGTAATATAAACTTTCCTTCGATTTTCAATGCGTGACAAAACCCTAATAGCCTCACTTGCGCCCTCTGGATTACCATTGTAAGCATCGTCAATTATCAACAAATCACCCGCCGACCTAATTGGTTGCAACCTATGTTCTACTGGCTTTATTTTTTCTATACCCCTTCTTACTTCTTCCCAAGAAATAACAAAGCTTTTAGCAACCTGAATTGCCGCATCTGCATACCCCAAAGCGTACTCGCCTAATAAATGTATTTTTATTTCCCCTGCTTCAGGATGGTTACCCGTCCAAAAAAGCTCTTCGGCGTTAAATTTTTGAAATTTGAAATTTGAAATTTGAAACTTCTCCACTCTATGGTCTTTCCAAACAAATTCCTTGTAAAGACCCATAACATTCTTGTCGTCACCATTTAGTACAATTACGGCTCCCGGTTTTGAATAACTCACCGCCTCAAAAACCGTCGACGCAATTTCGTCCAAACTGCCCATACGCTCCAAATGTGCTTCGTTAATGCCGGTTATAACAGAAATATCTGGCCTGGCTATTTTACAAAGCGCCTCAATGTCACCTCGGTAATGCTCCCCCATTTCAATTATTAAAATTTGAGCTGACTCATCTACTTCTTTTAGTATCCACCTTGCTACACCGATTGAAGTATTTACACTTTCCGGGGTACTGAGCACTTTAAACTTTTCACCCAGTACTTTAGTAAGCGCATGCTTCATGGTAGTTTTACCATAACTACCAGCAATACCTATTATTTTTATTCGGGAACCAAGATATTTTACTTTGAACTTAGCTTTTTTGATAATTATTTGCTTCACTATGAAATCCAGCGGCCAGAATAAAACAGAGTATAAAGTATAAAGTATAAAGTATAGAAACTGTAATAAATAGTAGGCAGTAAGCAGTAAGGCGCACAATGCATAATACCTAACACTTACCACCGAAAGCCCTGAAGTAAAATAAAAGAAAACAACAGCTGGCAATACCAAATGGGTAGCAACAGCCAAACTAAAAAGCAATAGGGCTTTCTTAGTCCAAACAAGGCTTTTTCGTAATCCAACCGGCGGTAATATGCCTTTTTTAAAAAGCAAAACAAAATAACGAACCAGTTCATAATTTTCCAGCTGAAGCAAATAAAGCTGGTATTTTATTACGTTAAAAATTTTCATATTTTTCACCTTAGAATTTGGCAGGCAAGAACACAAGATTAACTTATAAAATCATTCAATAAATTTACAAACTCATTGGGCTTATCTACAAAACTAAAATGGCCGGCATTTTTTATAATCTGCAATTTTGAGTTTAAAATCAGACTATTCATTTGCTTACCGTATGCTACGGGTGTATCAGCATCGTTTTCTCCAAACACAATTAAAGTAGGCTGTAAAATTCTTTTTAAATTTGGAGTCAAATCCTCATTTACAGCATTTAAGTACACTTGCCTTAACTCAGGCGTTTCCACATAGTCTTCCGCGCCCAAGCTCTTATAAATTTTTTTTCTTAAACCTTGCATAAACTTTGGTTTAAACAAAGGCTTAACAATCTTCGCAGCTAGATTTAAGGCATCTTTCTTTGCTTTTTGCATTACAAAACCGGCTGCATCTACCAACACTAGCCTTTTTACCAAATCAGTTCGCACTGAAGACAGTTTAACCGCCACTCTCCCCCCAAAAGAATGCCCAACTAAAACCAAGTCCTTTAATTCCATTTTTTTTATGAATTCTGCAACCAAGTCAGCATAATCCCCAACCTTCCAATCCCCTACTGGTAAAGACGAACTCCCAAAGCCCGGCAAATCTAAAGCAATAATACAAAATTCAGGATGTTCTTTTAACAATGCATCAAAAGTCCCCTGCCAAACCTCCTTTTGACTTCTCCAACCGTGCAAAAACAAAACCGCACGTCCACTTTTGTTTCCTTTGCACACAAAACTTAACAATTGCTTTTCTATAACCATTTGTTCATTCATAGGTTAATTTTAACATTATATTGAAGCATATTAAAACCCCCTTTTAGGGGGTTCTAACACTCACCAATATTAGCTTTCTAAAAACTTTTGATCCACATTGAATAGTCCGCCTACGCCCCGCCCTGGCGGGGCTTCGGTGGACACAGACTTCGTTAGTTACCCAACCAAGCTTCGATAAATCTTTTAGGATTGCTTGCTGGCCAAAGGCCAGACGTAGCTTCAGCGAAGTCTGGTCGGGATGCAGGGAATCGAACCCTGTCTTCACGCACCCGAAGCGCGCGTACTACCGGTATACTACATCCCGTTTTTTACAAAACAACCTTCGACAAACCTTTTACTCAAGCTTCCGCATTTGGCGCAAGCCAGCCAAAAGCTTTAGCGCCCACTTAGTCGAAGCAAACTTGGTTTAAATGCTTATGTTGTAAGTAATGCAAAACAAAACGATAAAACTTAAATCTAATTACCGGCTACGAAGGCTGAAAGGCTGGTGGACCAACCGGGAATCGAACCCGGAACCCATCCATGCCATGGATGTGTATTACCACTATACTATTGGCCCATTTATTACAATTAACTCAAATAATTTTAACTTATATTGCGAAATACTTCAAGATTTTACTCTGTGGGAGAAATAACCTTTACTTCCCTTCCATCCGGCAATGTAATTACACTCTCCCCTGTTTCGTTAAATGGTTGTCTTAAATTTTTTAACTCATTTATAATTGATTGAAAGTCCCTTGCTTGTTGTCTAAACTTTCCCAAATAACCCGTTTCCTTTAATATCCACCCTAAAATTCCAACAACAATAGCCAGTCCTACAGCATACCCCAACGCACCAAAGACCCCATTAAAAAATGCTCTCCAAACACCAACCTTTTGGTTTTTTTTAATTTCGCCCAAATGCTGATTAATGCCGGACAAATAATGTTGTAATTCTGGATCTATCATTTTGTTTTAGGATTAATTTTTCTTTTAAATAAGCCGTTATAAGTGGTAACTACTAGCTGCACATTTGGATGCATTTTCTGCAACATACCAACAAACTATACAGTTCCAAACAAAAAATAAATTGTGCAATAATTCCACTATTTTGTTATAACCCCACGCCTATGGTGCTCTCGGTAGGAATCGAACCTACATCCACGCCTTAGGACGGCGCTGTTCTATCCATTGAACTACAAGAGCAGACCAGGCGAAGGGTCAAACTAAACTACAAGGTACAACAATAACAATCAAAATTATATCAGAAAACTGTTCGTGGTAAAATGGTTACACGAATCGAAAAATATCTGCCCTAACTTAATTCGAATGCATCACACAATAAAGTATATAATTTGTCAATACAAGAATATATTCATTACTCTACTTTTTATTTCTTTGTTTTTCTCAGTCAGGTGGGTGTTCGTAACGCCCCAAAGTTATAATTTGGGAGAATATTCGGATTTTACAACAATTTCCTTTTATTTAAGCGATATTTTAATTACTGGGCTACTAATTAGCTACAAATTCCCACGTGGGATTTACGACTCTTTAAACAATCCTCCTGCACAAGAAGAAAATGACACAAAACCCTCCAATAAGCTGTATAAGTATTCATATATTATTCTTATTATCTGGCTTATTTTAGAGATTTTTTTGAACAATAGCGCTTTTTATTCTTTTCAGACTTTTTACAGTATAAGATGGCTGATTATTGTTTATGTTGCATATGAAACTATAAAATTTATTGTTTCGCATGCAACATTCACCCTCCAACCAATTTTAAAGGGTTTTCTATTTTTTTCGTTTTTTCAAGGATTTCTTGCCATTCTTCAGTTTTTTCTTCAAAAATCCCTAGGTTTGTATTTTGTGGGAGAATCAAAAATCTTACCAACTATGCAGGGTGTAGCGAAAATAGCCTTAGCGGACGGCGTGTATATGCGAGCTTATGGCACCTTTCCTCACCCAAACGTTTTGGGCGCTTTTTTGGCCATTTCACTTTTAATATGCAGTTATTTCTTATTTCGCAGCACCAAACTTTACCAAACAATCGCTTTAACCTTGGTTTATTTCGTAAACTCACTTGGTCTACTGCTAACTTTTTCCAGAGCGGCCATAATAGCAGCTATATTTGGCATTTTATTACTTTTTTTGACCGCTTACTTAAAAAATAAGAGAGTCCCATGGGCAAAAGAGTTTATTATTCCTACACTAACTTTTGTCACTTTGGGCCTAATATTTTCCTCATTAATTGCAACAAGAGTAACTATCTCAGACGCTGCCTCAGCCGAGCGAAAGGAATATATAAAAATTGGCCTGGCAGCAATTAAATCCAACCCAATTTGGGGTTTGGGTGTGGGGGAGAGTGTGTTACACATGGAGCAATACTCAGGCAGATCATTAAATTCGTGGGAAAAGCAACCTATACATAATTATTTTGTTCTCGCTGGAGCTGAGTTAGGAATTCCAGGATTACTTATAATTTTATTTATTTTTTTTAGTGCTCTAAAAAAACTCTTTATTACTTTTAAAGCAGATAACACCCTCACAGAAAATGCTTTGATTCTGTGCATTTTGCTATGTTTCTTATTTTTGATGCAATTTGACCACTATTTTTACACGTTAAACCAAGCGCAACTATTACTATGGGGAACTCTAGTAATTATTGCTGGAATAAAAAATCCCCAAAAGGGGATTTAAGCAAAACCTGTCTCAAAATATATTTTAAAACCTACCTAGCAAAACCGTTTTAAAATATTATTTATGATATTCTTTTCCGTTTATTATGGTAACAGCTCTATAGATTTGTTCCTCGAGTATTACTCTTGCCATGTTATGTAAAAAAGTAAGAGGGGAGAGCGAAATTGAATAATTCGAATACTCCTTAAGAGACTTATGTAGGCCTAAGCCACTACCTATAACAAAAACAATTTCGTTACCAATACTTCCAATCCTTTCCAAAAACACTGAAAAGTCCTTAGAATTTCGCAAAGTGCCTTTTTCTTCAAGTAGAATAACAACCGCTCCGTCTGGAATAGCCTGAACAATTTTTTCTGCCTCTTTTTCTTTTATTCTTTCTGTGTCAGCATTTTTAAAATACGGAATTTCAGGCAATTCAATAATCTTTACTTTAGCAAAAGGGGATAGGCGCTTTAAAAATTCGCTTTCCAACTCCTTGTATGCTTTTTCTTTAAATTTTCCCAAAGTTATAATTGTAATTTTATACATAGATTAAAGTTGTTTATAGTTTACGGTAAAGCAGTGGGCAGGTTGTCTGAATAATATTCAGACAATAACCCAAAAACAAAACTCCGTAGTGCCTGCGTAAACATTCTACATTATGTAGTTTTACTACTATAACATAATGTTCTAAAATTAATAAGTTATTACTTTCTTCACAAAAAAGACCATATTCCAGTGGTCCTGTTACCCTTGTCGGGCTCATAGTAAAGTGGTATTACACGGCATTCGCATTGCTGAGGCCCGGGTTCGATTCCCGGTGAGTCCACCAAAGGCAACTGGATAAAAATATAATCTTTTCCTTCCTTTATAGTCATTCACACCATCCAAAAAAAAATTGAGACCTTTGCTAGTAGCAAAGGTCTCAATTTTTTATAACCGTTTTCTAAGTCTCCCTGAGACAACATATCTCTCAAATAGCAGAAATAAAATAACCAAAACCAAAAGTAAAATTTGAGCAAACTTAAAATATTCTTGCAAAAGTCCCACCGAAGCTCCGGCTGAGTAACCAAGTCCGCCTACTAATGCTATCCAAATTAACAAACTTACAGCTACATTTCTAAAAAACTTTTTTGACTGAAATTTTTCCATACCAGCTCTAAAAAGTACAGCCCTATGAATACCATAAACAAAGTTGGAAATAAGCAGGGTGCGAAAATTTTTCTTTTTTAAATGCCCTGAAAACGAATTTGTAATTTTTGCAGCCCACTCAGCGGTTCTATGAGTATGTTGCTTTACCCTAAAACCTAACCTATACCATAAGAAGTCTTCCGCAAAAGCTCCGGCAAAAGTAGTAAGAAGAATAGGCAACGGGTCAAACACCCCCTGAGACAGCAAAACACCTGAGGCAAATAAAGTTAAATTACCTTCTATAAGCATTCCGAAAAAAACTAACAAATAAGGAAAATTGCCCCATTCTGCCAAATGTGTTGTTAAAAAAGAGTCCATACCTTAAACATAACTCCGGATTATGAAACCAGAATTACAAAAATTTTATATACCTTTCAATACTTCTATTTTAGCACCAAGGGACTTAAGTCGACTAGCCAGATCTTCGTATCCGCGTGCAATGGAATAAACATTTCGCAAAATACTGGTACCCTCAGCCGCCAACATAGTAATTAAAATAATTACCGCCGGACGAAGTGCGGGCGGACAAATAACTTCCGCCGCCTTAAACTTAGTCGGTCCTTCAACATAAACCCTATGAGCATCTGCCAAACTTATATTTGCCCTAAGCTTATTTAGCTCCAAATAATATATAGCACGATTCTCATATACCCAATCGTGAATTAAAGTTTTACCTTTAGCTTTTGCCGCTATAGGCACAAAGAATGGCAAATTGTCTATGTTTATGCCGCTATTTGAAGGCAGAGGATGAATTTTTTCACCCAAGGCCACCAGCGAGGACTCAAAAGTTTGGATATCTGCCAAATTGGTATGGGCATTACCAGATTTATAACTTTTTATAATTTTATATTTAAAACCCATTTTGCGCATTTTATACAATTCAAGCTCCAAAAAATCTATTGGGCAACGCTCTATCACAATAGACGAATTGGTTACAGCAGCCAATGACAAAAACATCATTGACTCTATAGGGTCTTCCATAACGCTAAACTCCACATCTTCGTCTATTTTTTCTTTACCCCACACCATTAAAGTGGTAGTACCCACTCCTTCGATTTTGACCCCCATGTGCTCCAAAAACAAACACATATCTTGAACCATATAATTTGCCGATGCATATTTTATTGTGGTCTTACCAGGCACAAGCGCTGCAGCCATAAGAGCATTTTCTGTAACGGTGTCACCCATTTCATACAAAACAATTTCTGCCGGTTTTAACTTCTTAGCTTCGACATCGTAATGATCATGCACAGTTTTTATTTCCACTCCCAAACTTTCCAAAGCAAACAAATGGGGTGCGACAGTTCGCTCCCCAAGCTTACACCCGCCTGCAAAGGGGAGTGAGAATTTTTTAACAAAATGTATTAAGGGCCCCATAAGCATAATAACGCTGCGGGTTTTTATTGCCGCTTCGTAATTAAGCCCTTCTATACTAAACTTTTTCGGAGGCACTATAACCAAGTCAGAATTTTTCCATTCGGTTTTTACCCCAATGCTATTTATAACTTCCAAAATTCTGAAAACCTCTTCTATTTTAGGAACATTTTTTAGAGTTGTAACCCCGCGGTTTAACAGAGAAGCACACAAGAGACCCAAGGCGGCATTCTTTGAAGTGTTCGTAACAATTCTGCCTTTTAATTTATGCCCGCCCTCAACTTTAAAATTCACGCTCTGCCCCGCCAAAGTAATAATTTCCTTGTTTAGTACTTTGCTTATTTTACTAAGCATTTCTGTAGAAAAATTTTGCTGACCTTTTTCCATTCTTGCAACGGCGGACTGTGTGGTTTTTAATGCTTGCGCCAACTCACCTTGCGTCAAACCTCTTTCCTGCCTAAGCTCCGAAATAAACTGCCCTATTTTTTTAGTTTCTGACATATTGATATATTTAATATAGCGTATATGCTATATATTATAGCAATAAAATATTTTCACGCAACTATATTAAATGCAAATTTTTACCCTTTATTTTGCACCTTTTTGAATTTTGCTAAACTACAGACAGGAACAAAAGAAAGGGGGGTCCAAATGCGGGCTCTTCACAACTACCTAGGGCTAAGGACATTTAGCTGCCCCAAGCACGGGAGACTGAAAATACGAGGTTATATTGGCAAAGTGCCCAAGTGCCCGAAGTGTGCGCAGGAAAAAACCACCACCAAAGCCAACACATAAGCTCACTGCCGCCAAACAAAAAACCAGAACCCTTAGTAGTTCTGGCTTTTATTTTATATATTTAAAAATTAAACACTTTTGCAAACCATTTTTCCAGGAAACCGCTTTGTTTGTTACTTAAATACAAAGCCACTATGGCTGCCAAATAAACCGCATTCAGAATTACAACTTTGACCAAATCGTGCTTTATAACGCCATATTCCGCTACGTGCTCGGAGCCTGCCGCTTTAAAAGACTGGGAAGTATTTTTATTAGACATAAAAGTTTATTACATTTAATAGAATTCCAATAAATAATAACATTTTGCTTAGTTGAAAGCAACCAGCGTCAATGCTACAATATGCAGGCTATGGGCATAAATTATATTGGTTTTATTGGAATATTTGTTGGAATTCTGGCTCTGGGTTTGGCAACCTGGTCACTTTTGCAACTCCGAAGCCTAAACGCACTTAGAAAAATTTTTTTTACTGGTAGCACCTCAAAAGACCTAGAAGCCGTAATTCACGAACTTACCGAAGGCCTTCACACTCTTCAGAGCAACCAACTTATTTTAGAAAACCGCATAAAAAATTTAAAAAACGACCAACTGCTAGGAATTCAAAAAGCTGGGGTAGTAAAGTTCAATCCTTTTGACGGAGCAAGCGGAAATTTAAGTTTTGTAATAGCGCTCTTAGACGCTCATAACACGGGCATGATTATAACCTCAATTCACGGAAGAGAACAAAACCGAATTTATGCCAAACAAATAACAGAAGGTAAATGCGACATACAGCTAACACAAGAAGAACTACAAGCCATAGAAAGAGCCAATACTCACCATAAAAATTTGATTAGTAAATAAACAAGCTGCCTGAACTACAAAAAAATACGGAAATCTATTTTTATTTTCGTACCGCATTATGCGAATTTAGTATTTTTGCAGCCATAAGGAATTTATTATGAACAGCACATTAGACGACAATTTAAACGCCGCAGCAGAAACCGTCGTAGGCCCTTCGGTAAAAATTCAAGGCGACTTAAATAGCGAAGGCAATATAAAAATAGAAGGACAGGTAGCAGGAAAGGTAAAAACTACTCAGAGCGTTTATGTAAACGAGGGAGCAAAAATTAGCGCCGATATAGTAGCGGGCAATGGAGTAATCGGCGGAGAAATATTGGGAAATTTAAAAATTTCAGGCCACCTAGTATTCCAAAGCACAGCCAAAGTAACAGGCGATATTACTTGCCAAATTTTGCGCGTAGAAGACGGAGCTCAATTTTCAGGCAAATGCAGCATGGGGAGCAATGGTAACGGCAATGGCAAAAAAAGCCCCCAGGCAGAAGTAGAAGGGGAATAATAATATAAAATTACAAATTACAAATTTCAAATTCAAAATCATGCCAAGTATTTATTTGAAATTTGGCATTTGATATTTGAAATTTATTTGTGTACTACTATATTTTAGACCAAGGCAATATACCTATAGAAAAATTCGAAAGGCTTCAAACTCAGCTTTCGGGTCTTTTAGCCGAATTTAAAATTGGAGGAGAAGTAGCCCGCGTGACACCCTTAAGGTCGGTTCAAGACTTGGTAGAAATTGCCAGCCAAAGAGCTTGCAAGACTCTAGTAGCCTGTGGCAGTGACGATACTTTTAACCTTTTACTAGCCGCCCTCAAGGGCCGCGACTTCACCTTAGGCTTCGTACCTTTAGACGACCAATCTTTTTTGTCTAAAATTTTAGGCATAGGCGACTTACTGGGAGCTGTAAAAACCATAGCCGCCAGACGCATTGAACGAATAGATTTGTGCAAAATCTCAGGTAACTACTTTATTTCTTCATTAGAATTTGGAGTAATGAGTCAAAATATAAAATCGACAGGTTTTTGGTCAGGACTCAAGCTTCTTTCTAGCGAACCCAAGAGTTTAAAAGTTAGAATAGATGACTCTTATACCATTGACCTAGAAGCCTTAGGCGGACTGGCCGTAAACATTCGCTCGACTTCCAGTAAAAACCAAAAAATAGCCAACCCCACGGACAGCAATATGGACCTTCTAATTTTGGAACCTTTAAACAAAATGGAGATTTTCCGCTACAAAAAAGATATAGCGGAAGGTGTGTTAGAAAACGTACCCAAGTCCACAATTATAAAATGCAAGAAAATAGAATTTTTGGAACCACGCGGACTACCACTTTCTATGCTGGGCCGCATAGTTGCTAAATTTCCGGCCACAGTAGAAATAATTCCCCAAAGGCTTAGAATGATTGTTGGAAAAAATAGAACCTTTTAGTTCGTAAATGCACAGACAAATCCAGATAGCACGGAATTCAAATTTAAATAATAAAATGACCGGCAGATGCTTATGCTCTGCCGGTTTTTTTGTTACAGATTGACTAGACGAAAGTAATATCCCAACGACCAGGCTCTGCGTCGACAATCCCTCCGTTAACGGACACGAAAGAAAAACCTTCGGGCCCGGCAACAAAGCCGTGAAGTCGCCTGGCGGCAAACTTGACCTGGTTCCCGACACAGACCAGACGCCCACTGAAATTTGAATCGTCTGCAATCAGGCACGCTGAGCCGCTGACGGGATACATTTCTGCATCCACTTCATGAACATGTCCTGGGATAACAGCACAAGGCTCCATTCTAACCAGAACACTTTGAGGCAGGCCAGCTCTAACCGTTCCGAACGGCAACACACTGACACCCGGCATTTGCGGATTTGTAAGAATCGGGATATTCGAAACCATTAAATCCTCCTTTCCGTCGTCACTTAGTGACGACTAATTATGTATTGCCAACAGATAATTAGCCATTCTACTTTACAAAAGTGTCAAAAAATACTACACTTTTTACATGAATTCAAAAATTCTTGAAAACTTAGGCTTATCTAAAACAGAAAGCCAAATTTACCTGGCCGCCTTAGAACTAGGAGAATCTCTCCACAAACAGCTGGCGGAAAAAGCGGGTATTAAAAGACCAACCCTTTACGAAGTTATTCCCAAACTGTTTGAAAAGGGTCTAATTTCCAAAAGCATAAAAGGCAAGAGACAATTTTTAGTCCCCGAAGACCCGCAAAAGTTTTTGGAGGCAAAAAAGTTGGAGCTTGAAGCCTTACAAAACCAAATTCCACTTCTGCAATCTTTAATGCTCACGGCAAAATCGCGACCCAAAATTTCCCTATATGAAGGCATAGAGGGAATAAAAAAAGTTTACCAAGACCACATTGAACAAGGGGAGCCAATTCTAGAAATTGTTGGCATAGAAAAAATACAACCCGAAATATCTAAGTACATAAAAAAAGACTACATATGGGCGAGAGTGAGAAAAAAAATTCCTCTCAAAATGCTAATTAGCGGTCCCAAAACGGCCGGCATTTTTAAAATGAAATCCGACACGCATGAGCTAAGAGAAGTAAAAAATGTTGAAGAAAAGTTTTTTTCCATGCCGTTAGGTATAAATATATACGGCAACAATGTTTCTTTTGCTGTATACAGGGAAGACAGCGAACCGGTGGGAGTAATAATCCGAAGCAAAGAAATTTCTGCCGGTTTACAATCCATTTTCAATTTTATTTGGAATAGGCTTTAACCTTTAAAAAACTTTGCCTAAAACTAAACTTTTGTTATAATGCCTGCCTATGAGATTTTCACATCGGCCCAAGACTTATGTCCAAGGCCGCAGTGTAACCTCTTAAGCCCCCGCAAGTAGCGGGGTTTTTGTATTCCAAAACTCAGAGGGGGATAAAGAGATGTTCGACAAGTTCAAGGAAGAATGCGGAGTTGTGGGTGTCTGCGGACACCCGGAAGCCGGAAGAATAGCTGCCGACGGGCTGTTTCAACTGCAGCACCGCGGCCAAGAAGCCGCCGGCGTGGCCGTCTTAGGGGACGAAAAAATAAAAGTCCAAAAAGGGCTCGGCTTGGTTAGAAATGCCCTGACTCCCAGCGTAACCAAGGAACTTAAAGGCCAGTTTGCAATTGGGCATAACCGCTACGCAACCCAAGGCGAAAAAAGTGGCGACAAGGCAGTTCTAAACGCCCAGCCGTTTTACTTCGAGTCAAGGTTTGGGCCAATTGCATTGGCCCACAACGGTAACGTTACGAACACCGACGAACTGAGAGTTCGTTTAGCGCTCAGGGACATAACCCCGGTAAGCACGAGCGACTCGGAAGTCATACTGCTGCTCATCGCTCATGCCAAAGCTCCCAATTTACTCGCGGCAATAAAAGAGGCGCTCTTAGAAGTCGAGGGAGCGTTCGCGCTAGTCATTCTTTCCACCGAAGGCGTCTACGCCATCCGAGACAAACACGGTTTTAAACCACTAGTCTTGGGAGTAGGCTTTGACAACGGGAGGCGAACTTTCCAAGTCATTGCCTCGGAAACCTGCGCCCTAGACCATCTTGGCGCTAAGTACGTGCGGGAAATTCAGCCTGGTGAGATATTTTTTTCCTCTCACAACACGAGTTCTTCAGACTCGTATGGAGGCCCCGCCCCAGAGTCGCGTTGCGTCTTCGAGCACGTGTACTTTTCCAGACCCGACTCAGTCGTGTTTGGACGGTTTGTAATGCAGGACCGCCAAACCATGGGCCGCTTCCTAGCCCAAACCCACACTGTGGAAGCCGACGCTGTGGTCGCCGTGCCCGACTCAGGCATTGCGGCTGCAGAAGGCTACTCCATGGAATCCAGGATTCCTTTAGTTAGAGGAATCATCCGAAACCACTACGTTGGCAGGACATTCATTGAAGGAGACGAGCGTTACCGCGACGAACAAGTACAAAACAAGTTTAACCCGGTACATCAACTCCTTAAAGGCAAAAGAGTTGTCCTGGTCGACGACTCAATTGTGCGCGGCACCACGCTGGCAAAAATAGTAGGTATGGTTCGAGAAAGCGGTGCTACCGAAGTGCACGTCCGTATTTCGTGCCCGCCCACCACAGGTTCGTGCTTCTACGGAGTAGACACCCCGAGCGAAAGCAAACTTATTGCAAACCGCATGTCGCTGGACGAAACGCGAAAATTCCTGGGAGCAAATAGCTTGGGTTATCTCCCTTTGGAAAAACTCCAAACGGCGGTTAACGACGGACAAGATACAAGGTACTGCTATGCGTGTTACACCCGTCAGTACCCAACTCCTGTTGGGCATCTAATTAAAATCGCAAAAGCGCAACCCGCCTGAAGTAAAATTCAAGCGGTTTTTTTTATGCAAAAATACTTGATTTTATTATACTTTTATGATACTGTAAACAAGTTATAGAAATTTCACTCTGCATTTCGCATTTATAATTTTGCATTTAACTAAATGGACCTCTCTTCGCTTTCGTCCCAATTAAATATTTCCATACAAGACCTCCGCGTGAAAGCAAAAGAGAAAGGTTTTTTTATATCGCCCAGAGCTAACAAAATAGACAATGCGCTTGCAAAAAAAATTGCCGACGCGCTTGGAATAGTAAAAAAAGCAGCGGCACCAGAAGAAACTGTTTCGGTTAAAACCATCAAGCTCCCAACTTTTATAAAAGTTAGGGATTTTGCCGTTTCACTTAACATCCCCGTCGTCGACGTTATAAAGGAGTTAATAAAAAATGGCGTAATGGCTACCATAAACGAAGAGATTGATTTCGACACCGCCAGCATAGTCGCACAAGATTTGGGTTTTGAAGTTAGCAGCCAAGCCGATAACACACAACAACATTTTGGAATTGGTTTTTTACACGAGGTTTTAAAAACCGAATTACAGGCCAACTTAAAATCCCGTCCTCCAATTGTTGCAATAATGGGCCATGTTGACCACGGAAAAACTACCCTTTTGGACACCATAAGAAAAACAAAAGTAGCAGACGGTGAAAGCGGCGGAATAACCCAACACATTGGCGCTTACCAAATAAAACACAATGGTAAACAAATAACCTTTTTAGACACGCCAGGTCACGAAGCTTTTTCGGAAATGCGGGCCAGAGGTGCCAATGTTACCGACATAATTGTTTTAGTTATAGCAGCAGACGACGGAGTAAGACCTCAGACACTAGAAGTCATAAACCGCGCCAAGTTTTCGAACACTCCGATGATAGTCGCCATAAACAAAGTCGACAAACCAGACGCCAATGTTATGAGAGCAAAACAGGAGCTCGCGGGAGCAGGGGTTCTAACCGAAGAATGGGGAGGCAAAACCATAGCAGTTGAAATTTCTGCCAAACAAAACAAAGGTATAGACAACTTACTCGAAATGATATTGCTCACAGCAGAAGTTGAAAATTTTACCGCCAACCCTTCAGGCAAAACCATTGGTACAGTTATTGAATCTAAACTTACACAGGGTAAAGGCGCTACTGCTTCAGTTATAATACAAAACGGCACACTTAAAGTTGGAGACATTGTCTCTGCCGGAGCTGCTTTCGGACGCATACGCTCACTGGAAGACGAAACAGGCCGAAGACTTAAAGAAGCCACTCCTTCCACCCCAGCTCAAATTTCAGGTCTTTCCGAAGTTCCTCAGGCAGGGGACATTGTACAGTCCCTGTCCAGCTTAGACGAAGCCAAGCAAATAGCTGTCATAACAAAACGTAAACTTCAAAGTCACAAGCTTCAGTCAAAAAGCCAAATACAAGGCGACATAAAGACAAAATCTTTAAATTTAGTTTTAAAGGCAGATGTAGCAGGAAGCCTAGAAGCCATAAAACAATCTATTGCCAAACTAAAAAACGACGAAGTTAAAATAAATATTTTGTCAGAAGGGGTCGGCGAAATAAGCGAAAACGACATAATGACCGCAACCAACGGAAAAGCTGCCGTTCTAAACTTTAGAAATAAAATAAGTCCTCGTGCAGAAAACTTGGCTAAACAAAAAAACGTAATTATAGACACTTACGAAGTCATATACGAACTCATAGAAGATGTTACCAGTGCGGTCATAAAACTCTTTACCCCAGAAACTGAAAAAATAATTATGGGCAAAGCCAAAATACTGGCAATTTTCCGAAGAGAAAAAGGGCAAATTATAATTGGCGGAAGAGTAGAAGAAGGACAGCTAACCAAAGTTTCCAAAATCACAATTTACCGAGACGGCGCTGAAATAGGCAAAGCCGAAATAGAAGAACTACAGCATAACAAAGCCGCCGCTAAAAATGTACATATGGGTGAAGAATTCGGAACCAAACTTAAAACCCAAGTAAAAATAGAAGAGGGCGACGTTATAGAGGCTTACGAAGAAAAAATAAAACTTAAAACTTTGTAAAGTACAAAAGCGATTGAGTCTATAAAAAAAATCCGTTCTTTTACCCTAAGGGCGGGTTTTTTATTAGCCTTGCTAAAACGAAAAAATTTATGTAGAATACGTAGTCAATGTTAAAATAATTTTATGAAAAAATTACAAAAGCCAGCAAACCGTATAGCTAAAGTTAACTCGCTCATAGAACACGTACTTGGCCCAGTCCTGCACGAAACCCTCCAAGGCGAAAATGGGCTTCTTACTATTTCCAAAGTTGAAACTAGCAAAGACATGAAATGGGCAAAAATATGGGTCTCCATACTTGGCGGGGACGACGCCCACATTTTAAAAATTTTGGAAAATAATATATTTGAAATTCAAGGCCGCCTAAACGGCTCCATGAACACCAAAATATTTCCACGCATAAGCTTTCACCTCGACACCAGCCCCAGATATGTAGAACACGTGGACAAGCTTATTCGAAAAATTCACGAGGAAGAAAAGTAATTTCAAATTACAAATCTCAAATTAATTCCTAGTATTTGAATTATACTTTGGCATTTGCATTTTGTTTGAAATGTTAAATTTGGTATTTGAAATTTTTACTATGTCTTTAAACATACTTGAACAATTTAACAAAGCGAAACAAGCAATGGAAGCCACTAGCTCCGTTTTACTTACCATGCACGAGCACATGGACGGGGACGACGGGGGAAGCGTCCTGGCACTTAAGCTGCAACTGGAAAAAATGGGAAAGCGGGTGGAATGCGCTATAAAAAAAGGCGTCCCGGAGTCTTTGCAATTTATGCCAGGCAGTCATACAATCAAGGACGATATTGAGCATGAGAATTTCGACTTAGTTATTGCATGCGGCTGCGGAGAAAAAAAACGCTGCGGAAGTCTAAATATTTTAGAACTAAACCTGCCCTTTATAAACATAGATCACCACCACGACAACAAACTCTTCGGTCATATAAACATGGTTGACGCTAAAAAATCTTCCGTTGCCGAATTGGTTTATGATTTTTTTAAATTTTGCGACTGGGAAATTACCAAAGATATTTCCACTTGTCTTTTAACCGGCATTATAACCGACACAGGATCTTTCAGGCACAGTAATACGCAAAGCTCAACGCTCAAAGCAGCGGGAGAACTCTTAAGCCGCGGAGCCAACCTAAGTCTAATAATAAAAAATACGTACAAAAACAAAACCCCAAAGAGCTTTGCAGCCTGGGGGAATGCTTTAAAAAATACCTATTACGATGAAAAAACTAAAATCATCTATTCGATTATGGCAGAGGATGATATAAAAAAACTTGACTCTAGCCTTCCTCAAAACGCCTTTGAAGGCTTTGTAGAAACCTTGAACGCAGTTCCTGAGGCCAAATTCGCCATGTTTTTAAAACAAGATGGCGGAGTAATAAAAGGAAGCCTGAGAAGCGAACTACAAAAGGGGATAGATGTTTCAGAAGTAGCAAGAATATTTGGAGGGGGTGGACACAAGCTGGCTGCGGGTTTTTCTGTAGCAGGAAAACTTGTAAAAGACGAAGTGGGGAAGTGGAAAGTTATTTAAATGCAAAATTACAAATTAAAAATGCAAAATGTATAACAGAGCACCTACCATTTTGCATTCTGAATTTTGCATTTTTAATTTAAGTTCGGTCTTATTGGCTTCATTGCTCCTGCAAACTCAACCAAATTGGTTAACAAGCCTTCAATTTTTTTGTTATAGGACTCGTCTATAAGTTTTCCGCTTTGGTCGAATGCGTCTTGAACCGGCCCAAAGGGTACAACTTCCCTTATAGCAAACGCTCCAAAATTCTCTATAACCGACCTGAGTTGTTCCATTGCCCTCATGGCTCCAAACTTACCGTCCGAAACGCCTACCATGCCAAAAGGCTTTTTAGAAAACTCCATATACAGCCAATCTAATGCGTTTTTTAAAACCGCACTATATCCGTGGTTATATTCAGAAACAACTAAAACAAACGCGTCTGCCTTAAGAGCTATACCGCTCCACTTTTGAGCATTTTCGTTTGGATACACACCCTTCATTGCCACTGGAACCACAGCCGAGTCAAAAAAAGGCAGTGGCATTTCTTTGAAATCAACCAAGACTGACTCGTGCCCCATTGCCTTAATCCTCTCTACCATTAACTTAGCAGGGTCAATACTTCTTCTGCCTTCTCTAACAGAACCTAATATAACTGGTATATACATGTATTTTTAGTCTAGATTTATTTATATAGATATATTATAATAAGCAGGTTAAAAAATAAATAGCTTAGCCCGGGTGGCGGAATTGGTATACGCGCACGCTTGAGGTGCGTGTGCCTTCACGGCTTGAGGGTTCGAGTCCCTCCTCGGGCACCATAAAAAATTCCTGGACATACCAGGAATTTTTTATTGCTTAGGTAAAATAAGTTTAAGTATGTTATTTATTTTGATATAATCTTTTTATGGTAAAAATGTTTCAAAAAAGAATTGAAAATTTTGCTTGCAAAAACTGTGGAGCTAAAGTTAAGGGTAGTGGTTATACCAATCATTGTCCCCAATGCCTATGGAGCAAGCACGTGGACATTAACCCAGGTGACAGGGCAGAAAAATGTGAAGGCCAAATGGAACCTATTCATGTTGAATATAGAAAAGGTGAATATATACTAACCCATAAATGCCTTATTTGCGGACAAACCAGAAAGTGCAAAACGAGTCCGGAAGACAGCATAGAAACGCTAGCAAAGCTCTCCGAGAGCCTTGCTAAAAAAGCTCTTTCTTGATATAGTATTTGGGCAAGTTTTTTACGCTAATTACAGCAGGCGAAAAAAGATTTGTGGCTTAAAAAACATTTAGTATATAAACTTAGGGCAATTAGCTTCCGCCGCTGTCGCTTAAGTGGCTATAGCGGACAAGCGTCATAAAATTAAATCTGCTTATACAAGTCTCGTCTCTGAGGCATTGAAATTATTACGGGCAATTAGCTCAGTTGGTTAGAGCGTCTCGTTTACACCGAGAAGGCCAAAGGTTCGAATCCTTTATTGCCCACCAGCCTTCGCTAAAGCTTCGGCTGGCTTACGCCAAAAAGCGTAAACCAAGTTTGAAGATTTATCGAAAGTTGTATTATTGCGAAGGCTGCGCGCCGAAGCCTAGATGTAATCAAGGCGTAGTGCGGGCTCATAGTAATCCAAACGAGCCGCGGTAGCTCAGTGGTACCCGCCCGAACGACTGAAGCCGTTCAGTCGGGCGGGGAGCAGACGCCAATACCTATATAACTATGTATACTGTATATGTATTGAGAGATAAAGATGGTAAGCTATACAAAGGAATGACTAAGGATCTGGAAAGACGTCTTAAAGAACACAAATACGGACATACTTAAACCACTTCAAGAATGGAAAATATTAAAATAGTTTATACTGAAGAACTTAATACATTCGACGAAGCTAGAAAAAGAGAATTGTATTTAAAAACAGCAGCTGGAAGAAGGCTTTTAAAAAACAAGTTAAACAAGCCGCGGTAGCTCAGTGGTAGAGCAGACGCCTGAAGAGCGTCGTGTCGTCAGTTCGATCCTGACCCGCGGCACCAAAAAATTTGCCAAATTAAATAGAATTGATAAAATAGTTATTACTTGCGGCTATGGTTCAATGGTAGAACTTCTCCTTGCCATGGAGAGGATAGGGGTTCGATTCCCCTTAGCCGCTCCACAAAAAATCTGATTGCCTTTACGGTAATCGGATTTTTTGTTTGTAATGGCTTGGAGGAATCGAACGGGAACGGTTCCGCCAAAGGCGGAAACCAAAAGCGAGCGAGCGCAGTTTTTGGTAGTGACGGGCCCGCGTTAGGTGAGATTTGAAACAACCAAAGGGAGTTGAAAATCCACCGTGGGCGGGTCGATTCCCCTTAGCCGCTCCAAAGAAAAAACTTCCACATTTTTTGGAAATTTTTTCTTTGGAGCCTGAGCGAAGCCGAAAGGTCATTTGCTAAAATTGTACCTGACACCTTTTCTTTGCCCTTTTGTGGCTTGGCGGATTAACGCAGCGACAATTTTCTTTTGGTTCCGTTTAACCTCGTCAAATATAAATTGCCTTAGGGCTTCACGCTCTAGGGTATTTTTCGATTTACTACCTTTGGGACGACCCGAATTTGGTCTTTGTCCGCCGTGTTGCATTAGCTTGATTAGTTAATCAAATAATCAAATTTATACTACGATGTTCTTAAAAAATTGTACAAATTTATACTTGTTTGTTCGCAAAATTAAGCCTATAATTGATTCAGCGGTGCCTTTAATAAAAAATATCAATATGATTTTAGAACGTTTGGCTATTATAAATTACAAAAGTTGTAAAAACGTCATAGTCGATTTACAGCCGGATATTCCAAATGTTTTCATTGGCATAAATGATGCTGGAAAATCTGTTTTTTTAAAAGCCATTTGTTTACTATTAGAAACGGATAGTACTTTTCATATTGCGAAAGAAGGCCAATTAACTTCAGATATTTCAAACACGGGCATAAGCGAGTTAGATTATAACTCAATCTTTGAAAAGTTAAATTTACCCATCTTTAATTTTACTGAAAACACAACGACAATAATCGGGGAGTTTAAAATTGAAGAAAAAGATATTAGTGAAGATTTTGTCGAAAGCTCGACTAACATACTTAAGTGGAGCATAGAAAGTTTAACCGAAAATAAACTATATATACTCAAGCAATTTACAAAGGAAAATTCCTCGGGTAAATATTTTGTTTGCCTTAAAGAAACAAAATCGAATCCATTACAGCTTTGGAGTCAAAATCAAACTTTTTTAAAAGATAAAAAGGGTGAATTGGATATTTCAAATGATGAAGTTGTAAACGAAAATAAAAAAGGGAGATTTAAAAACATTGAATTGATTAGGGCAATTTATAGTAAAAGTGATGTGGAGCTAAGCTGGGCTGAGCACAAAGATTTTGTAAAAAAAGATAAGGGGTTTTTCCCAGTTTGTCGTTATATTGACTGGAACGTAACTCTAAAAGATGTCGAAAAACTTGCGGCTGATTCAATGGCTTCAAAAATAGAAGGATATAAAAATACGCTGCAAACAAGTGCAAAGGAACTCAGTGAAACCGTTACACAAGAAGTAAATCAAGAACTTGCAGGGAAAGCCGGCAATCTTTTTGAAGAACTCCCAAATATTACTGCCATAAAAGCAGCAGTTAGTTTTAATATTGAGGAAAATGTTTCAGATATTATGATAAATAAAACTAGTAGTGATGGTGATATAAGACTGGAGTCACAAGGAGAGGGAGTAAAAAAACAGATTTGGTTTGCATTTATTAAATGGGCAAGTTTACAAAAAATAACGACTGAAGATATTAGAAAAAAATTTCTATGGTGTTTTGATGAACCAGAAATTCATCTATACCCTGCTGCTCAAAGAGATTTATATAATATTTTAAAAAAATTATCTCAAAGTTATTATCAAGTTTTTGTTAGCACTCATTCGACAATTTTTGTTGACAGACTGAACATTAAAAATATAAAACGTTTTACTTTGAAAGATGGTTATTCTGAAATTTTAGAATGCTCTAATGTTGAAGATGTCCTAAACTCATTAAAAGTTAAAAGTAGCGACTTCTTATTTTACGATAAATTTTTGTGTGTAGAAGGACCCACCGAAGAAATTTTAATACCTTATTTTTATGAGTTGTATTTTGGAAGAACACTAATGCAGGATTCAATTCAACTTATTAATCTAGGGGGGAAAGATGAATGTAAAAAAAATAAAACTATGTTTGAAGAGCTTTTAAAAAACTTTCAAAAAAGCGAAGAACATGTTTATTACCTGCTTGACTCTGATTCAGCTTTATCCGCTAAAAATATTACTTTGATTGGGACTTATGACTTAGAAGATTCCATAGACGACAGCGTTTGGATTGAAGTTTTAAAAGAGTGTTGCGGTCTTAATTATGACGAGAGTGTTTTTAGAGAAATTAGAAAAGATTTAAAGAATGATAGAGAACATAAGTTTTACAAGCTACTAAGTGACAAAGTTTATCTTGATAGTAATAAAGAGAAAAAAGCCTGCCTGCCAAGTAAGGGAGAAAAAAGTGGCAAATTAATAAAATCTGTAATTAAAGACAAACAAAACATACCTAGCGTTATAACTACTTTATTCCAGTCTCTTTAATTTATGGATATTTATAATTTTTTAAATTTATCGTCGATTGAATTTGAGGTTCTGTCTAGGGACTTGCTTCAAAAATTCCTTAATATTCGTCTGGAAAGTTTTATTGCTGGTCGAGATGGTGGAATTGATTTACGTTGCTATCAAGACAAAGAGGAAACAATTATTGTGCAGTGTAAAAGATACGAAAATTATAATTCCTTAATTTCAAATATAAAAAAAGAGGCCGGAAAAGCGATTAAACTTAAACCAAAAAGATATATACTAACAACATCCTCACCTTTATCACGAAAACAAAAACAAACTATTTTTGATTTATGTAAGCCTATAATCATTTCTCCTAATGACATCTTCAGCAGAAGCGATTTAAATAATTTACTCGGAAAATTCCCCGATGTAGAAAAAAGACATTTCAAGTTATGGTTATCTAGTACTTCTATTCTTGAAAAGTTGGTACAAAGTAAAGTATACAATCAATCGAGTTTCGAGGAAGAATCAATTAAAGAGAATATTAAAGTGTATGTTGAGAACGATAGTTATAACGAAGCTCTCGAAATCTTAAGTAAAAAAAAGTACGTAATAATATCGGGAATACCAGGTATAGGCAAAACGACATTGGCTAGAATACTGGTATATCATTTTTTGGCTAATGACTTTGAAGATTTTGTGTACTTATCTGATAACATTGGGGAGGGATACAAGGCTCTAAATCCTGAAAGAAAACAAATTTTTCTTTTTGATGATTTTTTGGGAACTAATTTTTTAGAAAATAAAATATCTAACAACGAGGATGAAAGAATAATTAAATTTATTGACTTGGTTAATAAATCTAAAAATAAAATCTTAATTCTGACTACAAGAGAATATATTTTAAATCAAGCCCTGGTAAATTATGAACGCCTAGATAATAAAAATCTTCAATTGGCAAAATGTATTTTGGATTTATCAAAATATAATAAACTTGTTAAGTCAAGAATTTTATACAATCATCTATATTTTTCAAACATAAGCAAGCCCTATATAGAAAACATCCTTGAGGACAAAAACTATATGGGTATTATTAACCATCCCAATTATAATCCTAGGATAATTGAAACTATTACAAATCCTAGCATTTGGGAAAATATAAAGCCTTTAAAATTTTTTGACAAATTTATTAATTACCTAGACAACCCTGAATTGATATGGAAACACAGTTATGAAAAGCAAATTACTAATTTTTCCAAATGCTTACTAATGGTTTTGCTTTCTATGGGAGGCCCAGCGTTATTTGAAGATTTAAAGGAAGCATTTATAAAATTTGCCCAAAAATATTCAAAAAAATACAATTTTACTTTTAACTCCTTTTCATTAAAAGACTCTATTAAGGAGCTTGAAAATACATTCATATCTTCAAAAAGAGATGGAAGAGGTCAAATATATATTGACTTCCAAAATCCTTCAATCAAAGATTTTTTGCTAAATTACCTAAAAAGAGATTCCGATTTAGTTGACGACCTAATCACGAACGTTATTTTTTTGAATCAATTTTTTACAGTTTTTTCGGTTAATGAAGAGAGCAATGAAAAAATAATCCTAAGCAAAAAACAAGTTAAAACAATTAAAGAAAATATAAAAAATGGACTTTCTGATTTTAAAATCTCTCATTTGATAAGAACTGTACATTCTTTTAGCGCTGACGCTATTTATTATTGGGCTAGGAGGTCGACGAGTATTTTATATAAACTCAAATTAGCAATCAATAATTTGAGTTTAAACGAAGATTTGGAATGGCAGAATTTTGTTTTTAAAATATTTGGACATATTGAATATAATAAAATTAAAGGGGAAGATAAAAATTTTTATATTGATATACTAGAAATAATTGCTCCTTTCACCAAATTTGATAAAACTGGCATTGTCGATTTCTTTTCTAAAACGATGGAGTCAATTGAGGATGTAAAATATTTTATTAAATTTGCGGAAATTTTTCCCGAGGAATATAAAAAAATTAAATTGTCTGATGAAATAAAAAGTTCAATAAATGATATACTAGAAAACGAAATTGATTACGTTTCTGAAGGCTCCTACGAGGATTTAAAAACTGATTTTAGAGAAATAAGCGAGGAGTTAGAAGTTGATATTAAAGAAATTGAAAAACAGCTAGAGCATAAGGTACATGAGCTAGAAAATGAAAAATATGTGGATATAGACCCAGAAGACTATAGAACTTCGTCGAGTACTGATTCTTCCGAGTACAAACAAATTGATGACATGTTTTATTCTTTAAAAGAAAAATTTTAACACCTCTAAGGACTTACTGTTTCCCATAACCATAGTTCTAACATCCTTAACTAGGCAGCTCCAAAAGAAAACGCCTCACCCTTTATGGGTGGGGCGATTTCTTTTAGTTTATGGCGTGAAAGAGGAATCAAACGAAAGTGGTCCCAAGCTTGCTTGGTAATTTATTTCCACAAATTTAGTGCGGCCAACAACCTTCCGGACGCGGAGTTTGCTATTTTCAAAACACCTGTTACTACCAAAAGTTTTTTGTTATACTTTCAATGTCGTAAAGTTTAGGTCATATAACCACATACTCATGTTTATAAAAAAATTATTATTTTTTCTTTCTATAATTGCTGTGTTAGGAGCAGGGTGCGGCTTGACCCAACAAACTCAAAAACAATCTATAGTCAACCAAAACGCGTCCACAACTCCTGAAGCCATGATTTCTAATGTATTACCAAGCGGTTCAATATTTACCCAAGGAGAGGGCGCTGATATACCACTGTCTTGGAGCGTGTTAAACCCTCCTACGAATGCGACAATTTATCTTAGACTCCTTTCGTCTAACGGCGAGGAAGCTTTAGGCAGCATAACCAACAATTCAGACTGCAGTAAAGGTGGCGACGCAACAGCATTGGCAAATTCGAAAACCAGCTTCAAGTGGGACGGGCTTTTAGTCTGTTCCAATTGGCAAACCCACTCCGTAAAACCCGGAGATTATAAATTAGGCATACAATTATATTCCGCAAACGGTAATAATATAATAACTGCGGGGCAAAGCGCTGCTTCCTTTAAAATTCAAAAATAATAAATAATTTATTATTCAATTAAATCTCATTAATTATAGACAAAGAATAAAGCGGACTAAAAACTAACAATGGGAGTTTTTTTGTTTTACCAGCTTCTGCTAAACTATTTTTATGCCAAAATATACAACAATAATTTTTGATATGGACGGGGTGGTTGTAGACACCGAAAAAGTCTACATGAAAGCAGATTTTGAATTTCTAAAGCGACACGGGACTGCCTATAAGTTAGAGGAAATAAAAGACTTGCTGGTGGGCAGAGAAATTAAAGAAGGTACTAGAGTTCTAAAAGAAAAATATAATTTTACAGGGGACCTAGAAACTTTGTATGGAGAAAGAAAAAGCCTCCTCGACCAAAGCTTTCAAAACAATATCGGGTTTATACCCGGTTTCTTAGACTTTTACAGACAAATTAAGGAACTGGGTTTTAAAACCTGCATAGCTACCTCATCGAACGACGATTTTCTTAAAATGATAGACCAAAAGCTTGGCCTCTTTAAACTTTTTGAAAATAAGGTATTTGGCATATCAAAAGTAGAAAACAAATCTAAACCAGACCCGGCTATTTTTCTCTTTGCCGCCAAAGAAACGGGCTCGCTTCCAGAAGAATGTGTGGTAATAGAGGACTCACCAAGAGGTATAGAGGCAGCAAAACGCGCAAACATGTTTTGCGTGGGGCTTGGAACCACATTCGAAACCCAAAAAATTGCAAACGCCGATATAGTTGTTAAAAGCTATGGGGAAATTGACATAAAAATTTTGTAGTCCGCCTTGCCTTTTGGCTTAAGTAAAGGTATTTAACACTATCTGAACACAATTCTCCCTTTCTAAACTTAGTCAGATTTTGGCTTATATAAGAGGGCTGATTTTGGCTGTTTTTAAAACTAAATAAATGTATTTTCGCTTATTTAAGCTAAAAATAGACAAAAAGGGCTTGAAAAAAAGCGCTAAAAAGCGTATACTTACATTAAGAAAGTGCTACCTGCACTTTTTTATTTACCCAGACCATATTGCTTTTATATAAATAATCGTGTCGAATGGTTTGGGTTGGTCCATTACTGGACCTAATGTTCCTTAAATAATCAACCTTGTTTTGTTTACTCAAAGCAAGAGGGAAGAAAGGAGTCTGATATAAGAATGAAAGCTCTTTTCAACTTAAAGTCTGCCATTAACCAGAGCACCTTTGGCGCTTTGGTCGCTATATTAGCTTTATTGCCAGCCATGAATCCTCATCTGGCTTTAGCTAACCAGACTTCTAAGAATAAAACTGCCTTAGTTTTTAATATCCAAGACCCCTCAGTCCTGTTTAAAGACAGTACTGACGAAAACCAAAAATTACTTACTATAGAAGAAATTACTAGTAACGATCCTTTAACAATTCGACTTAAAGACTATTTAGAAGACCATAATTCTCCGTTGTCCGCCTATTCAAGCGAAATTACAAAGCAGCCTCAATGGCAGCGTGCATTAGCTATTTCCTGGGTAGAAAGCAACTTCGGAAGACGCTGTGCTGACAACAACTGTAGCGGTATTGGCGTAGAACCAGGTCATCCGGCTTGGAGAAAATACAAGACCAAGTTAGATTGGTTTGTAGACATGTGTAAACTTCTTGAGAAACCTATTTATAAAGAAAAGTATACAACTTTCGAAAAAATGCGCGGAATTTATGTTTACCCTGGATCTGATGCCTGGGTAAATGGTTCCAAAAAAAAGTACGCCGAACTTATGGCATTAACCAGTCTTGCGCAGGAAGAAAGAACTTTGGCAGCTTATATGGCAACCCAAAATTCTAATCTTACAACCTTTCCGCAATTAGCTATTGCCAAATAGGCTATAAAACCCGTCACACAAGTGACGGGTTTTAGTATTGAAAAAAAAATTCAAATGAAGTAAAATTACCTCATTGTACATTTCGGTGCAGTGGCGAAGTGGTAACGCGGCGGTCTGTCATGCCTACGGCAGATCCCCCGTAGGGGGACAAAACCTACAAAAGTATAATGTTTCTATGTATTACGTATACTTTCTTAAAAGCCTTCAGAATGGCGACGTCTATATTGGATCATGCGAAAATGTTCAACTAAGGTATACTCAGCATAACAAAGGCAGAGTTAAATCCACCAAAGGTTACAGACCATGGAAACTATTGAGTTATGAAACTTGTCTGACCAGAAGCGAAGCCATGAAAAAGGAAAAGTTTTATAAAAGCGGACAGCAAAAAGAATTGTTAAAAATAAAATATATAGATACATAAATTTCGGTGCAGTGGCGAAGTGGTAACGCGGCGGTCTGCAAAACCGCAATGCATGGGTTCGATTCCCATCTGCACCTCCACTTCTTCGTTCCTTCCAAAAGGAACTATGAAGTGCAAGCATTGCTATTCATATGGTTCTTTTTCGATAATACTTAAATATCGCAAACGAAGAAGTGTCCTACGTAGCTTCATGCGAAGCAGGACTAAGTAAATATATGCCCAGGTGGCGGAACTGGTATACGCTACGGACTTAAAATCCGTCGCCCGCAAGGGATTGAGGGTTCGATTCCCTCCCTGGGCACCATAAATCTTACCTAAAAAATTGACAAGTAGTTTTTTGAGTGTTAAATTACTCGTATAATTTTCAAAGTCTACTCATTGGAAAAATTAAAAAACAATATATTTAAATTCTCAAAAACAAAAAGGTCAAATCAATGGCTCGCCTTAAACGCACGCTAATTACAATGAATGCGTGTTTTTATTTTGGCTCATATCCTTCCACAGGACTTGACAAATTGCCTAAAGTATTATAGAATTAGCAGTTAATTATTATATATTAAACCTTTTTATCCTTTAAACACTTATTGGGTAAAAATATCTAAGCCTAGAACAAATGACAACAAAGTCTGCTGCAAAAAGGAAAAATGGTTTTAAAAAGTTTTGGCGAATGGGACTTGAAGAAGTGAACACCCAAAACTTTGACATTGGCCCCGACGGCGAACTAATTTTCAGGGAAGGGAACTATCAGTACAATATTTTTGATGTTGTAAAAAAATATGGCTCTCCAACCGAGATAGTTTTTCCCACCATTATAGAAAATAGAGTTCGTGACCTTATAGAAACCTTTAATGCGTACATTAAAGTCCTGGGCTACAAAGGCAGGTTTTACTATCACTACGCCATGAAAGCTAACCAAACTAAAGAATTTGTCCTTCCAGCTGTAGCGGAAGGTGCAAATTTAGACGTGGCGTCCGCTAACGAACTTTTCCTTGTGAAAAGAATGATAGAACAAGACAAATTTAATGCCAAAATAAGAGTTATATGTAACGGACCCAAAACTGAAAAATATATAAGCTTAATAGAAGAGCTTCGGGGCAAGGGCTTAATTGTGGTACCTATAATAGAAGACTATAACGAGCTCGAGAGACTGAAGAAATTTAAGGGAGAAGTCGGAATACGCGTAAACTTAGATATTAAAGTTCAGGCGCATTGGGACAAAAAATTTAACCGCTTTGGTTTTACCGAAGAGGAGCTACTTAAAATAGGTAAAATAAAAAACCTCTCAACCCTGCATTACCACATCTCCAAACAAATCGAAACTATCGAAGGTTTTGTAAAACCTATGAAAAGGGCTTTAAGCCTATTTAAAACCTTAAAGGAAAAAAATCCCGGTTTAGACACTTTGGATATAGGTGGGGGAGCGGGCGTACCCTTCGAAAAGAAAAAACATTTTTACAGCGGCAAAAGCCTTATTCAACAAATAGTTAAAACTGCAAAAAAAGAATCAGACCGTTTACAACTTAAACATCCTAACTTAATAGTAGAATGGGGAAGCTATGTTGCTGCCCCGGCACAAATTACCATTTATAAAGTTCTTGCCGAAAAAAATGTAAGCGAAAAGAACAATAAAAAGTGGTACGTAATTGACGGAAGTTTTATGAATGACCTTTTGGACACTTGGGCTATTCACCAAAAGTGGCATATGGTTCCGGTAAACTACATGAACACCCATAAACTTCAACAAGTTTGGTTAGCCGGCTCTTCTTGCGACAGCGACGACAGATATACTGCCGGGGGAGAATATATTCTCCTTCCCAGACTTGCCGATTGTGACGAATTATATATTGCGGTCTTCGACACAGGCGCATACCAAGACGCCCTTGCAAGCCACCACTGCCTTCTTTCTTCTCCTGCTAAACTCATTGCCCAAAACGGCGAAATAAAAATAGCAAAAAGAAGAGAAACCTCCGAGGATGTTGGAAAACTCTTTGGCTGGTAAACCTTTTCAAACTATAAAACCCCTTATAATAAAGGGGTTTTATAGTGTGCTATAATACTTATAGTTAAAAATGCTTATAAAAGAAACAAAAAATCCGAGAGGGGGTGAGAATCCATGAAAGCATTACATATGGTAGCATGGATATTAGTTATTATTGGAGGCCTTAACTGGGGTTTGCATGCCTTCGGTTATAACCTAGTAGATATGATTTTTGGCGCAGGCTCTGCTTTGTCAAAAGTTGTCTACGTCTTAGTAGCCTTATCTGCAGTTTACGAATTAGTTACTCACAAACAGACCTGCAAAATGTGCGCAGGTGAAATGAGCTCTAAACCTATGATGTAAACCAATCGGTTTACCAAGGTTATGTACAAATTTAAAAACGGCTTTGTTCGCCATCTGGCGAATACAAAGCCGTTTTTATTTTTACTATTCCACCTTTTCCTCTGCTACAACCTCTTCTGTTTTAGGAGCCTCAGTTAAAGCTTTTAAAGAAAGCCCTAACCTATGCTCGCCTGGTTCAATTGAAATAATTTTAAATTCTTTTTCTTCACCCGTTTTTAAAATATTTTCAGCACTTTTAACGGCGTCGTGTGATAACTCCATTATATGAGCTAATCCTTGTATATCTTTGTCCAACTCAACAAAGACTCCAAATGGCATAATTTTGCTAACCTTACCTTTTACTACCTGGCCTATTTGGTATTTTTTTACCGCTTCCAACCAAGGATCCTGAGAAAGTTGTTTTATAGACAAAGAAACACGCCCCTTGTCTATGGAAATAACTTTACAGCGAACGTTGTCGCCAACTTTTATAATATCCTTTGGATTGTCTATACGCTGCCAAGCAAGCTCGCTAATATGCACAAGCCCTTCTAGTTCTCCGAATTTAACAAAGGCACCGAAATCAACAACCCCTGTAACAGCTCCTTCAACGATATCGCCGATTTTGAGTTTAGAAAGCTTGCCTTCCATTTCTTTTTCCATAACAGCTTTTTCACTCACAATAAGCTTTTCTTCGTCAGGTTCTGCAGTAATTATTTGAACATCGAACAACTGACCAATGTAGGACTTAAGCGCGCCCAAAATTTTACTTTTATCACCATCTTCAACGCGCGGGTAATGCTCTATGGAAAGCTGGGAAACCGGCAAAAAACCAATTACTCCGCTAATTTCTACCATAAGACCACCTTTATTGGCTTCTAAAATTTTAGTACGCACAACTTCTTTACTTTCAACTTTTTCCTTCAATGTCTGCCAAACCCGACTTTGTCCAGCCTGCCTTAAGGACAATTCTACCAAGCCTTCCTTATTTTCCGATTCCACCACTGAAACCAAAAGCTTATCACCCGGGTTTAAAGCGGCAATAGAAGCTTGGTCGTCGTACAATTCGCGACCACGAACTACTCCAACACCATAACCTTCCAAATCTATATAGACTTCGTTTTTACCGGCGGAAATTAAAACACCTTCCACCATGTCACCAGGTTTTAAAACTTTAATTTCCACACCAGAGGAAATTAAGTCCTGCATGGTACTGGCTACCTTAGCCTCGTCAGAGTATGTGGCCTGGTGAATAGGGGATGCTACCGGAGTTTGTATTACTTCTTCCATAAAAATGTTTTTACCAATGACGTTCGTAATCCGCCTGCCATAAAGGGCCGAACAGATTATTTTATAACCGAATATTTATTTAAAGTGAATAAAAAACAACGATCAATTTATCGTTGCGTTAAATTAAATACGATTATACATTGGTTAATTATTAATCAAGCGCCTTGCTTTAAGCTTATTTGTTGTTAATTATTTAAATAGCGCTTGTGCAAATAAGCTCTAATATTATACCTATTTTACAAAAAAAAGCAAGCCCTTAAAACCCCTATTTTTCAAAAGACTAGCCGAGCGAGAATTGAATACAAGGTGACTCAAAATTAGTTTTTGCCATAATCTCGGCAGGAGGAGCTATGGTAAAATGCCCTATGACATGGTCCAGTAACGGACAACCATGCAAAGGCACGGTTGTACCTTGCAACGACGAAAGCTTAAAGCCTCCCGGGGAAAACGCTACCGCTTGGCTTAAATACGGGGGCAGGCAAATTTGGGAGACGGCGCAAAGAAATCCCATGCGCTGTATTTGCAACACCTGCGGGACCATCCAGCCAATGCAACTTGAGCTTTTTTAACTCTCACTAAAGGCATTTTTTGCCTTTTCTTTTTGCCCAAATTTGTATATAATTCGTATAGATTTAGTAATTAAAATTATTTAATTCATAGGTTTTCGTAGACTCTTTACATTCGTAGATCCGACTATATGCAAATACAATATTTTGGTCTTTCATCCTTTAAAATTACCACAAAAGAAGCAACAATTATTACCGACCCTTTCCATAAAGACACGGGGCTGGTCTCTCCGCGAGGAGCAGCGGACATCTTAATGCTCGCGGAAAAAAATAACAAAGCATACAGCCAAGACTCCGGCGTTTCCGGGGAGCCTTTTAGAGTCACTGACCCTGGCGACTACGACATAAAAGGGGCAAGTATTTCCGGTTTCCCCTTAGACCAAGAAGGCAAGTTTATAACTGTTTTTCTTATTGAAGCTGAGGACATGCGAATTTTGAATTTAACTCATATAAAAGAATGGAATATGAAGGAGTCGGAAATTGAGGACCTGGGCGAAATTGATATTTTAATTTTGCCAGTTGGCGGCAATACCGTACTTTCAGCTTCTCAAGCCGCAAAGGTAGTTAACGAACTCGAACCAAAAATTGTAATCCCTTCGCACTACAAGTCTAAAGATCTAATTTTTGACCTGGACCCTTTAGAAAAATTTATAAAGGAAATGGGCGGCAAAAAAGAAGAAACTGACAAGCTAACAATAAAGAAAAAAGATTTAACAGAAGAGGGTTTTAAACTGGTCGCATTAGAAGCGCTGAGGTAAATTAAAAAATTTAGAATGCAAAATGCAGAAGTAAAAAAATCATTCCTTGTGCTTCTGCATTCTCGATTCTTCATTCTGCATTTAAATGTCTTTAATAAAAACCATTCAAAATAAACCCCGAGAACAAAAGATCCGATTACTGTGGGCGATTATAATTGTAGTTGTTATTTTTTTACTAACTATTTGGATATTATTTAATCGCATGGGCCCCAACCTAAACCGTGCTTCAAGTTTTTTTAAACAACAAGCAAAAGAAGTTAAAATCCAAGGGGAAAAAATGTATAACGAAAATAAATGAGAGAACAACATTCACCACAGACAGAATACCAAAACACCTACTTTCGAATAACCGAAGCGTTTAAGCAACCTGGTCAACTGGAAAGAGCTAAAATTTTTTTGGACAAATGCAATTTGTTCCTAAGCAAACTCAGAGAAACACTTAGTGAATACAAAACTTTTCACGACGCGCGAAAATTCAAACAGCACACACCTTTTCAGGAACACAATCCCTTAAAAATTGAACATACTCAAGCAGGGCTTACCATGGACACACAAGCCAGGTCCATAAAGAAAGCCTTTAGGCCCTTAAACAAGAGCCATTCTCACGGTAAAAGTCTGGTAGGATTTGCTGAAGACATTAATTACTGGGCAAATATTTTAAATTTACCGCCCACCAATTTATCCGACCTCTTTTCTACCAAACCTTCTCAACTAAATAATTTTTATTTAACAGAAGCAATAACCTCTGTTTCCCAAATCCAAACCAACCTAAACCACCACATAAAAAACTTTGAAATTTTAAATTTTACAAAAAAAGATATTAAGAAAACGAGTAAATAGAACCTATGCCTAAAGACGCAAAAGAACAAATTTCGCACGATATCGGTCTTGTAAAGGCCCGTACGATTGAAAAAGAAATGCAGGAGTCGTATTTAGATTATGCTATGAGCGTAATAGTCAGCCGCGCCCTGCCAGACGTACGCGACGGACTTAAACCGGTTCACAGACGTATTTTATACGTAATGCACGAACTTGGCCTGCGACATAATGTAAAATTCAGAAAAAGCGCAGCCGTAGTCGGTGACGTGCTTGGAAAATATCACCCTCATGGTGACTCCGCAGTGTATGACGCCATGGTGCATATGGCACAGGAATTTGCCATGCGCTATCCGCTCATAGACGGGCAAGGTAACTTTGGTTCCATGGATGGAGACAGGGCTGCCGCTATGAGGTACACGGAAGCCAGAATGTCCGCCTTGGCAGAAGAACTTTTAGTAGATTTGGACAAAGAAACTGTAAACTGGCGAGACAACTACGATGCAACACGTAAGGAGCCGGCAGTGCTCCCAGGCAAACTTCCTAACTTGCTTTTAAATGGCACCTTAGGTATTGCAGTGGGTATGGCGACAGATATACCGCCCCACAACCTTACTGAGCTGGCAAATGCAATTATCAGGCTTATTGACGAACCTGAAAGCACAGTAGAAGACCTCCTTGAATTTATACAAGGTCCAGATTTTCCAACAGGAGGTATAATTTACGACGTTGCGGCCATAAAGAACGCATATGCTACCGGAAAAGGCAGTATTGTTATGCGTGCCAAAACAGAAATCGTAGAAACCAAAACCGGCGCATATCAAATCCTAGTACACGAAATACCATACCGAGTAAACAAAGCCACTCTTTTAGAAAAAATTGCCGACTTAGTCCGAGACAAAAAGCTTGAAGGCATAAGAGACGTAAGAGACGAGTCTGACAAAGATGGCGTGAGAATTGTTATTGACCTAAAAAAAGACGCGCTTGCCAATAAAATTTTAAACCAGCTTTTTTCCTTCACCCAAATGCAGGAAACTTTTCATATGAATACGCTGGCTTTAGTAGACGGGATAGAGCCTCATGTGCTAAACCTGAAAACTATTTTAGAAAAATATTTGGAGCACAGGCAAATTGTTATTCGACGCAGAACGGAATTCGAACTTAAAAAGGCAAAAGAGCGCGCCCATATTTTGGAAGGCTTAAAAAAAGCGCTGGACAACATAGATGCCATAATCAATACCATAAAGAAATCGGTCAACCGAGACGAAGCACACGAAAACTTGATGAAAAAATTCAAGTTAACCGACATTCAGTCAAATGCGATTCTAGACATGCGTCTGCAAACTTTGGCAGGCCTCGAAAGAAAAAAAATAGAGGACGAACTAAAAGAAAAGAAAATTTTAATAGAAGACTTGGAAGGAGTACTTAAGTCAAACAAAAAAATCCTCTCAATAATAAAAAAGGAAGTAGAGGACCTTAAGGCAAGGTTTGGCGACGAACGCCGAACTCAGGTCGTAAAAAATGCAATTGGCACATTTAGCGCCGAAGACCTTATCCCTGAAAGCAATGTTATTATTACCATCACCAAATCCGGTTATGTAAAACGCTTAGCGCCAGACACCTACAGGCAGCAGGCGCGCGGTGGAAAAGGGGTAATCGGTCAAACCCTAAAAGAAGAAGATGTTGTAGAAAAACTTATTTCTTCCAACACTCATGACGACATACTTTTCTTTACTAACAAAGGTAGAGTTTTTCTCACCAAGGTATACGAGCTCCCTGAAGGCTCACGTGTCTCTAAAGGCCAGGCTCTAGTCAATTTTCTTGAACTTAGCCAAGGTGAAACCGCACAGGCCGTACTAACTCTTTCCAAAAAAGACGGAGCTAAATATCTTGTCATGGCTACCAAAAATGGACTTATAAAGAAAACCGACAGGGAAGAGTTCACCAAAGTCAGAAGAAGCGGAATGATTGCCATAAACCTCAAATACGGCGACGAACTTAAGTGGGTAGAATTTTCTACGGGGGACGACCAAATAATTCTCTCCACAGAAAACGGTCAGGCAATAAGATTTGGCGAAAAAGATGTTCGTCCCATGGGCCGCGGCGCCAGTGGAGTTACCGGCATGCGCATAAAAAAGGACGACCAAATTATTTCTATGGATGTTATAAAAAAGGGCGTAGATGTAAAAGACTTAGAAGTATTGGTAATTACAGAAAACGGTCTTGGAAAAAAGAGCAAGCTAACTGACTATAAAATCCAAAAACGGTCGGGTAGCGGTATAAAAACACTAAAGGTTACCCCGAAAACCGGTAAAATAGTGAGCATGTCCATACTTAATTCCAGCGAAGAACATGACCTAGTTCTTATTTCTAGAACAGGACAAACTATTAGAACACCTTTAAACGCAGTCTCCACCTTGGGCAGAGCTACGCAGGGCGTAAGAGTCATGAGACTCGACGAAGGCGACAAAGTTGCCAGCGCAACGGTAATTTAAAAAGCTGGTAGCAAGTAGGGAGCGGCTAGTAGCTAAACAATAAAAAGGCACCTAAGGGGTGCCTTTTTATTTACAGACACACACTTGATGCTTTGTAATACATCGACTATAATATCTATCAATGGGCGTGTAGCTTCCTCCTTCGCGTAAAGCTTCGGAGGACAAGCGGTTAACTAAATACAACCTGTTGCATAAGGCTCGCCCTACGAAGCCTGGTGCGTAGTAGGGGGCGTGTAGCTCAGCTGGTTAGAGCACGAAGCTTATACCTTCGGGGTCCCTGGTTCGAGTCCAGGCACGCCCACCATAAAAATCCGCGTTAGGCGGATTTTTATTTGGAATATTGTAAATAATATATATTTTCTTTACAATTCAGACATGGATACCGACAAAATTATTTTGGAAAAAGAAAAAATTATAGAACAGATAAAACATTATGTGCCGCTTTTTGCACGCTTTTTAGATGTCAAAGACCCGGTCAATATTTACTCTGATAAGTTGTATAATTTCAAAGTTTCTAATATACACAAAACTAGACAAGGCTTAATAAAAAAAATTTTGCTAAATAAAATCACTGCATTATTTGGACCTGACGCCATTAACCAGTTAAGAGTTGAATTGGAAGAAAATTTATCTTTTAATATTGCAGATCACCACCAAATACTTAACCACCCAATTTTAGTTTCCTCAAACGTAATAAGTAGCGTTTCAAAAATACAGGGAAGCCGCAGGCAATCTGCCACCATAGTAATTTCCAGTGGCGATGTACCGCCTAACAATTATTTCAGCAAAAGTGGTTTTCAATTTCATGGAAAAACTGTTCCTTTATTTAGCGCTAACGAAAGAGAGTACTGTTCTTACTTTATACCAAAAAGGGACTTTAATTTTGTAGACCGCTTAAAGAATATAAAACGATGGAACGTATTTAACGAGTCGGAAAAAAACTTTTTAGATAAATACCAAAGTTTAGTAAATAATATAAATTTTGAAAGTTGTACAAATTATAACGATCAAGTTAGCTTAATTGTAAAAAATACTTGGCCTTTAATTTTTGAAGGCTCTGTAAGAAAGCGTCTACCTGAACTTATATATATTACTCAAGAGGAGCTTATAGCAGAATGCTTAAAGCAAATATTAAGAGAGGACAATTTTGTTTCCGCCTCTTTGTTTGAAGAAAATCTCAGAAATAAGGTAATAAATAACTTTCGAGGCATAGTGGTCGCTTGGAACGAAAAAGAAAAAAAAGGCACACATTTCTTTTGGCGAAAATATCCAAACGAACCCCGCTCTTTAAGGATGTACATCCAAGGCAATAAGCTTGTGCCGGAGGACGAACGCTTTAAACATTTAAGCATAGAACTTAAACCAGACATTGTGATTGAATTGCTGGAAAAAAAAGAAATTTACCCTAGTCTTTTTACCATTTTTTCTGTTTTAAACTTTTATGCCGGAGTAAAACCTCTTACGGGCTATGGCTCAACGGTCTACTTAGAACACTTTAGACAAGCGTGGTTAAAAAGTTTAGAAAACACCGAATATTCCACCGAGCACGACCTTATAAATGAAGTCGACACGACAGGGTTTATAGCTGGCATAGCAATCTTTTTTGGACGCATAAACGAACAAATTAGGGCTTTATACGCTGCAGATATAATAGCTCAAAATGGTATGACTAAAGAATATTTAGACCAAGTTTTTAAAATGGAATTTAACAAACTTCTTTCGGTAGCCACCGCTGACCTTTACGACTATTTTTCTCAAAAATATATACCCGCTTCAGAGAAACTAAGCAAAACCATAACTTTTGACGATCTAGCAGCAATTAATTTTGATTGGATATAGTATGCTTTCAAAAAAAATAAAATTGGCAGTTATATTCTATGATAACACTGATCAAATTCACGCAAATTTCCGGCAATTTAAAGATTTAAAAAGCAAACTTTTCGATTTTGAAGTAAAAAATACGATTTTGACTAAGGAGACTACAAAAAATTACCAACATCATTTTTGATAACCTTCATAATTTAGCAAAAAGACTCTAGACAAGCGGACAAAAATCTGCTATACTGTATATAGAAAAGCAATTTTCTTCTCCAAAAGGAGAATGAAACAAAAACAAAATACAATCGAATAAAAAAACTAAAGCACAAGCCGTGCTCATTTTGTCCTCATTTTTTGGACAATTGGCTGTGCGGTGAATCGCACGGCTATAGACTCTTATTTTCAGCTTTTCAAAAACCTCTTGTCATGACCACTTAGTGGATATGCAAGGGGTTTTTCATTTTCAAATTTTATTGTAAAATAAATGAGCTACTAAATTAACACGGACCTACTGATTGTACACGGATAAACGGATTCCTACTGATGCATAATCCATAGACATCAGCATATCCGCGACCAATCCGCAGATCCGCATAAACACTACTTATGGACCAAGACAAACTTAGAAACATATATCAAGAAAAGTACGAAAAACTTTTAAATCTAACTTTTGAAGAATGGATGGACCAAGCCCCTCAAACCGAAGATCAGGCTTACGAAATCCTAGAAGAAATAAATGAGGAACTGAAAAAAACTCAAGACGACTACGACCAAGCGGAAGGTGACTCTAAATGGGAATTAGGAGATTACCGAGAAATGCTCCATAATAAGTACCAGCTTATAGAAGAAATGTTTGGACTAGAACCTACTGACGAGTAGTATGATTTAAAAGGTCGACATCATTTAAAAGATTTAAATGATTACACCCTATAACACGCGACGAATTAAAAGAAAGAACCAAAAAGTTTGCGGTAAGGATTGTTAAACTTGTACAATATTTGGAGAAAAATCATGGGTTAGTGGTTAGAAAAATAGGGGATCAAATTTTAAGATCGGGTACTGACATATACAGTAACTACAGAGCTGCTTGTAGGAGTAAATTACCAAAAGATTTTATTTTGAAAATGGGGACTGTGGTAAAAGAGCCAGACGAAACATTAGGCTGGTTAGAACTTATGGTTGCTTCCAATATTTTAAACGAGGTAACAGTTGAATCTTTATTAAAAGAAGCTGACGAACTAACAGCTGTCATGACAGCATCAAGGTCAACATCTATTAGCAAGCATTCAAATAATTTCTAATAATCTTGTCAGTCATTTAAATCCTTTAATTCTTTTAAATCAAATGCTTTACGTTGTTGCAACACCAATAGGGAACCTGGGGGATATAACCTTACGCGCGATAGAAACCTTAAAAGCGTGCGATTTTATAGTTGCAGAAAATCCTGGTTATTCAAATAGGTTGCTTCAACATTTAGATATCAGAAATAAAGAAATATTCCAATTCGCAGAACATAACGAGCAGCAAGTAGTTAAAGAACTAGCCCGAAGACTCTCCAAACAAAACGGTGCATTTATTACCGATGCCGGAACTCCTGGCATAAGCGACCCGGGGTTTAGACTGGTTAGAGAATGCGTTAACCAAAACGTACAAGTAATTCCAATCCCTGGCGCCAATGCTGCCATAGCAGCGCTTTCTGCCTCGGGCCTGCCCACCGACCGTTTTATGTTTCTCGGATTTTTGCAAAAGACAGCTGCAAAAACCGTTTCTGCCTTACAAGCCGCGGAAGCAGCAGAAGCCACAGCAATTTTTTATGAATCTCCGGAAAGAATTTTAAAAACCCTTTCTTACATAGCAAATGCATTTCCCACAGCTAACGTAGTTGTAGCAAGAGAACTTACCAAACTCCACGAAGAATTCATTCGCGGCAACCCGCTAGATGTAATCCACCAACTTCAAGAAAAACCAAGCATAAAAGGGGAGATTACTGTTATCATTAGTTTCAAATCTTAATTCATAATTCTTACTTCTTAATTCTGAACATGTCCGGTCATTCTAAATGGTCACAAATAAAACGCAGCAAAGGCGCACTCGACCAAAAGCGCGGGCTTTTATATTCTAAACTTGGGAAAAAAATAAGCATTGCCGTAAAGGAAGGCGGGGGAAGTGGGGACCCAAGCGTAAATTATAAACTAAAGAGCACAATAGACTACGCCAAAGATCAGGGCATGCCAAACGACAACATTGAACGAGCCATTAAAGCGGCTATGGGTGGGGGAGCTGGCAGCATTACCGAGGCAATTTACGAAGGGTATGGACCTTTTGGTACAGCCTTTTTAGTAGAGACCGCGACCGATAACACCAACAGGACTTACCAAAATATTAGACATATTTTTTCAAAACATGGCGGCAGCATAGGCGCACAAAACTCTGTTGCCTGGCAATTTGAAACCAAGGGACAAATATTGGTTAAACGAGACAATAGTTTAGAAAGAATCGAGCTTGCTGCCATAGATGCCGGCGCAAATGACGTACGAGAGTCCGAAGAAGGCCTAGAAGTTTACACTACCCCGATTGATTTAAAAAAAATAAAAGACGCACTCACTTCTGTCGGAGCAAAAATTGCCAAAGCCGATATTATTAAAGAATCTTCCCAGGGAGTAGATCTTACGGAAGAACAAAAGCCCAAAGTAGACAGTTTATTTGCAGAATTAGAGAGTGACGAAGATGTTATTGGTGTGCATACGAGCGCTAACTTATAAGCTTACTAAAATTAAAAATGTAAGATCACAGTTAAAAGCATAGAGCCGCCGTTCGGGTGACGACTGTAATTTTACATTTTCATATTTAAACTTTGATTTATGATCATTCTCGGTATCGACCCCGGCACCGCCACGACCGGCTACGGAATAATAGAAAGCCATAAAAAATCAGGCGAATTTAAACTGGTTGACTTTGGGGTTATTGAAACAAAAAAAACTTTAAGCGACGCAGAGCGTCTTAAAATATTGGGTGACGACATAAAGGATATTATAAAAAAATACTCTCCTGAAGCCGTAGGAGTTGAAAAACTTTTTTTTACATCAAATCAAAAAACTGCAATAACTGTAGCACAAGCCCGCGGAGTTGCTTTATATATTTGCCAAACAAATTCTTTACCAGTCTTAGAATACACACCTTTGCAAGTAAAAAACTTTATTTGCGGTTATGGAAAAGCGGAGAAAAAACAAGTTCAGTACATGGTGCAAAAAACTTTCAAGCTTAAGAAAATTCCCAAACCCGACGACGCGGCAGATGCCTTGGCGGTAGCATTATGTGCAGGTCATTTTTACAGAAACTCCAAATATCTTTAAATTACCATCTTATCAACAGACAAATTAATATTTTAGTAGACACCAAAATTAGCTATGTTATAATTTTTATACAGTTCTTCTTCGTCGGAGAATTGTAAAATTTAATCTTTAAAGTTTCTTTTAAAGAAACTACAGGAGAAACAATATGTTTTTTGACGACGAACCAATGGGTGGAGCCACCAATGACGGCGGCGTAGTAACAGAAGGCACCGAAGAAAAAGAAGAGGGCAGCACCTCTTCCGAAATGTAAACAAGAAAATAGCGTTAGCAAAACCCTCCCCCTGCCAATCGGCAGAAACGGGAGGGTTTTTAAATTTTTATTATACTATTTTTAGAAACCGTCTTTTTCCAACTTGCAACAAATACTCTTGTTTACCATCTATAACTAAATCAACATCCCCGCTAACCACATTATTTACTTTTACACCTTTTTGGTCTATTAATCTTCTAGACTCTCCTGTGCTAGAAACAAGCCCGGTTTCTTTTAGTAATTTAGACAACTTATACTGCCCAGCCGGCAACAATTTACCAGTAATTTTCCGTTTTTCAATCTCTTCCGGCAACTCTCCTTTTGTAAACTGTTTTATAAACGCTTCTTTTTCCGACTCTGCAACTTTAGGACCATAATATAAAGAAGTAATTTCTTGAGCCAATAGAAGTTTTTGGTCTCTGGGATTTTTGTTCAAACTTAAAATCTCTTCTACCTTGTCTAAAGACACTCGGGTCGCTAAAACAAAATATTTTTTTATAAGACCATCTCCCACCGACATGACTTTACCAAACATGTCTTTTGAGGAGTCGGTAATATTTATTACATTTCCCCAAGAAGAAGACATTTTTCTACCATCTGTTCCTTCCATTAGGGTGGTCATTAAAATATTTTGGGGTTTTTGGCCATAATACGGTTGAATCACCCTACCCGCAAGCAAATTAAACCTTTGGTCCGTCCCGCCAAGTTCTACATCGGCCTTAACCGCAACACTGTCATAACCTTGCATTAGAGGATAGAGCAGTTCTCTTAAAGAAACTCTTTTTCCACTTTTTAGCCTTCGAGAAATATTTTCCCTCGCCTCAAACTCATGGAGACCAAACAAGTCGGCAATTTTTCCAATCTCTAAGAAACCCAACTTCTTTAACCACCGAGAATTATAATGCATCTCTGCTTTTTTAGCATCTATAATTTTTCCTGCCTGTTTAAAATAAGTTTTAATATTATTTTTTATCTGCTCATCTGACAACATGGGTCTCTCGGAATCTTTGTCAGAGGTGTCGCCAATTTGGCCGGTGAAATCACCCACAATAAAAACCACCTTGTGACCCAGTTCCTGTAGCGCTCTAAGCTTCCATAAGACCACAGCCCTACCTATATGAATATTGGGAGAAGTGGGGTCAATACCAAGCTTAATTCTAAGACTTTTTTTTGACATTAGGGCAATTTTTAACTGCTCTTTGTCAATAACTTCCTCAACACCCCGGGTTAAAATTTCTTCAATTATATTAGATGACATAAATATGCACTTTACATTATACTAGATACATTATACATAATACTCTATAATTAAGCCATGCGGATATATAGCTTTGAGAGCAAAGACAAGGCTGGGAAAAAAATAAAATTTAAAAAATCCAAAGGACGAAGTTTTAAGTGGAATATAAAAACTTTAGCACTTTGGTTTTTTAGAACTGCAGCGGTTGGAATATTTTTGTTCGCCGTACTGTTTTTATATTACTCTAAAGACCTACCTGACCCGGGCAAACTAGTAGAAAGACAAGTTGCCGAAAGCACAAAGATTTATGCTCGCGACAACTCCTTGCTATACGAAATACACGGCGAAGTAAAAAGAACTCTGGTGCCATCTGAAGAAATTTCCGAGTACTTGAAAAAGGCCACTATTGCCATAGAAGATAAAGATTTCTATAAACATCATGGCATTTCTTTCACAGGAATAGGCAGGGCGGTTTTCAGACTGGCCGTGAATTTGGACAGGAGTGGGGGAGGGGGCAGCACCATAACACAACAGCTGGTAAAAAATGCAATTTTAATAAACTACAGCGCATGGGACAGAAAACCTAGAGAGGTTATTTTAAGCGTGGCTATGGAAACCAGGTTTACAAAAGATGAAATATTGCAAATGTACCTTAACGAAATTCCCTACGGAAAAAACACTTACGGAGCCGAAGCAGCCAGCCAAGGATATTTTGGAAAACACGCCAAAGACTTAAGCTTAGCAGAGGCAGCTTATCTTGCAGCCTTACCACAATCTCCTAGCCGCTACAACCCATTCGGCCCCAACAGAACAACTTTAGATGGTAGAAAAAATTACATTTTGCAGCGAATGCGGGAAGATGGTTACATAAGCCAGGAACAGGAAAAACAAGCCAAGGAAGAAAAGGTGGCTTTTAGCAACATAAGAACTTCTATAACCGCGCCTCATTTTGTCTTTATGGTGGAAGACTATTTGGCTGAAAAGTTTGGTGAGAAAACCTTGCAAGAAGGTGGTTTAAAAGTGTACACGACACTAGACCCAAAATTACAAAAAATCGCTGAGGATGCTGTTAATAAGTATGCAGAAAATAACGCTAAAAAATACAACGCCAACAACTCCAGCTTGGTTGCTATTGAACCAAAGACAGGCCAAATTTTGGCTCTGGTGGGCAGTAAAAACTATTTTGGAACATCTTCACCAGAAAGCTGCAAATCTGGTGACAATTGTCTGTTTGAACCTCAATTCAACGTAGCCACTGCCCCCAGACAGCCTGGTTCCAGTTTTAAGCCATATGTATATGTAACCGCTTTCGACAAAGAACACAAATATGCCCCAGCGAGTATGTTAATGGATGTCACAACAAATTTCGGAAAGTTTAATAACAAAGACTATATACCTCAAAATTACGATGGTTCTGAAAGGGGACCCATCTCTATGAGACAAGCCTTAGCAGGCAGTTTAAACATACCTGCCGTAAAAACTCTGGCATTAGTCGGAGTAGATAATGCCACAGAGACAGCTAAAAAACTTGGCATAACCAGCCCCCTGTCTAATTGTGGCCTTTCGTTGGTATTGGGAGGATGCGAAGTAAAACTGGTTGACCACACAAGCGCATATGCAACTTTGGCAAACAAGGGCGTAAAAAATGCCACTACTTTTATTCTAAAAATACAAGACAGAAGCAATCAAATAGTCGAAGAATTTCAAAATAAGCCCCAAGAAGTTTTAGACCCACAGGCAGTTTATGAACTGACAGATATTATGTCAGATAACAATGCCCGGAGCTACGTATTCGGCTCCAACTCACCACTAACACTACCAGGAAGACCCGTAGCAGCTAAAACCGGCACCACAAACGACTGGCACGACGGCTGGACTATGGGATTTACTCCGTCATTGGCAGCAGGAGTATGGAGTGGAAATAATTGTGGAAGTAAAAACCCTAAATGTCTTATGAAGAGGGGAGCTGACGGTGTCATTGTTGCCGCACCAATCTGGAAAGAGTTTATGACCAACGCCCTAAAAGACACTCCTGTCGAACGATTTGAAAGACCTTCGGGTATTCAAGAAATTGTTGTTGACAGTGTTTCGGGCAAACTTCCAACTCAACTTACTCCAACTACAAAGACAGAAATTTTTGCCAGCTACAGTATCCCTACTGAATACGACGACGTACATAAAGCGGTCGAGATAGATTCTTTTACCGGGCAGCCAGCCACACCTCTAACACCCCCTAATCAAATAATCTACCGCACATACTTAGTTTATAAAAGCGAGAATCCAAAAAATCAAAATTGGGAAAATGCAGTAAATGGCTGGGCCTTAAAAAATGGCTTTGGTTACCCTGCCTCACTGAACGGTTCAACAACCCCAACAAATATAGGCAATCCACCCGCTATAAGTATAAACTCACCCGAAGATAACTCTTCGGTCTTCAGCCTGCCAGTCCGAATAGAAATAGCAGCAACTGGAGAAAATAACATTGCCAGAATAGATATTTCGGTGGACGGCAATTTTATAAAGAGCATAAATTCCATTCCATATATTTTTGATTTGCCAGATAACTATGGAAACGGCAAACACACAATAGCAGCCAAAGCGGTGGACGTAACAGGCAATTCCGCTGATACCAGTATTATTCTAAATTACGAAATTCCAGGCAACAATTTTTAGTATGCTATATATATTTCTACTTAGCCTGCTTATCTCACCACTTTATTTCATAAAAATAAATTTGCTCGGCATTCCTGGCAACTTTTTAATGCTGGGAGTTTTAGCAGTCTGGCTAATGTTTTTTTTGCAGCTTTTAAAACAGAACGCCTTGGGTTTGTTTTTTCAGTTTGTAAAAAAACTGTTTCGTGAAAACTTTTTTGTGGGTCTTTTTTTGCTTTCTGGACTAATCTCGCTTTTTGTACAAGGAGAGCCTATAAAAAACCTAGGTCAATTTTTTGTGCTTTTTGTTCAACCAGTCTCTTTATTTGTTATAGGAAAATATATTTTCACCGACAATTTAAAAAAACAAAAACTTATAAATTTAATATATTTTACAGTCTCTGTATGCGGTATGTACGCAATTTTCCAATACTTTACAAACTTTGGCTTGCCAATTCTTTTTCAAGGCAACGACATTGAATTAAAAAGATCGGTTAGCTTTTTTCTACATCCTAATTTTTACGCACTTTTTATTGCTCCGCTCTTAGCGCTTTTAATACCTGATTTATTATTAAGCACAAAGACGCGAACTTTCCCAAATTTAAAAATACTAGCCTGGCTCTTTGGAATTACGGGGCTCATATTTTCATTTTCCCGCGCAGGCTGGTTAGGAATAGTAGGCGCTCTTACATTTTATGCCATATGGACCGGAGACAAAAAAATCCGCCAAACCGCAGCTATAGTCATAACAATTGGTATAATTATAGCCCTAGCCACTCCCAGCATAAAAACAAAACTCTTCTCTCCTTTTACTGGGGAAAAGTCTGCTTCTTCACGCATAACTCTATGGCAAAGCGGAATTAAAGCAATTAAAAGCTCTCCAATATTCGGCTTAGGGTTAGGCGGCTATGCAAAAGAATATAACAACTTAATTTCTGACAAAACTCTTCCACCCCACAACTATCCTCATAATATTTTTTTAAATTTTTGGACGGAAACAGGACTAACGGGTCTCATAAGTTTTACTTTTTTTATTCTATTTACCTTATCTAAAACCTTAAAAAGCAAAAATATTATTCACACAGGGGTAGCCATGTTTTTAATTGCATTCTTGCTCCAAGGCCAAATAGACAACCCTTATTTTAAAAACGACCTGGCCCTAGTATTCTGGCTTATAATGTCTCTAGTTTAAAATAAAACCCCTAATAGGGGTTTTATTTTAAACGTATTACTATTTTTCTGTAAGGCTCCTGCCCAATACTCTCTGTATATACTTCCGGGTTATGCTCTTGCAAATAAGCATGAACAATTCTTCTTTCATAAGACGGCATGGGTTCCAAAGCCTGGGGCCTGCCGGTTTTTTTTAGTTGATCCGTAGCAGCCCGGGCTGTTTCTTTTAGAAACCATTCGCGTTTCATTTTATAATCATCAACATCTACAGAAAAATAGACAGGCTGGTTTGGAAATTTCTTTAAAACCATGGCCTGCAAAAGCACTTGCAAAGAATGCAGTGTCGCGCCCTGCCTACCAATAAGCAAATAGGAGTCAGGGGAAGCCCCTATATTTAAAACTAGCCCCTTGGTAATACTTTCTTCATAACTTACCGGAGCGTTAACCCCCATAACCTTTAATAGCTCATCAGCCAAAATTTTTATTTCCTCCACTTGTGTATAGTCTGTCATATTCTTGGTGTTTAAGATTTATGAACAAGGAATTATAAAATGTTTATAATTCCAAATTCCTAATTCTTAAACCGTCTGAGGGTGAGTTTTTTTCATAATCCAATACTGCTGAGCGATTGCAAAAAAAGTAGTCACAATCCAATACAGTGGCAGTCCAGCGGGCAAACTTAGCGCAAAAAATACACTTAGAGCAGGCAAAATGTAAGTAGTCTGCATTTGCATCATCTTGGCTGTCGGATCTGTGTTAGTTGAATTTTTTGGCATTGTAAGTTTTGACTGCCAAAATTGAGCTAGGCCGGCTATAACCGCCAAAATGATCCCAGCCGCTGAGGCACTGCTTTTTTGCGACAAGTCTATTAGTCCTAAAAAGTGAGGATTTACAAACTCTGGACGGGGAACAAAAGAATACAGTTCTGTAAGTTGCCCGTTTAATGCTTTTGTAAAGACCTGATAAAGCGCAATGAGCAATGGCAATTGTATTAAGAGCGGCAGACAAGAAGAAAATGGACTAATTTTATGCTCGCCATAAAGTTCCATCATAGCTTTTGCCTGAGCCTCTTTATTGTCTTTGTGCTTTTCACGCAAATCGTTTAATTTTGGCTGCAAGTCATTTAAAGCCTTTTGGTTCTTTAAACTCTTATGGAAACTGGGCGCCAAAATAATTCTAATTAACAAAGTAAGCAAAATAATTACCACCCCAATATCTGGAATATAGTGGTAAAACCATATTAACAAGTTGAGAAGAGGGGCAACTAAAATGAAATGTTGAGAAAATGGATTTAAATTCATAATAAACTATTTTACTAAATCGACTCTAGGCGAAGTATAAGGGTTACATTTAATTAATCGGGGAAGCGCAAAATACAAACCTCTCAATACACCATATTTTAAAACAGACTCTTTTGTATATTCACTGCAAGTAGGATAAAACCTGCAAAACCCGTGTGGATGCCTAGATTTAAACATTCCATGATCTGGCGAAAGAGTAAGCTGGTAAATTTTTATTAAAAACACAACAATATACCTAGGAAAATATTTAATTTTGTTTAGTAATTGTGACATTTTTTCTCAGCAAGCCCCAGCCTACAAGGCTAGTAAGTAAATTTTTTAATAACAAAGCTTCTTCAACTTTTGCGGCGCGAGGTTTTAACATTATGACATAATCCCCAGGCCTAATTCCAGTCAAATTTTGATTTATCAACTCCCTAATTATCCGTTTTAAACGGTTCCGTCTGACCGCTCGCTTGTCCACCTTGGTCGAAACCACAATAGTAAATTTCGGATCCATTCCTACGGTTGGCAAAAATCTGATATTAATTTCTGGGTTAAAAAAACCCCGCCCATTTTTTAGCGCGGCTACTACCGAGGTAGTTTTAGCAAGGCGGTGTTTTCTTTTAAACATTAAATTTAGGGGTTTTATAGAGCTAAACGCTTTCGTCCTTTTAAACGACGACTCTTTAAAACATTTCTTCCTGCATTGGTTTTCATTTTGCCTCTAAAACCATGTCTTTTTACCCTGCGGAGCTTTTTTGGCTGATATGTCCTTTTCATTGTTTTTTTATTGGAACCAATCTAATAATTTTTAGTTAAAATCTATATAATTCTACTTAAAATACGCATTTTAGTCAATATTTACATTTTTACCTATATATCTGACCACTTTAGATTTTTAACAATAAATTTGTGACAAAAGACTACACTTCGATAATAAGACCCAAAGCACGAAAAGCTGAAAACACACGTTTTCCACACCTTATTAACACGAACTTTTATTTATGGCTTACTTGAGCTGGATATAGAAAATTTTACATGTTGATAACTCACTGGTAAAATTCAAAAGTAGCTAATTTACACAAAAATACAACAAAACATGAATAATCAACAGCTCTGGCAAGCAATACTGGGACATTTAGAAATATCGCTTAGTAAAGCCAATTTTAACACTTGGTTCAAAAATACCAGCATTATCGAAAAAGAAAACAATTTTATAGTTGTTAATGTTCCTGATTTATTCCACAAAAATTGGATACAAAATAAATATCACCCTGAAATGTTAAAAGCGCTGAAGACCATTTCTCCAGAAATCAAAGAAATTCGCTACCATGTTGGCTCCATAAACTCTGTGACCAGCCCAATTTCAGGAAAAACAGTTAAGCTAAGCGAAATTTCTACCACTTCAAACCAAGAAACACCCCAAAACGTTTCGAGTTTAAACCAAAAATACACATTTGAGACTTTCGTGGTTGGCAAAAACAGCGAACTTGCACATGCTGCCAGCTGGGCTGTAGCGAAAAATCCTGGCTCACAATATAACCCACTGTTTATTTATGGGGGAGTGGGCTTGGGAAAAACACACCTTATGCACGCAGTTGGGCACAGCATTATAAAAAACAATTCGAAAGCAAAAATCTTCTATGCCTCGAGTGAAAAATTCACTAATGATTACATTGATGCCTTAAAAGAAAAAAGAATAGAAGAATTTAAAAAGTTTTATAGAAATTTAGACGCTTTACTTATAGACGATATTCAATTTATAGCAGGGAAGGAGGGCACCCAAGAGGAATTTTTTCACACCTTTAACGACTTACGGGATAAGGGCAAACAAATAATTATAACCTCTGACCGGCCTCCGAAAGAAATCCCTGCCATAGAACAACGTTTAGTTTCCAGGTTCGAGTGGGGCATGATTGCCGACATACAAGTGCCCGATCTAGAAACGAGAATGGCCATACTACGAACGAAAATGGAAAAACGTGGCACCAGCCTAGACGAACAAATTTTATTTTATATTGCTGAGAATATTCAGAATAACGTGCGAGAATTAGAGGGAGCCTTAAATAAACTTTCGGTTTATCAACAAATGCAAAATAGGGGCCTTGTTCTCGAGCAAGCAAAGAGTATTTTGGGCAGTATAGTTGGAAGCAAGAAAAGAATAACATCTCCACGAAAAATAGCAGAAGTTGTAGCAGAGTTTTACAATATTGGGATGGACGACCTAATAAAGCAGTCTAGAAAGAAAGAGTTTGTAAAACCAAGGCAGATAGCTATGTATATTATCCGAAAAGAATTAGATAGTTCTTTTCCTTCGATTGGCGACTTTTTTGGCGGTAGGGACCATACCACTGTAATGCATGCGGTAGAAAAAATTAATCAGATGATTACTGAAAAAGATGCATTCAAACAAGAAATTAATTTAGTTATGGATAAGTTGTTTATGTAAGTATATAAGTAGTGGAAAACTACCAGATAAAACCCCTACGGATTCTTACAACAAAACCCCTAGTTAAGTTATCAACTTTTTTCCACACACATTTCCACAAAGAAAAAAGTTTTAATTGCTTGCGTTAATACTGTAAACAAAGAAGATAAGGTTTTATCCCCATATCCACAAGGCTTATTATTACTATTAGTTTTATTTATAAATATTATATATATGAAAATAATCTGCACTCAAGAAAATCTAAAATGGGGGTTAACCACAGTAGGCAGAATAATATCTCCAAACAACACATTACCAATACTAAATAACTTTCTGTTAAAAACTGAGAATGGTCTTCTGAAAATATCTTCTACCAACCTAGAGGTTGCTATAACTACACAAATAAGGTGCAAAATTGAAGAAGAAGGCGAAGTAACAGTTTTTTCTAAAACTTTTACTGAGTTGGTGAATAATCTGCCAAATACAAATATAAGTTTGGAAACAAAAAATGGAGAAATACAAATCGAAGCGGATAATTACCATACACACATAAAAACATTGCCGGCAGAAGATTTTCCTTTAATTCCTCAAATCGAAAAAAATAATAATATTGTTATTCCTGGTCAGGAATTTAAAAAGGCTTTGGAGGAGGTTATGTTCGCAGCTTCGACAAACCAAACCCAGCCAGAAATAGCCGGTGTTTTGGTATCTGTGGGGGAAGGTATAAAGCTTGTTGCTACCGACAGATATAGACTTGCAGAGAAAAAGATGATGGTTTCTCAAAAACCAGGCTTTACCCAAGACGTTATTTTACCCCAAAAAACTGCCCAAGAAATTTGTAGAATCATTGGTGGACAAACAGAAGATGTGGAAATAAATTTAAGCACAAGCCAAATAGGTTTTACTATTAATTCTACTCAAATAATTAGCCGGTTAGTTGATGGGCAGTATCCTGAATATAAGGAAATAATACCAACAGAGTTTAAGGCGCATGCCTTAGTAGACCGCAAAAAACTTATTGGTGCCCTAAAGGCGGGTGGAATATTTAGCCATAGTACAAACAGCGTGGCGCTGTTTATGAACACGGAGAATGGTAATATTTCATTAGAATCAGAATCTTCAGAGGTTGGTAAAAGCAAAGTGGAGATACCGGCTGAAATTAAAGGTGAGGCAGGAAGCTTGCTTTTAAACTTTCATTACGTTCTGGATTGTTTAAATTCCATACAGAGCGAAAAAATACAGCTAAAAATAATTGATGATAATTCGCCTGCTCTTATTGTGCCAGAAGATGATGTTAATTATATTTATTTAGTTATGCCAATAAAAAATTAAGTTTATGGATATACAGATAGCCCGGATAATATAGATACAATAAAATACCCTGCTGTGGTGTTTAGAATCCGTGATATTTGTGAAATCCGTGCATCTGTGAATATATGAAGATTACGAATATAAAATTAAAAAACTTTAGAAATTATCCAGACCTAGATTTGGCAATAAACGGAAATACTGTTGTATTATCTGGTCCTAATGCTGTAGGTAAAACAAATCTTTTAGAGTCTGTATACTTTGCTTCGCTTTTTAAGTCTTTTAGGGATGATAACGAATTTATATTTTTAAAAGACACCCAAGCTTCCGAGATTGAGTTTGTTATAGAAAAAGGTTCCGAAACCCACAACCTTAAAATATTTTTAGAAAAGCGTGATAAGATTTATGCTAATTTTTTATTGAATGGTGTAAAGAAAAGAAGGACCGAAGCCCAGGGTTTTCTGAAGGTTGTGATATTTGAACCCACAGATGTAGATATGTTTACTAAACAGCCCGAAGGCAGGCGTAAATATCTAAATATGGTTTTGTCACAAAAAGCCCCGCGTCACATGGAAGAGCTTGGGGAGTATAAAAAAGCAATTTTTTATAAAAACAAACTTTTGCAAAATTTGAAGTCAGGATTGTCGACGAATTCAGAGGAGCTTAGTTCCTGGAACAGTCAGTTGGTTAAAATTGGTAGCGGTATTATTATGGAAAGAAGAAAGTTTTGTGAATATTTAAACGACCGTATTTCGGAGGTCTACTCTGCAATTTCAGGATTTCATCGTCCCGTGGAGGTGGTATATAGTTCTTTACCGGGGGATACGTTAGAGGAAATAGAAAGTGCGTACCGTGAAAAGTTAGAAAAGTACGCGCCCAGAGAAAAAGCTGCCGCTGTTTCGCTTGTAGGGCCCCATAAGGACGATTTTTCATTACAGAGTGATGGTTTATACCTTAGCCCTTTTTCTTCCAGGGGAGAGCTTAGAAGCCAGGTTTTGGCGCTAAAAATTTTGGAGCTTGAGTATTTGAGCCAAGGTGAAGAAAAACCAGTTTTGCTTTTAGACGATGTCTTGTCTGAATTAGACGAGACCCGCCGTACATTTCTTTTAAAATTTTTACAAAATAAATTTCAAACTTTTATTACCACCACGCATCCGCTTGAGATGCCTGCCCAACATGTAACACTGACACCTGCGTTAGAAGCTGAGTAAAAATATATAAAAATAAAATTATGAATAAAAGGTTCGTTAAAATAAGTACGGTATTAAAATCAGCACAAAAAAACTATCAACTTGAAGAGGCGGTCTATAAACATAAGTTGTTAAAAATATGGTCAGATATTGTAGAAGCTTTTGTTATGCAGGGTGGCAGATATACCAAAGCCATAGATTTTAAAAAAGGGGTTTTAACTGTCGCTTCTTTAAGTACCGAGGCGGCTTACCAGGTAAAAGTGCTGGCTGCTAAAATAATAGAAGCTTTAAATGAGGTTTTGGGCACGCGAACTGTTTATGCTATCCGAATAGAATTATAAATTATACTGTGTCATATTTTTTAACAAACCAAAAATTAAAAATTGGAAGCCTGTCAGATTTGTCTGAAGAGGAGGCGCGTCATATATTGCTTTCTCGCCGAATGAAAAAAGGCGATGTGTTAAACCTTCAGGACAAGGAAAGGTTTCGTTATAAGGTTGTTATAACAGAGGCAGGTAAATCCAGCTTAAAAGTTTTGGTAGAAGAGCGGGTCAGTGTGCCTGCTGAACCTAGGCTGAAAACAGTTTTGTTCCAAAGTTTTATAAATGAGAAGGCTCTCGATTTTATTTTGCAAAAATCCACAGAAATAGGGGCGGAAAAAATTATTTTATTTAATTCTCAGAACACAGCTGTGAAAATAACCCCGGAACTTTTTGAAAAAAGGAAAAGTCGATGGGGTAAGATTTTGTGGGAGGCCGCCAAGCAGTCTGATAGGCAAGCTCCGCCAGAAATTATTTATTTGGAGAACACGGGCTTGCTTTCAGAAGAGTTGAAAAAATTTGAAATAAGTTTAGTCTTGGACAAAGATGGGGAAAAAATTAACGCTTTTAATGAGCCGTTAAAATCCGTAAAAACTTGTTCGGTGGTCATTGGTCCAGAGGGTGGTTTCACCGAAGATGAGTTAAGATTTTTAAAAACGTTGCCAGGAATACACGCGGTTTCTCTTGGAGAATCTACGTTGCGGGCAGAAACCGCGGCTTTGGCCTCTTTGTCCGTAGTTCTGAATTATTAGGATCTTTGTTTTTGCGCAAGCGTCTGTTTTATAGGTTATACAAAACCGCCCCTAGGGGCGGTTTTGTATAAGTGTTTTCCAAATACCTTTAAATATTTCTCTTTGGTCATGGGCTAGCACCCTGTCGTATATTTCTACTAAATAATGTGGCCGCTGATTGGTTACTATCATTACTACATAATCACCCAAAATCCAAGTAGTGGTTTTAAAGTTGTGACTTTGTTCCCAAAAGTTTATTTGTCTTCGTTCGTATTTTGTTTTTTTTATTTCTTCAGCTAGTTCGTTGCTTAAAAGTTTAAGCTTGGTAGCCGGGTTTGAGCCGGTTTGCCAATACCAGTCTATCCATTTTTCGTAGTGTTGTACAAAGGTGTGGTCCTGAAAACCCCACCAGGTTCCGTCGTATTTTAATATACTCTCGTCCCATGCGGGAGTTTGGCTATACAGATATTGTTCTATTTCGTCTTGGGTCTTAAAGACTATTTTAGGTATGGAGTACTCCGTGCCCCGACTTATTTTTTGTAGTTCTTCGACTGCATTTTTTATAACCGCCTTTTTTTCTTCTAAATGTTTTTCCTCTATTTGAACTATATTTATAAGGTCGTGGGGCGGTTTGGCTACCAAATACAATGCTGGTCCGCCTAAGTCTTCGCTTATTACCCCTTTTTGTACCAGTTCCTTTGCCAGGCTATATACAGTAGTTCGGTTTAGATTTACGAGCTTCGCTAATGAGGCAGGTGTGATTTTGCCATAATGAAGAAGGGTTAAATATACTTTTATTTCTTTGTCTCCAAAGCCTAAGTTTTTAAGCAATTTTTCTATCATAAGCTTAGGTTAGCCTGTTGTTGAAAAATTGTCAACATAAAATATGTCAATAAGTAAAGGAAATTTTAAAAATATTTATTAAATTGTTGAAATATAATTGACAAGCAAATAAGATTTGATATTATTATATGTTCAGAATAAGTTTATGGGTGAAGGGGGAGAGATGATTAGTTTATTTGCAATTTGGCTTGCAAGCGGGTTGTGTTTTGGGCAGGGGTGGGTAGAGGAGAGAGTGCACATTTCCTCGCATTCTTTGAAAAGCCGGCTGGCCGGAATTTATACGTCAGCACTAACGCCAAAAACCGGAACCTTTGTTTGGTTTCAGGCCGATAAAGAGTACAGCCAAAGTTACGCAGGGCTTACCTACTTGCCAACAGAGTGGCTGCAGGTGGCTGCTGGGGCTGGGCTCGAGCAAAACAGTGACCCTTTAAGGATAGGCGGCTTCGCGGCTGTGAATCGTAAAGGGGGCAAGGGTTTGCTTATCTTGGAGACCGGGGGCAGCGGTTTTTTTTGGAGAGTGGAGGCGGGGTATCCTTTGGGCAAAGGATTTGGCTTAGGGGTTTTAAGCCAAGTTAATAAGGGTTCGGGGCTCAGGGTAGAATACCGGCTAAAAAAAATGCCTTTGGTTTTGTGGTCCGATTTTTTTTGTACCAAAAAACTAATTGGCGTAATGGGCGTTCGCTGGATTTTTAGATAAAGAGGGCAAGCTAAATATTTTAAAACCACTGCATTATTTTGCAGTGGTCTTTTCTTTGGCTTTTTTTACAAGCTCGCTTGAGCTTTGAATTTTTCCGCTTTTGCCAATATTGTATACAAGTTCTATGCCAAGCCTATTACAAAGTTCGACTTCAGGCACAGGGTCGCCGTCTGGTTTTCTGTCTCCCCCATTGGCGAATATATCAGGCCTGAGTTCTTCCAGCGCTTGGCATACAGACATGTCTTTAGGGCCGGGTTCGTGTTTGGTTAAAATAACTTCGTCAACGTACCTGATTGATTTTATTATTTCTACGCGCTCCTTTTCTGGCATGAAGACGAAACCTTTTTTCTTCATTAACCAATTGTCATTGTTAACTATGACAATTAGTTTTTCGCCAAGAGCCTTTGCTTCCTGAAACATTTCTACATGGCCAATATGAATTGGATCAAAACCTCCAGAAACTGCTACGGTTTTCATAAAGTTATTCGTTTTTAGAATTTTGCTCGTATAAATCCAAAATAAGTTTTTCTATTGAGGCGGGTCTGGGTACGTTGTCGAATTCAAATCGTTCCCTGGCTCCGGCGGTTTGTATATAAACGTTTCCGTAGTTAAAGAGTGTACCAAAGACACCATTGGTTTCGCTGGTTATATCTTCTAGCTTGTCTATATGAAGCTCAGATATTACATGGGAAAAGAGTCCGACTTGGTCAATGTCGACAACCCGTATGTTTGTGACAATGTGCGTGTTTAAATAGTGTAAAATTACTATTAAAAACAAGGAAAGGAGCAAAATTAAAAAGTAAATTTGTTCAAAAAGTTTAACAATTTGTCCGCTTTGGCCTTCGAAAAGACCTGGTAAAATATTTGGCCCTGCAATCTGAAAAGAAACCAGCACCATTGCGCCAAAAGTCCAAACCAAAAGCTTTAAAAGCAGCCTGAACCAGTGCTCTCTAATTACTAAATAAATTTTTTCTTCTTCAAGTTGGCTGGGAAAAAGTTTATGCACGGTTAAATAATTGAAATTAAAGTTGAGTAAGATTGGCCGAGTGCGGTGATATAAAAGAAAATAAATACTAAGGCCAGTATAACTGAGAATGTTCTTGACTCACCGTAGCGAATAATTATATATGCCGCAAAAGCAGACAAAAATGACGCTATGCCAACTATTACGTAATATGTGATTTGTATTACAATCGGACCAAGGGCGGAAAAATTCATGGTTGTTAAATAATAGTTTGCTGCGTTGTTTTTGGTGGAGTTAGACCAAGGTGTTTGTATGCCATTTCGGTCGCTTGTCTGCCGCGGGGAGTTTTGTTTATAAGACCTAGTCTTAAAAGAAAGGGTTCGTGAATGTCAGTAATAGTGTCTTCCTCTTCTCCAGTAGAGGCAGCAAGCGTAGCTAATCCTACAGGCTGTCCTTTGAATTTTGTAATTAAAGCTTCCAGAATACGGAGGTCGTTTTTGTCCAGGCCTAAGTGGTCAACTTTTAAAAGTTCGAGCGCACCATTGGCCGCTTTTTGTGTAATTGTATCATGGCCGTGAACTTGAGAAAAGTCACGTACTCTTTTTAACAGACGATTTGCTATGCGTGGAGTAAAACGGCAACGCATCGCGAGTTCGTCTATTGCCCCGTTTTCCATTTTGGCGCCGAGGATTTTGGCATTTCGCGCTATTATTTTCTTTAATTCTTCTGTGGAATAATACTCAAGTCGGAAAATTGCGCCAAAGCGGTCTCTTAAGGGAGCAGATAGCATTCCTACACGAGTAGTTGCGCCTATAAGAGTGAATTTTGGCAATTCCATTCGTATGGATCTTGCTCCGGGTCCTTTGCCCAGAACTATATCGAGAGCAAAATCTTCCATGGCGGGATAGAGTACTTCTTCTACAACTTTGTTTAGTCGGTGGATTTCGTCTATAAATAAAACGTCGCCAGCATTTAAGTTAGTTAAGAGCGCGGCTAAATCTCCAGCTCTTTCGATAGCCGGACCCGAAGTTATTTTGATTTGAGAATTCATTTCGCGTGCAACTATGTTAGCAAGAGTGGTTTTTCCTAAACCGGGTGGACCGTAAAATAGCATGTGTTCTACTTTTTCTCCGCGCTGTTTTGCTGCCTGTAAAAGAATGTTTAAGTTATCTTTTACTTCTTGTTGGCCAATATATTCTTCTAGAGCCTGTGGTCTTAAATTGGTGTCCAGGGCAACGTCTTCTATTTCATGCGTCTCGGCATCCAGCTCCGCACTTTGGTTGTTTGAAGATTTAATAGACATATGGGGTAAATAGGGTAAAAATAAAATTTTAGCTGCCTTTTATAGCTTGTTCAAGGTCTTTGATTTTAAAGAGGTTGCTGTATAGGTATTTAAACATATATTTAAAGAAAAATAAACAAAAACCGCCACTTATGTGACGGTATATTTTAAGTAAAAAATACCACAACTTTTGCTGCCCCTGGGTATTTTGAGGAAGGAAAAAAGTCTTCTATAATTTTTGAGTTTTTAAGGTCTGTTAGTAAGTTTGTAATTGCTTTGTCTAGGACGCCTGTTCCTTTACCATGTATTATAAGGCACGAAATCTCATCGGAGTTAGCCCACATATAAATGGAATTTAGAGTAAGTTGTTCTGCTTCGGAGATGTTCTTTCCGTGCAGGTCCAGGGTGGGCAAATTTCCTGACATGTCTTTTATTTCGGCCGCGGTCCTTCTTATTTTGTTTTCTCCAATTTGATTGTTTGGGGCGGTAAATTTTTCTGGAAATTTCCTCATTTGCAAATTTTTATGGGTTGGCTGGTGTTGGGGCGGTTACAAATTGTTCTTCTTTGTGAAAAAGGGCGGGGGACAGGTATACAGATTTAAAAGTTGACGTACTGGTTGTGCCGTCTTTGGTTACTATGCGTGTCCACTCTGCTTTCATTGAGCCGTCTGTTTTTCGGTCGTATTGATAAGGCTTGTTTAAAGTTACGGTGCGAGAATCCTTTGTTCCGTAAAAATCAAATTTTAATATATCTCCTTCAAGAAAATAAGGCCAAACCAAAATGTCTCCAGGGGTATCGTTTTTAAATTTGAGGTCAATAACGCCTGGGTATATAGTTGCATCTGTCCCTTGTGGGGCATAGTATTGCACAGCGTATGAATGGTTTTTTCTTTGGGTTATAGGCAGGCCTGCTTCCATAGCAGCTCTAAAGGTGGTAGAAGAAACCTGGCAAAGCCCTCCACCAAGTTCGGGCACGGTACCGCTTTTTTTTATGACTAGCTCTGGTAAGAAGCCGGCCTCTTTCTCAACAGGACCTAGATATTTGTTAAAGCTGAATTCTTCGCCTTGTTTTATAATTAAGCCTTTAAATTTTTCCACACCTACTTTTATATTGTGTTTGCGGTTTTTTGGACTGCCTTTAAAATTAGATGTTCCTTGGGCAATGAGCTCTTGAATTCCTAGATTGTTAATTTCTGAAAGTTTTTTGGTTGGACTGGTAGAAAAGTAAACCAGACTCGAAGATGCGGTTTTTTGTTTTAAGCTTTTTAGTATCTCCAGCGTCGCTTGAACTCTGTCTACCGATACGCCGTCAGAAGGTGGAACAAATTCTGTTACAAAGTTTTTTTCTATCTTTAGAATTGGTTCTGTAACTGGTTTTTCTACAGCATTTGCCGTGTTTTCCACAAAATTAAATATTGCCGCAGGGTCATGGTCAAAACGAAGGCTGAAATTTTGCTTAGGCCCTGTTTTTTTTATCATTAAATTTTCTAAATCCTCCTGAGTTCTTTTGGGCTCAACTATGTTGGAACTTTGAGGCAGGGAAAAATTACCTGACGAGCTTTTTAAAGTTTCGGTTTTTAGTTCAAAAACTTGGTCTTTAAATCCAAGTTTAAAACTTTCCGTTGGCAACAAAGATTGTGCTGCGGCGGACAAGGGATTTTTACAGAGAAGAAAAAAACTTAACAGGATATAATATTTATAAAATTTCATTAGGTATGATGGAAGAATATTTGATGAGTAGCTTTAGGTAAGTGTTTTTTTATTTTGTTAGCCCATTCTATAACCGTTATGGAATTTTTGTCTTTCCAAATTTCTTTCAAGCCCAAGTTCTCGACAATATTTGTCTCGGTTCTGTATAAGTCTAAGTGGTATAGATGAAGTTTTCTTGAAGTTTTTTTAAATGGGTAGGCTTTCATAATAACGAAAGTTGGGCTCGTAACATGCTTTTTAATTTTTAAAGCCCGTGCCAAGGCCTTTGTAAAAGTTGTTTTGCCGCTTCCTAGGTTGCCATTAAGCGCAAAAATTTCCCCGCCCGTTACAGAAGCTGCTATTTCTTTTGCCAGTTTTTTTAGTTCGAACAAGGTTTTTATGTGCCAGATTTTTCGCATAAGTTATTTTATCGTGACTTGGTTACTTTTTCAATACTTCGAGGCATGTTTTGTTATAGGGGCTCTTGGTTGACGCGGCTGCTTAAATTGACTAAAATAACTAATCGTATGGAATTAAGCATATATCAGCAAATTTTTGAACAGATTAAAAAATCGTCTCGCATTCTTATTGCGTTGCCGCAGAATTTTAGCATAGATCATTTATCTGCCGGGCTGGCCTTTAAAAGCGTTTTAGAGAAGTTAAAAAAAGAAAACGACTTAATAAGTTCTGGTGCCTTGGACCCGAAATTGGTTTTCTTGCCAGGGACAGACGGGCTGAAAAACTCTCTTTCTTCAGACAAAAATTTGGTTATACGGTTAAATACTTCAGAGAAAAAGCTTCAAGAGATTTCCTATGATACGGCCGATAATCAAGTTAGTATATATTTGAAGTCGGCTGGGCAGCCTTTTTCTCCCGAAGATTTGGTTTTTGAAAAGGAAAGGCCGGCTTACGACCTGGTTCTTGTTATAGGGGCTGCCAATTTAGGTGAGTTGGGCGATTTATTTGAACAAAAATCTTCGGTTTTTTATGAAATTCCTAAAGTTAATATAGACAATAAGGCAGGAAATGAGCTTTTTGGTGCAGTCAACTGGGTTGATTTAGCCTCCACGTCTATATGTGAAATGCTTTTTGGGCTTTTAGAGAAAAATGAAGAAAAAGTGGTGGACGAAAATATTTCAACGTGTCTTATGGCAGGAATAATTTCGGAAACTGATTCATTTCAGCACGTAAAGACCACACCAAGGTCCTTTTTGGTTTCTTCTAAGTTAGTTGAATTGGGTGCTAGGCAGCAGGAAATAGTTCAGGCTATTTATAAAACTAAGCCTTTAAACTTTTTAAGGTTATGGGGACGCACTTTGGCAAAACTTAAGGGCGCAGAGGGTGCTGTGTATATGTACGCCGTGTTAAATTCGCAAGATTTTGAAAAGTCTTCGGCGGGGCAGGATTTTATAACGAAAATAATTTCCGACTTAATTGGTAATATTTCTGACAAAAAAATTATGGGTGTAATTTCGGAAAATACTTCGGGTGGTGTTAGGCTGAGCCTTGCTCTACATAAGCTTATTTCTGAAACTAAATTTATTGAAGAGTTTGGACTGCCTTCTTTAAAACAAGACATACCACCTCTTGCCTTTGGGCTGTGGGAATTTGTATTACCAAATGCGACTTTGGCAGATATAGAAAGTAGGTTTATAAAAATTTCGGAACTGATTTAAAAACACCCTTTTAGAGGGTGTTTTTAAATACAAATAATGGTATAATTTATTCAGTTAAGCTGTTCAAAATAAAAGAAACAAAATGTCAAAAAGTTTTTTATCTCCTACGCAAGCGGATTTAATTCGAAGCATGGACGATGTAAATAGGCGAATGGAAGAGCAGCAGGCACAAGGCCAGGCTGCTGCCTTAGGGCTCCCGTATATTGATTTGCATAATTTTCCGGTTGACTTGGGAGTCTTGGCTATTTTCGACGAAGCAGAGGCGAAGGAGATGGGCGCTGTACCTTTTTATAAAGACCAAAAAGATTTAAGAATAGGCACGGTTAATCCAAGGCATCCTCATTTGATAGAAAAGCTTAAGGAGCTGTCTTCGCATGCGAAGGTGACTTTGTATATGGTGTCAAAAAGAAGTTTGGAAAAGACATTAAAATTTTATACTAAGGTTTTGCGACCTAAAGTAGCTGCAGATCAGTCTGTGAAGGTTATAGAAAATAAGAATTTGCACGAGAAATTAAAAAGTTTGGCTGACGAGAGTTTGCAGCAAAAAACCACTGCCAGCGAAATGTTGGAAATATTTTTTGGGGCCGCTGTAGCTTTGGGTGCTTCCGATATTCATCTGGAGCCAGAAGAGCATTTTTTTAAATTGAGGTTTAGAATGGATGGGGTTTTGCAAGATGTTTTGCATATAAACAAATCTTTACAAAAACAAGTTACCGCACGTATAAAGGTTCTGGCTAAATTAAAGCTGAACATAGAAAATCAGGCACAGGACGGGCGATTAACTTTTTATTTTGAGAATAAGCCCGTTGATGTGCGTGTTTCAGTTTTACCTTCCGCGTATGGTGAAGAAATAGTTATGAGACTCTTGGGTAACAATAATTCAGAGCTTAAGGTAAACTCTTTGGGCTTTAGGTCTGAGCAGTTAAAAGTAGTGGAAAAGGTTTTGCAAAAACCAAATGGCATGATAATAACCACCGGACCTACGGGTAGCGGTAAAACTACTTCTTTGTATGCATTTTTAAACGAACTTAACGAACCGGGGGTTAAAATAATTACTTTGGAAGACCCTGTTGAATATAAGCTGGAAGGCGTAGTTCAGACCCCCATAGACCACAATGTGGACTTTAATTTTGCCAAAGGTCTTAGGGCAATACTTAGGCAGGATCCGGACATTGTTATGGTAGGGGAAATTCGTGACCAAGAAACAGCAGAAGTTGCCATGCAGGCAGCGCTGACTGGGCACTTGGTTTTTTCGACCTTGCATACAAATGACTCATCGGGCGCGATACCTCGACTTATTAATATGGGAGTAAAACCGTTTGTTGTGGCGCCAGCGCTCTCTTGTGTAATGGCACAAAGGCTTGTTAGACGTATTTGCCAGAATTGTAAAACTAAAATTGCCTTAAGTCCGCAACTTGTGGAAAGAGTAAAAATAATTTTATCTGCTTTGCCTCACGGCTTTAAACAGCCAGAAGATTTGGAATTTTTTCATTCAACGGGCTGTTCTGTTTGCAATAAAATAGGTTACAAGGGCAGGGTTGGTATTTATGAAGTTTTAGAAGTAACCGAAAAAGTTCAGGAATTAATTTTAAAAGAAGCTTCTATGTCAGATTTTAAAAAAGCCGCGCATGAGCAAGGGATGCTTACTATGGCACAGGACGGTCTGCTTAAAGCCTTGGAAGGGATTACGGACGTGGAAGAAGTCTTTCGAGTCGCGGGGGAGTAGGGGTTTATAGATTACGGATTAATTACAAATATACAGATATGGATACAGAAAAATTAATTTATGCCGACCTGACAAAGCAGATAATAGGGTCATTGTTTGAAGTGCATAATAATCTAGGGTCTGGTTTGCTGGAAAAGCATTATCAGAAAGCTTTGGCGGTCGAATTTCGGCAAAGAAAAATAAATTTTGTTGAGCAATTTCCGGTAGTTTTGAATTATAAAGATATCCAAGTAGGCAAGTACTATTTGGATTTTTTTATTGAAGAAAAATTAGTTTTAGAAATAAAACGAGATGTTCATTTTTCTAGGGCCAATATTGAGCAGACCTTCAAATATTTAGAAGCCTTAAATTTGCAGTTAGGGCTATTGGTGTATTTTGGTAAAGAAGGGGTAAGGTTTAAACGCATTGTAAATTTATACTAGGTTATTGCTTGTATTTATCTGTATATCTGTACCAATTTGTAATCTATAATCCTTACATTTGAGAGCTTTTTGTAAAAACTTATTGACATTTTTAAGAAAATAGTGTATAATGTGCGGTTACGTTTTATATTAGGCGTAACCGTTCTTTTTATGTATTTTAAGGGGGATTTTAAAGAAGAGTTAGATTCTTTGGGTCGAGTTGGGTGTCAGCGTGACACGTGACATGTAACACGTAACAAGTAACATGTTTTAATGCCTAGCTTGACCCAAAGAAGTCGTTTGGGAACCTTTGCTTAGGGGGGTGCTAAAATGCGCCTCGTTATCACGCTTGTTCTTTTTTCGCTGGCCTTGGCCAGCGCGATGTTTGGGCAGGATCGTATGACTGCTGAGCAGTTCTACAAGAACTGCGGGCAGGAATGCGAACGGCCTGAGGCCGCGAAAAACGGCCGAGGGCTTAGTGTTGTACCGTTAAATTTTGCGCTCCTTCGAAGTAGTGTTGGGGAGTTCGCGCAGCCGGGTGAGGAGGTGAGGTTATTTTTGGATTTAGCCCCGGGCAGAATTCCGGAAGGGTCGGTGGACGTTTACGGACGTCGCCGGCATTTCAACCTAGACGGTTCGCTTATGAGCGAAGCCTGGTTTAGTGTTGAGGGTGGGCTTTTCGGGCACTTTGAAAAACTTCCCACGCTCCCAGCCATTCCTGTGTATACCGGGCGGGTGTCGCCCGAGCAGCAGCAAGGCCATAGCGTGCTATTTGACGTTGTGATAGCTCGCTCGCCCGGCGGCCAGATTTTACAACAAATATTCTGCCGTTACTATGTTGTAACGGCGGGATACAGGGGGCGTACACCCTATCACCTCGACAGCGCAAAGGTTGTTGAAAGCGGAAACACACAAACGGTTGTTTTGGAAGGGGTGTTTCCCGACGACTCCACTATGGTGGCGTTTGGGCAGCCTAACTTCTTTTACGCTTTTATTCCAGCTGTGTTGAAGGTTCAGGCTGGAAACGGTACTCTCAGCAGGATTTATTTTCCTTTCCCCTTGGGCAACCCTACAGCGGCGGCGTATGACATTGTGGTAAACTTCGGGGGTCTGAAGGAGACGTTTACCTTGAGGCGTGGGATAATTGGAAACGGGTCCTCCTCATCCGTTTTTCCATAAGGTCCAACTTTTCTTCCTCAGCAGGCTCGTAAACTCTGACTGCGAGGATTACATGGCCGCCAAGGCTCACTTAATTGTGACTTGGCGGCTTTTTTTTATTGCAAAATTTTTATCCGTATATCAGTACCCATCCGTAATCCATAACTCAGTAATCCCTAACCATTTACAGAGGACGGCCCTCTGCGTTAGAATTTGGGTATGCGAAATATTTACACAAGAAAAAATTTGGTTTTTACAGAAGATTTTAGCTTGGAAGATTTAAAACAAATTGCCCAAAAAGAGGATTGGGTAGAAACAAAGGAAGTTTTAGCAAGTTCGGGTGAGCCGTATCAAATCCATTGGCAGCATAAACCTTTGGACTTGTATTTGCTTTACGTGGTAGACGAAAGAATTGGTGTAAACTATTTGGAAGTTAGGGCGGTGATTATGAGTGATGCTCTAGAATATTTACAAAATATTTTACCTTTGGAAAATAAGGAAGATATTCTAAAATTTGCCCAAAGTGAAAACGAAACAGAAAAAATTCAAGCCATAAAAAAGCTGGGTTATGTTTTTGCTTTTGAAGATTTTAATCCGGAGTGTTTTAAGGTTTTGGTTAAGGCCATGCAGGAAAGCAAGAAAGAAATTTTTGTAACCACTTTGGAAACCGTGCCATACTTAAAATGGCGGCAGTTTGAAAGTATTCTAGAGGAACTTACAAAGTCCGATTTATCCGTAAAAACATTTGCCGGACATATGCTAAAGGCTATGCGGGACCATGAGTGGAATGCTTGACTTTTTCTTATGAATAAGATAAAATCTGTAGGAATTTAAAGGATGAAATAGTTTTAAGTTCTAGCTTAGGGAAAATTGATTATTATAGTTAGTATTTAATTTCCCCTAAGGTAGTTGCAACTTAGGATACCACCAAAAGGTGATACAATGAAAAAAATGTTGACGGTGTTTTTTTTAGGGGCCATGTTGGCCCTGGCGTGCGGGCCTGGGTGCGGATGCCCAGGCTTGGAGCACGACTTCGAGCCCTTTCCGCCGGGGCCGCACTTGACCCACTAATCCAACGGTCATGGCACAACGTAAAGTTGTGCCCTTTTTTATTTGTCTTATATTCTTGTATAATGCCCTTATAAAGTTTAAATAGAAATTTTACATGACGGAACAAAAGGCCAAAATCAGATATTTGCTTATAGACGGCAATGCCTTGGTGCACAGAGCGTTCCACGCACTGCCTGGACTTACTACCAAAGACGGAAAACCGACCGGGGCCGTGTTTGGTTTTTTGACCATATTTTTAAAGGCCATGAAGGATATAAAAGCCACGCATGTAGCTGCGACTTTTGACTTAGCCGGGCCTACGTTTAGACATGAAAAGTATAAAGAGTATAAAGGTACTCGTGTTAAAGCAGCTCAGGAGCTTTATGACCAAATCCCGGTTATAAAAGAAGTTTTACGTGGCATGAATGTACCAATTTACGAAAAACAGGGGTATGAGGCGGACGATGTTTTAGGCACGCTTTCTAAACAGCTTCATGACAGCTCGCATGACAACGCAGAAATATTTATATTGACCGGAGACATGGACACTTTGCAGCTGGTAAATAGCAAGGTAAAAGTTTACACACCGAGAAAAGGTTTAACAGACACCGTGGTTTACGACGCACGCGCCGTGCGTGAACGCTACGGCCTTTTACCCAGCCAAATGGTGGACTATAAGGCTTTAAGGGGTGACCCTTCTGACAATATTCCAGGCGTTAAGGGAATAGGGGAGAAAACCGCGGCTAATATTATAAAAGAATTTGGAAGCATAGATAATTTGTATCAAACCTTACACAAGGAGCTTAAGGAAATAGGAACAGAAATTACAAATCCTAAACCTGCCCGAACTGTCGGTCAAGGCGGGTTTCAAATACCAAATAAATATAAAATTTCAAATATCAAACCAAGAATTATAAGTCTGCTGGTTGAACAGGAAAAAGAAGCCCGTTTGTCTTACGAGCTTTCGCAGATTGTATGCGATGTTCCGGGGATACACGAAGACATTAAGCCTTATGTTTTAGAAGGTGATAATTTACAGCAGACTGTTAAAACTTTTCAGAGGTTAGAGTTTAAGAGTTTGTTGGCGAAGTTACCCAAAGGGGAGGAGTCAGGAAGTATGAGTCAGGAAGTAGGAGAGCGGGTAAGAGAGTTTTCTGGGGAGATTGGTAAGCAGGACTATGAACTGGTGGACACAGAAGAGAAGCTTCACAAAATGCTTAAAGAAATTTCTGGTGCGAAAGAAATTTGTATAGACACAGAAACCACAAGTCTAAATGTGACCGAGGCAAAATTAGTTGGAGTTGGAATTTGTGTGGCAGCGGGTAAGGCTTTTTATTTGCCAAGTCAGATTTTTATAGCTTCTGAAGAGCTTAGAAATATTTTAACTTCTGAAAAAGTAAAACTAGTTGGGCACAATATTAAATACGACCTTCAGGTCCTACTCGCTACCAGTTACCAGCTACGTGCTACTTTTGACACCATGTTGGCTTCCTATTTGCTAAATGCTGGTACCCGCCAGCATGGCTTGGATGCTTTGGCTTTTAACGAATTAGGCTACCAAATGCAGCCTATAGAAGAACTTATTGGCAAGGGTAAAAACCAAATTACCATGGATAAGGTCGCGCCTGAAAAGGTTTCTTGGTATTGCTGCGAAGATGTAGATATGACGTTGAGGCTAAAAGGTATTTTTGAGCCGGAACTAAAAAAACAGGGTTTGGAAAAAGTTTTTTACGATATTGAGATGCCTCTTGTTTCCGTTTTAAGAGATATGGAGCTAAATGGTATAAAGCTTGATACTAAATTTTTAAACAAATTAGCAAGCGAAGCTGAAATAGATATAAAAGACCTGGAGAAAAAAATTCATAAACTAGCTGGAGAAGAATTTAATATAAATTCGCCGTTGCAATTAAAGAAAATATTGTTTGAGAAGTTAGGGCTTGAGCCTATAGAAAACCGAAAAACCAAAACTGGTATTTCCACTGCCGCAGGTAATTTGGAAAAAATGCTTGGGCAACATGAAATAGTGCCAAAAATTTTGGAATATAGGGAAGTGACAAAGCTTTATAGCACTTACTTAACTACTTTGCCTGGCCAAGTTTCTAAAAAGACCGGGCGACTTCATACTAGTTATAACCAAACCATCGCAGCAACCGGGCGACTTTCTTCCACAGACCCTAACTTGCAAAACATTCCGGTCAAAGGGGATGGTTTGGGTAGCCAGGTGAGGAAGGCTTTTGTTGCAGAAAAAGGTTTTAAGCTCTTGTCTTTGGATTATTCACAGATAGAGCTCCGTATAGTTGCTCATTTGGCTAAGGACAAAAAAATGCTGGAAGTTTTTCAAAAAGACGAAGATATTCATTCCAAAACCGCTGTGGAAATTTTTAATGTGCCGGCTGACAAAGTGACTAAAGATATGCGTAGAGATGCAAAAACTATAAATTTTGGTATTTTGTACGGGGTGTCCAGCTTTGGCTTGTCTTCTAGAATAGGTGAAGTTAACAGAGCGGAGGCTAAGAGGTTTATTGAAAAATATTTTGCAGCTTACCCTCAAGTAGAGGAGTATATGGAAAATGTTAAACTCCAGGTAAACCAGACAGCGTTTGTAAAAAACGAACTCGGTCGCATGAGAAAATTTCCGGAAATACGTTCTTCGCAGTTCTTTATTCGTGCGGCAGCGGAAAGAGCCGCAATTAATTTTCCTATTCAGTCTTTAGCGGCGGATGTTATAAAAGTTGCAATGATTAACATACATAGAGAGTTAGAGAGTAAGAAAAACAGTGAATTAGATATTAAAATGCTGCTACAGGTGCATGATGAACTTGTGTTTGAGGTGAAAGAAGACATGGTTATGCATTATGCTAAGATGTTGAAAGTTTTTATGGAAGAGGCTCTTAGTCTTTCTATTCCCATAAAAGTGGAAGCCAAAGTGGGGGATAGCTGGGGTAATATGGAGCCTGTTTCGGTTTAAAAAAACTGTTATGTAGTAAATAAAACAAAAAATACCTCTTTGGTAAAGCTTTTAGAGGTATTTTTTGCTTGACAAAAGGTGTACGATTGTATACTCTAAAATTATACTTTATAAGTAAGAAACAGAGAGGGGGTGTGGAATGCAAAAGCAAAATAAAGGTTGGTTTAAGCCTTATATTCTTAATCCTTCCAACATAGAAAAGTTAGTCACGCCAAAAACCCCAGGGGTTTTTGTGCTAGGCAATATGGGGTTTAACAAAAAAATAGAAGTTAAACATATTAAAAGCTCGGATGATGTAAGGGCGGATTTAAAAAAATACTTGGGTAAATTCCAGCTTTTTATGTACAAACCTTTTAGATATCAACTAGAAAAAATAAAAGAGCAGCGTGGACTGGAATTACGATTCGCTTGAAAAATTAAAACTTAGGGAAAAAAGTGAAAAAATTTAAAAACGTGTTTTATATTTAAACCCGCCTTAAGGGCGGGTTTTTGCTATAATATAAGCTGATTTAAATTTTTAACGTTTTATGGAAATTTTAGAAGTATATAAAAAATACAAAATTATGCCGCAATTGGCCGATCATCAGTTTAGGGTGGCGGCAGTGGCTAGTATAATTTCTGGCAAACTTGTTGAATTGGGGGTGTTTTCAGGCCAGCAAAAAGCGGATGTAGTGCTCGCGTGTTTGCTCCATGATATGGGAAATATTATAAAATTCGACTTTGCTCAAACTGTGTCGCTTGTAAATACTGGTATCGATTTAGACTATTGGCAAAAAGTTAAGACAGAGTACATAAGTATTTACGGAAAAGATGAGCATAGCGCGACTATCCAAATTGTAAAGGAGTTGGGTGTAGAAAAAAGGATTGAAGAATTAGTTGATTGCGTGGGCTTTAACCAAGCAGAAAGTAATTTAAATTCGGGTGATTTGGGTAAACAAATATGTGCTTATGCAGATATGCGGGTAACACCCAGAGGGGTGGCGAGTTTGGAGGAAAGGTTTGCCGACTTGCGGTCCAGATATGAAGCCAAGAGATTGGCTGTTGGTGGGACAGAAAATGACCGGCTTAAGTTTGAGCAATTGCTGCGCGAAATTGAAAAACAAATTTTTACAACCACTAAAACTCTGCCCGAGTATATTACAGAAGAGAGTTTGGCTCCGGTTGTGATAGAATTAAAAAAATATAAATTTTAAATATGGAAAACCCTAAATTAATTTTTGTTTACAATGGTAACGCTACGGTTTTTGAGCTTGCTGCGCAACGTTTGCATAGATACCAAAAAAATCCTTCTTTGGCTGAGCTTGAAAGTGAGCATAAAGATTTAGTCCAAGATTTGCCTTATGATATAGATTTTTATCATCGGCCAGATTTTTTCTTAGAGTTTCCTGAAACCGCTGGAACTGAGCTGCCGGCAGTTTTTATAAAACATCCGCATGGTTTGCAAAGGATTATGGACGCTTACGAGCTTAATCATATTTCCACTATGGAAGAATTGAAAGAGAAGATTTTGGCTAAATTATCTGCAAAATAAATTGACTTTGGGTGAATAAACGTATACCATATAACTATACAAACGTATAGTTATATTTTTAATATAAAAATATATGGAAGAAACAAAAAAAGGTGAAATTATAATATATAAGGCTGTTAGTGGACCCGAGCTGTCTTTACAAATTGACGGAGAAACAGTTTGGATGACTCAAAATCAGATAGCTGCGCTTTTTAGTGTTCAAAAAGCAGCAATTTCAAAGCACGTAAAAAATATCTATGAGTCCGCTGAACTAAGCCAAAAATCAACTGTTTCCATTTTGGAAATAGTTCAAAAAGAGGGGCTTAGAGACGTGAAGAGAAGAGTAGAATACTATAACTTGGATATGGTTATCTCTATTGGGTATAGGGTAAACTCTGCTCGGGCAACCCAGTTTCGTATTTGGGCTACTAAAAGACTTAAGGATTACTTATTAAAAGGCTTTGCTATAAATGAAGAACGCCTGAAGGATTTAAAAAACTTAAAAGTAAAGCTAAAAGAGCTAGAGAGTGCTCATAAGCTTATTCAAAAAGCTGTTGCTTCAAAACGACTAGAGGGTTATGAAAAAGAGCTGCTTAGCATAATTTCTGACTATGCCGATACGTGGTTTTTGCTAAATGCTTATGACAAAGGCGAGCTAAGTTTGGAAGGTTTAAGTAAAAGAGCAGGCCCGGCTTTGAATTACGAAACTTTGCTCGGCTCTATTTCTAAATTTAAGCAGAGGCTTGTAAGTCAAAAGGAAGCGGGGAGTTTATTTGGTCAGGAAGTGGGGAACAAATTTAAGGCAGTTTTGGGCAATATAAACCAAACTTTTACGGGGAAAGACCTGTATCCTTCTGTGGAAGAAAAAGCCGCGCATCTTTTATATTTTTTAATTAAGGACCATCCTTTTGTTGACGGAAACAAGCGGATTGGCGCCTTAACTTTTTTGCTTTATTTGGTGGAAAATAATTTTTTGTACGACAAAAGGGGTGAGAGAAAAATAAATGATAATACTTTAACTGCACTGGCTTTGCTTATTGCTGAGAGTGATCCAAAAGAAAAAGAAGTTATGGTGGGATTGGTTGTGAATCTAATTAAGTAATCTGTAATATACAAAAATAAAAACCATCGCTTACGCGACGGTTTTTATTTTTGTAATCGCTTTTGCCAAGCGACTTTTTAGTCTGGAGGATTTATTTTTGTGAATGACTCGGCCTTTGGCGCCTTTGTCTAAAGCTTTCATGGCTTTTTTCATGGCAGCGGCAGCCTCGGACTGTTTGCCAGCGGCTATAAGTTTTCTAACTTCTTTAACCGCGGCTTTTAACGCGTCTTTTTTTAAGACGTTTTGAGCACGCCGTTTTATGTTTTGGCGAGCTGCTTTTATGGCAGATTTAGTATTTGGCATGGTTTAGTTGCTGGGAGCTAGTATTTAGTGGTTAGTTGTCTTTTTTGGCCAACTCAGCGACACCCGAATTGGTTTGTAAGATAAAATGATTTTAGCAAAATTCACTAAAAAAAACAAGCCCAAATAAAAAAGGACTTCTAAGTTATGTTTCAAACTTTAAAGTCCTTAAGCGAGCGGTTGGCTCACTAAAATGTGTAGGTGCCAAATACCGCCCAGAATTTCTGGTTGCCTCTTAGTTGAAACTCGTACGAAGCTCCCACGTCAAGGTTCCCTCGCCGGTATAGCATGCCGGGTCCCGCAAAAAAGTGAGCATGACGCTCGGCTTTTTCTTCGTGGTGTTCGGTTCCAACGTAGCAGCTGGAAGCTGCTCCCACATAGAACCCTTTTCCCACGTGTCTCATGACGTCCATGAGGGGTTCGCAGTTAGTCCAGCCGTTGTGACCACCGTACTTGGTGGTCCAGTTTTCGAGGAACCAATTTTTAGAGAGGTATACGAACCTCCCTCCTGCTGCCAGCCTGGAACCTTCCCGAGTCAAGGCGGAACCCACGAAGGGTTCAATAAAGAACTCGGTTTCCTCGCTCTTTAGAGGAGCGAAGACCCAGCCTGTGGTTATCTGCTGAAAGCTATGGCCTTCCGAGCGCACCGTGGCGCCTGTCAGACGCAGTTTGCCGAACTGCGCGTAAGCCGACAGCCGGCTAAATGCACTTGATCCCAACACTTCCACTGCAACCGCCGGCGCCTGCCAGCGGAAGAAAGAGTTTGAGACCGGCGCGCTTCCGTGGTTTGTTGGCTCCTGGCCGAAGGCGCAAAAGCTCATAACCAGAGTCATCCAGAGCATTTCCCTCTCCTTGTAGTTGTAGATGTTTTAGAAACAAAAACCGGCCCATAGGAAGGACGGTAATGTTACCAAAATATTTTAGCTTACATAAGCGTTATGTCAAGACATAGGGGACTTGACATGGGGTTAAGGGGTTTGAGAATAATCAAATTTTGAACCTTAAAATAAAATAAACTTTATCTGGTTGTCTTAACTTTTCTTTATTCTTTTTAGGGTTTTTATTTCAGCTAGCCTGTCTCTTATTTTAGCAGCGGTTTCAAATTCCAAATTTTTTGAAGCCAAATCCATTTGTTCTTCAAGCTCGTTTATGTAAAACCTGAGCTCTTCTTTGTTCATTTTCATAGGGTCACGGTCCCTATTTGTTGTGTCCAAAACTTCGTGTTTACTGCCGGCGAGCCTAGAGTCTGCGATAGCTTTTTTTACTCCGCTTGGAGTTATGCCATGTTTTTTGTTATAAGCTTCTTGGACCTTGCGTCTACGTGTGGTTTCTTCTATAGCTCTTTGCATGGAGCCTGTTATGCGGTCAGCGTACATAACAACATGGCCTTCTAAGTGTCTGGCGGCTCTGCCCATCATTTGCATAAAAAAGGTTTCGCTTCTTAAAAAGCCTTCTTTGTCTGCATCTAGAATGGCAACCAAAGATACTTCGGGTAAGTCTAGTCCTTCGCGTAAAAGATTGATTCCGACAAGCACGTCAAAAATACCCAATCTTAAGTCACGCAAAATTTCCAGTCGATCGAAGGTGTCAACGTCGCTATGAACATACTGGACTTTTATGCCTTCTTCTTTTAAATATTCGGTTAATTCTTCTGCCATGCGTTTGGTTAGGGTTGCAACCAAAATACGCTGGTGGTTTGATATTCTTTCTTTTATGCGCTCTACCAGGTCATCTACTTGGTTTTTTATGGGTTTTATTTCTATGGTCGGGTCAAGGAGTCCTGTTGGACGGATAAGCTGCTCAACTATAGATTTTGTTGGTTTGATTTTAGCAACCTCTAATTTAAGGTCGGGGGATGGCTTGGGAGTTTTTTGGTTTGCCGTTGTAAGTATTTCAAAGGGCGCAGGAGTGGCTGAGACAAAAACACATTGGTTAATTTTGCCAATAAATTCGTTAAACTTAAGAGGCCTGTTGTCCAATGCTGAAGGGAGTCTAAAACCATAGTCAACCAAAGTTGTTTTACGAGATTTATCCCCCTCGTACATGGCTCCAATTTGAGGAATGGTTTGGTGTGATTCGTCTATAAACAGTAAAAAATCGTCTGGGAAGTAGTCTATTAGAGTTGAGGGTGGATCGCCGGCAGCTCGTCCATCCATGTGTCTTGAATAGTTTTCTATTCCTGAGACGAAGCCAGTATTCTGCAGCATTTCCAAATCAAAATTGGTTCTTTGTTCTAGACGTTGTGCTTCTAGAAGTTTACCTTGAGACTTAAATAGCCTTAACCTATCTATAAGTTCGTTACGAATGCTTTCGGCAGCATTTTTTAATTTATCTTCCGGAGTAACAAAGTGTTTAGCGGGAAAAATTGTAAATTCTTCCAGAGGTTCTATTAAGTGTCCGGAAACCGCATCGAGTCTTTCTATTCTTTCTAAGGTGTCGCCAAAAAAGTCCATACGAACTATTGTGTCTTCGGAAGAGAGTATTATTTCTAATACATCGCCTTGTGCTCTATAAGTACCTCTTTGTAATTCCAGGTCGTTTCTTTTGTACTGTAAGTCAGTAAGTCTTCTTATAAGCTTGTCTCGCTTATAGTCTTCGCCCTTTTTTATATAAATAGACAAGTCTAAGTAGTCAGCCGGGTTTCCAAGGCCATATATACAGGAAACTGAAGCGCAAATAATGACGTCTTTGCGGGAAAGCAGGTTTTGGGTTGCGGCATTTCTTAGGCGGTCAATTTCTTCGTTAATTTGGGTTTCTTTTTCAATAAATGTGTCGGAGCGGGGTAGGTAGGCTTCCGGCTGGTAGTAGTCATAATAGGAAACAAAATAGTGCACAGCGTTATCTGGAAAAAATTCTTGAAACTCGCTGGCAAGTTGAGCGGCTAAAGTTTTGTTGTGAGAAATTATTAAAGCCGGTCTTTGTAATTTTTCTATAATATTGGCCATGGTAAAAGTCTTGCCGCTACCGGTTACTCCAAGAAGAGTTTGGTAGCGGTTTTTTTCTTTTATAGACTTAAGCAGTCCATCGATTGCGCGAGGCTGGTCTCCAGAAGGCTTAAATTTTGAAATTAACTTAAATTGCATGGCTAACATTTTATAACATTGACTTATTAACGAAAGAAGCGGAGGTCGGAATTGGTTTTAAGCCATGTCCGACCTCCGCAAGGAGAGGGATTCATCTGGATGAAGGGACGCTAACAGATCTTTTTTTTGAAAGATGAATTCCTCGTTTAAGTTGTGGCCGCTTCGGCGACGTGCTGTTCCCCTAAAGAGAGCGAAAGGGAAATGTGCATGTTGTCGCCGAAGCGGCTCTGGGTGCCGAAGTGTCCGAGCTGGGCTCGAGGACTTCTTCGGCTGGGAGGCCGCGGTTTATGGTCCTCGAAGGGATAAAGGACCAGTCGCGGCTCCCGAACTGAAATCTTTGCAGAAGGGCGGGAAAGCGGAGGACGATCCCGCCCTTCATGGAAACCTGCGCTCGTCTTTTGAACGTTGTCTCTCGTGCAGGTTTCCAAAGTTCCAACATTCTATATTATACGAGGGTTTTTGTCAATATCTCCACGCACTGCTAAAATACGTTTGATTAAAGAATTTATTTATTGGTAACATGATTGCTTACATAAAAGGCCGGGTAATTGAAAAAACTTCCAGTTTTTTAATACTGGAAAATCAAGGGTTGGGCTATAAAGTTTTTGTTACTCCTGATATTTTGGAAAAAAAGATTGGGGAACCGCTTGAAATATTTACTTACTTAAAAGTGGCCGAAAATGAACAGAGTCTTTTTGGTTTGCCTGACTTTAAAACTTTGCAGTTCTTCGAAATGTTAATAACAGTTAGCGGCGTAGGACCAAAAATGGCCTTAGCTATACTTTCAGCCTCTAGAGCAGAGGCGGTGCAGTCGGCGGTTGCAAATCAGGATGTGGGTGTGTTTACCAGAATTTCGGGTGTTGGTACTAAAACTGCAGAAAAAATTATTTTGGAATTAAAAAGCAAAGTTGGGAAGTTTTCTTCTCTTGATTCTTCGTCGGGGACAACGGGTGAGGTTTTTGACGCTCTTATTGCATTAGGCTATAAGCAGGGCGAAATTAGGACCATAATACACAAACTAGATGCGTCAAAGTCAACGGGTGAACAAATAAAAGAGGCTCTTAAATTACTTGGGAAATAGCCTAAAAAATTATTATTTAGAATAATTATTTGCCTGCTTCGAGCAATATTTATATAAAGAGGTTTGTTATTAAATATACTATTAAAAAGTTGGCAGACGGGATTGGTTCGTCAATTAGAAATTTGTAGAAAATGGAGCTAGAAGAAGTTAATTTAGAAGAAAAAAATTTTTATAATCAATTTGTCGCCAACAATGAAGCTGGTTCTTTTTTACAGTCTTGGAGTTGGGGCGATTGGCAGTCTGTTTTAGGGCGTCAGGTTGTTCGGTTTAAGATTGTGGAAGAAGGTAAGGTGGTCGGCATGATGCAGCTGATAAAAATGCCGCTACCTTTTGGTAGGGCTTATTGGTATTGTCCTTATGGACCAATAGATAGTGACGAGTTACTAGTGAAGAGTGACGAGTTACTACATGAAATCAGAAGTAAATTTAAAGATGCGGTTTTTGTACGAATTGAGCCTAAGGTTTCTTTACCTGTTACCCGTTACCCATCACCCGTCACTAAGAGTGCCAACATTCAGCCAGGCAAGACTTTGGTAATAGACTTAAGCCAAACAGAAGAACAAATTTTGGCTAATATGCATCATAAAACACGTTATAATATTCGTCTTGCGGAAAAACATAATGTTAAAATAGTCGACGAGTTCCACTTAGTAAATGGTAAAGGTATTTTTGCCAAGGAGGCAGTTGAATTAATTTTTAACACCGCTAAACGGCAAGGCTATAAGTCTCAAGGGGAGGACTATTTTAAAAAACTGGTAAATTATTTTGCTATCCAGAACAACACAGGAGACATTAAGCTCCATATATATAAAGCTTTGCATGAAAACTGTCTTCTGGCTAGCGCAATAATCTTGGACTTTGGTAATAGACGTACTTATTTGTTTGGAGGGTCATCTGAAAATAAAAAGAATTTAATGGCCCCGTATCTACTTCATTTTACTGCCATGCGAGATGCTAAAAAAAATGGCCTGACGGAATACGATTTCTGGGGCATTGAGACTTCCAAAGGAGACTCTCCTGGGTTTGTAAAGTTTAAAATGGGGTTTAATAATTCAAGTAAGGGGGTTGTTGTGTATGCGGGAGCGTGGGACGTTGTAATAAATGTGTTTGCATATAAAATATATAAAGTCATAAGACATATAAATAGATTGCTAAACTAAAAAGCCAACCGTCTATGGTTGGCTTTTTAGTTTGAAACCGTCTTCTGTTATATCTATAGAGCCCTTATGGCCCTTGTTTAACTTTTTGTTTAATAGTAGGTCCGCTATAAAGTTCTCAACATGATCTTGAATATAGCGACGTACGGGTCTTCCTCCCAAAAGGGGGTCAAAAGCATTTTTTGCAATGTCCTCAATAACATTTTCAGTAAATGTTATTTTAATTCCTTTGGCATCCAATTTCTTTTGCAAGTCCTTAAGTTGTAGTCTGGCTATTGCCTTTGTGTCTTGGGGTGAAAGTGGGCTGAATACTACGGTTGAGTCAAAGCGGTTTAAAAGTTCCGGGGCAAAAGTTTTTAACAAAGCGTTCTGGAAAAGCTCGGTTTTTATTTCTTCTAAATTTTTGCCGGACTTAAACCCATCTTGAATATTTTTTGTTCCTGCATTTGAAGTTGCGATAATTAGACAATGGCTTAGGCTAATTAGCTCGCCTTTGGCTGTTGTTAATCTGCCATCGTCTAAAATTTGTAAAAATAGGTTATGGATTTCTGTACGCGCTTTTTCAAACTCGTCTAATAGGAGAAGGCAGTAGGGATAATTTTTTAAATGTTTTATGAGGGGAGGGTCAAATTCCTCACCTTTAGCGCCAAGTAGTTTGTACATAGCGTCTCCACCTGCGAATTCTGACATGTCTAACCTTAGTAAAAATTCTTCTTTGCCAAAGTATTCGCGGGCTAAGGTTTTGGCAACTTCTGTTTTACCAACACCGGTGGGTCCGAGGAAAAGGAAGGAAGCGAGTGGACGTGTGTCGGAGGCTAGGCCACTTCGCGCTCTTTTTAAACTTTCGCACACAGCTTTTATTGCCTGGGTTTGGCCAATTATGCTTTGACTTAAAACTACTTCCAGAGTAAGTAGTTTTTGAGCTTCATCACCGTTTATTGTATTTTGCGGGATGTGTGTTTTGTCGCTAATTATTTTCTCAATCTCTTCAGCAGTTATGAGTATGGGTTCTTTGTTTTTAGATTTAGATTTGCTGGCGGTTTCTGTAAGTAGTTGAACGGCTTTTTGCGGTTGACCAACCCCGCGCAAGAGTTCGTTGCTTAAAGCAATAGATTTTTCTATTGCTTGAAATAAAAATATGCAATTATGATGGCTTTCAATTAGGCTTGCTTTTACACAGGCCGCTAAAAGAATTTGGTCAGGTGTTAGAGTCTTTAACTCATGTTCGGTAAAAATTTGGGTGAAGTTGGGTGTTTTTTGCAGGAAGTCAACATAAGCTTCCGGGTCACACGTGACAATTGCTTGTAAAGACAGACTTTGCAGTGAGTCTGTAAAAAGTTCCAGTAGGCTAAGTCCGGAGATTGTTCTCGCCTTGGACATTTGTTCTATGTCTTCCACCACAAGAACAATGTTGCCAGATTTTGCAGCTTCGTTTAAAAGCTCTTCTAATATTACCTCGCTTTTTTGAGGGTTGCCTAAAATGCCTGAAATTTCCAAGCGTACTAGGCGCTTATCCTGCAGCGAAGCAGGAACTTGTTCGGTTTCCATTTTAAAGGCCAGTTCGTTTACTAAAGCACTGCGACCTGTGCCTTCTTCTCCTTTTATAAGGATATACTTGTTATTTTGTGCAAACAGTTGAAAAAGTTCTTCTAAATCTTCATGTCGGCCTACTGAAATTGGCAGCCTGCCCAATCTAGCTTGCCATGTAAGGTCGGTACTGAAGCGGTCAAGAAAAGGGGTTGGAACTGCTGTTAGCCCTACGTTCATATCTCCGGTGGGTTTTAATTTGGAAAGCTTCTTAAACAAACGTATGTCATCTTGCAAAATTCTTAAGGTAAAAATCCAGGCTGAAACCGCTTCCCATTTCTCCTGGCTAATTTCAAGTTTGGTGAAAAGTTTCGAGAGTGCGCTGTTTTCTTCTAAAATTTTTACACAGGCGCAAAATAGCATAAGAGGGTCTATGGATTTGTTGTGAAGTTTTAGGGCGATTTCAAAACTTATAAAAGGAAGTTCTGGTGTGCGTGAAGAGATAGTAGGATTTTTATTTATAAATTTTATTAAATCTTTTGAATTTATTCCTAAACGTAAACAAGCCTCCTTCAAATCCAGGGATTCGAGTAGGCAGGAAAGGATATGGTTTAAAGAAGGCACTGAAAGGTTTTCCTGTAGGGAAAGTTCTGAGGCTTTTTGCCAAGCCAGTTTTGCTTGGAGATTAAAAATTTCAAATATATCTACCGTCGCGGTATTCTTGCGGGAATTTTCTATTTGCCACACAGGATTTAAGTATAACAAGTTGAGAGAATGATCTTTAGCTTGTTGCTCTTTTTGTTTTGCCCATAGGTACAGCGAAGAGAAAAGGGCAAGAGCAGTTGGAATATTTAGTAGCTGAGGAACAAAAAAGAAAGACCAGTCTTGATTATAAAAACTTAAAATAAGCTGAAATAAAAGTGCGGTAATCCCAATAAATACCAAACTCCAAAGAGTAAAACGAGAGTACTGTTCAATTTTTAAAGCTTGATAAAAATTATTTATGGACGAAAGGTTGTATGCGGCAGAAAAATTTAAATTAATACCTTCAAAGTCATTAGGCGTGCCCCAAGGAGTTTTATTTTTTGAAATGTTTATTGACATTTATTTTGCGGGCAAAAATTGCCAAACTAGTATTAGTATAGAAAAAGGCAAAATTACAAGATAGCTCAAGAGAAAAATTAAAATAATCATTCCTCGTAGCGAAATGGAAGCTAGTTTAAAGAAGGTTAGTGCTAAGCGTAAAAAGAAGCTGACTATTCTGCCGGTTCGGGTGTAGTCGCCATACAAGGGTTCTCCTATATGGCGGGCAAATAAAATTATTCCGCTTTTTTTTACACCAAAGCTAAAATTCTGCTCAGCATTTTTTAGAGCAATTTTTAGTCCTATGCTATACCACCAAACAGGTAAGCTTAAAATATTTAAAGGAAAATTTTGCATTTTGTTTCAGGAGTTTGCTTTTGTTAATTATACGATATTTTGATTTTTCTGTATAATAAGTCAAATGAAGAATTTAATTAAAAAAATTATTCCCGCTAATTTGTTTAAATTTTTAAGGCCGCTTTACCACGGCTGTGTCGCTTATATTGCAAGCTGGTATTTTGGTCGGCCTAGTTTAAAACTTAAAGTAGTGGGGGTTACTGGTACGGCCGGTAAGTCGACAACTGTGCAAATACTCGCACATATTTTAAACAATACCAATAAACAAGAGGGTGGCGACAAGTATAAGTGTGGGTTTGTTACAACTGTGAGTTTTTTTGACGGGGACAATGAGCTTATAAATCGGCACGGACTTTCTATGCCTGGTGGGTGGCTATTGCAGAAGCAACTTAAACAGATTGTAGAGAACGGCTGCCAGTTTGCCGTTGTAGAGTGTACTTCCGAAGGGCTTATGCAGAATAGGCATTTGGGTATTAAGTTCGACGTTGTGGTGCTTACAAATTTGTCGCAAGCTCATTTGGAGGCGCATGGTGGATTTTTAGGTTATCGGTCAGCAAAAGGCAAGCTTTTTTCCGCTTTAAGTCCGAGGGGTATGCAAATTAGTTTGGTAAATTCAGACGATGAAAATGCTGAATGGTTTTTGGGGTTCGAGGCAAAACATAAAATCGCAGCAGGTTTTAATAAGTTTGTTTCAGAAAAGCCGGTTGCTGTTTATAATGCTAAACAAATAAGCGGAGGTTTTGTTTTAAATGACGTAAATTTTGAGGTCAAATTGCCAGGAGAATTTAATTTGTACAATGCTTTGTTGGCTGTGGTGGCGGCGCATAAGTTAGGTGTGGGTTTGGAATTTTCATCTAAGGTGTTAAGCAATTTTATTGGAATCCGGGGCCGAATGGAAGAAGTAAAAAATGAAAAAGGCTTTAAAATATTTGTTGACTATGGCTGCGAGCCAGTTTCTATTAGGGCGGCTTTGGGCGCAGTAAATGCAATGCCTCATAACCGGATTATTCACGTGTTTGGTTCGACGGGCGGTCACCGTGATATTCAAAAGCGTTTTTTATTTGGACAGATTTCAGCTCAACTAGCCGATGTGATTGTCATTACAAATGACGATGTCTATGAAAGTGATCCAGAAAAGATTGCGGAAGACATCGAGGAAGGGGTAAGGCAGGTTAATGGCGATGCTCTAAAAGCAAAGCAGGTCATAAAACATTTGGACCGTAGGTACGCAATTACCGATGCTATAAAAATGGCAAAAGCTAACGACATACTTTTAATTACCGGTAAGGGCAGTGAACAATTTTTAATTTTGCCAGGCAATAAGCGTGTAGAGTGGGACGATGTAGTTGTGGTAAAGGATGTGTTAAAAAATACCGAGATTATTTAAGTAAATAAACATTTTATGGATTTACATATAAATACAGCTGAGTATGGAAAAGTAAAACTTGGTTTAGTAGAAAAAAAACAAACGCATGCTCAGCAAGAATTTTTTGTTAAGCCTCACGAGAGCGGGTACATTCTGGAAAAATTGGAAGAATTTTTAAAAAGTTCAAAAATCAAGAATCCCGAATCTGAAATCAGAAACATAATAGTTTATAAGGGAGGCGGTTCCTTTACGGGCTTGAGGATAGGTACGGCTGTCGCACAAGGCCTAGGCTTGGCATGGAATGTACCTATAAAAGTTAAAAACACCCTGAATAAATAACAGGGTGTTTTTAAATATTAAATTTTATTCTTTCAGTTTGAAAATTTTTATCGTTAGCGCCAGTAAGCACCCTAGCCATATAGTAAGTACAAGTATGCTTTTGCTTATGGACTCGAAGTTAAAAGGATAAAGATAGGCTTGTCTTAGGCCTTCGGCTAGGTAAGTTATGGGCAAAATTTTTGAAACTATTTGAAGAGTGTTTGGTAGCAGTTCCACCGGAAAAAATAAATTACCTAAAAAAGCCATTGGCATGCCTAAAGATGCGGTTAAAGGCGCTGCGGTTTCGTACGAGTTGGAGAAATGGGAGATTAGAAGACCAATGCATAAAAATATGCCCCCACCAAGGATTATGAGTATAAGCGTAGATAAAATATTGCCCATAAAAGCCGCTTCAAAGAACACGAGTCCCACAAAGGTTATTAGTGTGGCTTGGGCAACTATTACGCTTAAGCGGGCTAAAATTAAAGCAGAAACCAGATGGCTGGTTTTTATAGGAGTCGCTAAAAATCTTTTTATTACTCCGCGTCCCTTCAGGTCCACCATCCAATAAGCCAGCGTGTATATACCAGCTTGCATAATTACATAAGCAATTACACCTGGCAGTGCAAAATTTTTATACAATAAACCCTCGCCCGTTTTTGGCAGAGGCAGCGCGGCTAGCGCAACATATATGCCCAATGGTACGGCTAATGTCCAAAACACTCCGCTTCGGTTGCGGTATATTATTTTGAGATTGGCGATAAATAATTGAAAGAAAGAAGGCATTGAATGAATTTTGAAAATTGAATTAAGATTTCAAATAAATAATAAGCGCTTTAAAAATTAAATTTTATTAGCAAAGACAGGTTTTGATATTTGAAATTTGGAATTTATTGTTGATATTCTTTTCCCGTTAGGTCTAGGTACACATCTTCCAGGCTTGCGGTTTTAACTGTAAAGCCTGAAAATTCCACTTTGTTATTTTTTAATATATCTATAACGGTACTTATATGATCTAAGGATTTTATTTCTATAATTATTTTTGGCAGGTGTGTGTAAATTTTTTCGATTTCGGGTAAGTTTTTAAAAATATTTTCGTTTAAGGGGCTATTAGTTAAAAAGGATATCTGGGTGGTTTTGCTGATTTTGTCTATAAGGTTTTTTGGTTCGTCTGTTTCTAAAATTTGGCCTTGATCCATAATGGCAACTCGAGAGCATAAATATTCCGCCTCTTCCATGTAGTGGGTGGTTAAAACTATAGTAATGCCTTGTTCGTTTAGGTATTTAATTAGTTTCCATAAATCTCTTCTGGCGCTTGGGTCTAAGCCGGTGGTTGGTTCATCTAAAAATAGAACTTTAGGGTTATGTACTAACGAGGTTGCTATGGTGAACCTTTGCTTTTGTCCACCAGAGAGGTTTTTTACTTGTTCATTTTGCTTTTTTTCTAAATTAACAGATTTTAGTAAAGTTATGTGATCGTTAGGTTTTGCACTGCCTTTGTATAAAGAAGCGAATAAATTTAGTAATTCAACCAAGGTTAGATAGGGGAGGTAATCACTGGATTGTAGTTGGACACCGATATGTTTTTTGATTTCTTCGGCTTGTGTGAGGTTGTCAAAGCCCAAAACTTTTACGGTGCCTTCTGTTTGTTTTTTAAGACCCTCTATTATTTCCAAAGTCGTAGTTTTTCCGGCCCCATTCGGCCCCAGCAGCCCAAAAATTTCTCCTTTATTTACAAAAAAAGACATTCCTTTAATTGCTTGCGTTTTTTGACGCCCATTAGTAAACGTTTTCTTTAGGTTTTCTACGTCTATAATTTTTTCCATAATGAGTAAATTATACAATAAAACACCGAATAACTCTATTATTACGACATAAAATTAGTATCTAGTCAACTTCGGTACATAAAAAGGCTTATATTAGCGGTAAAGTGTGTATTAAAGAAACTTGACAAACTATTTACCAGTGCTATTATAAAAGTACAAATATCATCACGAATTGGGGAACGAAGTATTTGTGAAATTTAGTGTTTTTGACCCGCTTTGGGCGTAAAAAAGCACTTAACACAATTAAATTTGACGGGGAACACCCCTTCATGCAAAATTTAGTGAATAAATAAGCCGTATTTATTGGCCTTTTTTGAATGTCGTCAAAAAAGGTAAATTTTTGCGTATTTTTTATTGAGATATCCTCATTTTTAAGTAAAGAGGAAGAAAGCGAACACAATATGTCCAAAAAGACCGAAAGCCCAGCCCTCAGTTTGTATGAGCAGACCAAAGAAGCTCATAAGCCGCGAAAGTTTTTTACCAAAAGGCATGAAGTTAAGCTTCTGCCTAACTTAATAGAGGTTCAGCTTAACTCTTATAAGTGGTTTTTGGAAAAAGGTATAAAGGAGTTGCTTGGTGAAATAAATCCAATAAAAGATTTTACCGGCAAGACTTTTGAGTTACAGTTTGGAGAATATTTTTTTGACAAGCCTAAGCATGACGAGTTTACTGCCAGAGAGAGGAATACCTCTTACGAAGCGCCTTTGTATGTTTCGGCTAAGCTTATAAATAAAATAAGCGGAAAGAATAAAACTCAAGATGTATACTTTGGTGATTTTCCGGTTATGACACCCAGAGGTACTTTTATAATAAATGGTGTTGAACGTGTTGTTGTTTCGCAGCTTATAAAGTCGCCTGGTGCGTTTTTTAGTGCAGACTTTCAGCGCGGCAAGAATTTTTATGGTGCAAAAATAATTCCTAACCGTGGAGCATGGCTCGAGTTAGATACCGACGCTGCCGGGGTCATTGGAGTCAAAATAGACAGAAAGCGCCGTATTCCAATAACAGCTCTTATGCGCGTTTTTGGGCTCTCGTCTAATGACGAAATTTTGGAAGCGTTCAAAGATACAGATACTGATCCGGATATAAAATATATTCAGAACACTTTGGAAAAAGATGTTTCGACTAATGCTGACGAAGGTTTTAAAGAAGTTTATAAAAGAATTCGCCCTGGAGATTTAGCAACGGTAGACAATGCTCGTTCGCTTATTTCTGGAATGTTCTTTTTGGCTGAAAGATATGACTTGTCTCCTGTAGGACGATATAAGTTAAACCAAAGGTTAAATATATCTGACAGAAAAAATGAAGGTCTTTTAACTTTGGAAGACTTGGTTGCTGTTGTAAAGGAAGTTATACGTTTAAACAATACCCAAGAAGCTCCTGATGATATCGACCATCTTTCTAACAGGCGCGTAAGGGCTGTGGGAGAGCTTATACAAACAAGATTCAGAGTAGGTTTGGCGCGTATGGCTCGCATTGCAAAAGACAGGATGTCTTTGGCCGATGTGGAAACTGTTACTCCGGCACAGTTAATCCATGTGCGTCCGATCGTTGCAACTATGCAAGAATTTTTCTCTTCTTCTCAGTTGTCTCAGTTTATGGACCAGACAAATCCGCTTTCAGAGCTAGAGCATAAACGCAGGTTGTCTGCTATGGGTCCTGGAGGTCTTTCTAGAGAACGTGCTGGTTTTGAAGTTCGTGATGTACATCGTTCTCATTACGGAAGACTTTGTCCTATTACTACTCCAGAAGGTCCTAACATTGGCTTGGTGGCTCACATGGCTACCTATGCTCGTATGAACGATTTTGGTTTTTTGGAAACTCCTTATCGTATGGTAAGAAAGTTTGCAAAAAATGACGGTAAGGACGCGGTTGATGAGATTGCCATCTTTGACTTAAAGGGTAAGGATGGTAATGTTGTGGTTGCGGCAGGAGAAAAAATTTCCGCATCGCATGCAAAGGAGTTGGCTAAAAATGAGGAAGTAGTTGAGCTACGAATTAAGTCGAGATTGACCGATAAAATAGATTATTTAGATGCTTTTGAAGAAGAACAATTGACCATTGCTCAGGCCGGAATAGAAACCGATGAAAATGGTTATTTTATCGAGCCTCGTTCGAGCGTACGTATTCGCAGCGTGCCTTCGGTAGGCTTTACTGACGATATTGACTGTGTGGATGTTTCTCCAAAACAGATAATCTCTGTTACTACTTCTTTAATTCCGTTTTTGGAGCACGATGACGCGAACCGTGCTCTTATGGGTAGTAACATGCAACGTCAGGCGGTTTCCACAATAAGACCTTCCTCACCCGTAGTGGGAACTGGTATGGAAGAAAAAGCAGCACGTGACAGCGGTACTGTGGTTATTTCTGAAGAAGACGGCGATGTAACTTCTGTTACAGGTGAAAAAATCGCTGTTGTAAACGATGCTGGTAAGAAAAAGGAATACAGGCTTTTGAAGTTTGTTCGTACTAACTCCGCAACGGCCATAAACCAGGTGCCGAGAGTAGCAAAAGGCCAAAGAGTAAAAAAAGGAGACATTTTGGCCGATGGAGCTTCTACGGAAAATGGTGAGTTGGCTTTGGGACAAAATGTTTTGGTGGCATTTATGTCTTGGGAAGGTGGTAACTACGAAGACGCTATCTTGCTTTCAGAACGCGTTGTGCAAAGAGATTTATATTCTTCCATCCACATAGATGATTTTAAAATAGATGTTAGAGATACAAAATTGGGTGCTGAGCAAATTACCCGTGATATTCCTAATGTAGGTGAAGAAAAGTTAAAGGATTTGGATGAAAACGGTGTGATACGTATTGGTGCTCAGGTTAAGGCTGGAGATATTTTGGTGGGTAAAATTACACCTAAGGGAGAGACTGACTTAACCGCAGAAGAAAAACTTTTGCGTGTGATTTTTGGTGAAAAGTCGCGTGATGTTAAAGACACTTCTTTAACTCTGCCTCATGGAGAATACGGGAAAGTTGTAAACATAAGAGAGTTTAGGCGCGATGCGGGTGACAAATTGCCTTCAGGCGTTATTCGCTCCATTCAGGTTTCAGTGGCTGTATTAAGAAAAGTTCAGGTGGGTGACAAAATGGCTGGAAGACACGGTAATAAGGGTGTTATTTCTCGTGTAATTCCGGTCGAAGACATGCCTTTTATGGAAGACGGTACATCTGTGGATGTAATTTTAAATCCGCTTGGTGTTGTTAGTCGTATGAACCTTGGACAAATATTGGAGACTCATTTGGGTATGGCCGCTAGACGTTTAGGATATAAGGTGGCAACTCCAGTTTTAGATGGTATAACAGAAGAAATAATTAAACAGGAGCTTGAAAAGGCTGGTATTCCAACCGATGGTAAAGTGCAGCTGTTTGACGGCAAGACCGGCGAATCTTTCGATGAAAAAACAACCGTGGGAGTGGCATACATGATGAAGCTTCACCATTTGGTTGACGACAAAATGCATGCAAGAAGCACGGGTCCGTACTCGCTTATTACCCAACAGCCTCTTGGTGGTAAGGCTCAGTTTGGTGGGCAGCGTTTTGGAGAAATGGAAGTATGGGCATTGGAAGGTTATGGGGCAGCTAATACTCTGCAAGAAATGCTTACTATAAAGTCTGACGATGTTGTTGGTAGGAGTAAGACATACGAAGCCATTGTAAAAGGCGAGCCTATAAAGAAACCAAATGTGCCGGAGTCGTTTAGGGTTTTGGTAAAAGAGCTTCAATCATTGTGTTTAGATGTAGAATTGCTGGGTCCCGATGGTACGGTTACTTCCGCCTCGGAAGAACCTGTTATAGTTACGCCTTTTGACAACAAACAGGCGGTAACGGTTCCTGACCTAAGTTTGTTTGAGGAAGAAGAAATGAAGGAAAAAAAGAAAAGAGAGAAAAAGAAATAAGTTATAGTCGTCGCTAATGCTTTTGCATTATTGATAAAATACAAAGTTTCCTTCTTAATTCATAATTCAAAATTCTAAATTCTTATATATGTTAACTCAAACAGAAGATTTTAAAGGCGTTAGGCTAAAATTGGCCAGCCCTGACACAATGTTAGCCTGGTCTCATGGCGAGGTTACCAAACCGGAAACTATAAATTATAGAACTCAGCGTCCAGAAAAAGATGGTCTTTTCGACGAAAAGATTTTTGGTCCAATAAAAGATTGGGAATGTTATTGCGGAAAGTATAAACGCATAAGATATAAAGGCATAGTGTGTGATAAGTGTGGAGTTGAGGTTACTAAGTCTTCTGTGCGTCGAGAACGCATGGGGCATATAAAGCTTTCTGTGCCTGTTACTCATATTTGGTTCTTGAGAGGTGTGCCTTCCAGGCTTGGCCTAATTTTAGATTTAGGCGTTATGGAGCTAGAAAAAGTTGTTTATTTTGCTTCTTATATAGTTACCAAAGTTGATGAAGAGGCACGTGCTTCCATGTTGGAACAGATTGAAAAGGAATTTAAAGCCAAAAAGAGGCTCATAGAAGAAAAGTATGAGGCAATGATAGGTAAGGTGAAAGCTGAGAAGGGTCAAAAAGCTGGTAAAGACCCAGATGTTTTGCAGGCAGAAATAGACGCTGAAGTAACAAGACTTAAGGATGCTTGGAGTAAAGAGCTGGATTCTTTAGAAGATATACGTGATCAGGCAAGGAGCGAGCTGAAGTCTATTAAGAAATACCAAGTTATAAGCGAATTACAGTATAGGGACCTGTCTTTAAAGTATGGTCCTGTATTCACTGCAGGTATTGGTGCGGAAAGTTTGAAGGGTTTATTGGAAGAAATAAATCTAGAAGAGCTTTCGGCCGAGCTGTCTTCAGTTTTGCCAAATTTGGAAGGACAGGCTTTAAGAAAGGTTTTAAAGAGGATGAAGTTGGTAAAATCTTTAATCAACTCCGGCTTAAGGCCAGAGTGGATGCTTATAGATATTCTTCCGGTTATTCCTCCTGATCTTCGTCCTATGGTCCAGTTAGATGGTGGACGCTTTGCTGCATCAGATTTGAACGATTTATACAGGCGTGTAATTAACAGAAATAATCGTTTAAAGAAATTACTTGAAATAAAAGCGCCGGAAGTTATCACTCGTAATGAAAAGCGTATGTTGCAGGAAGCAGTTGACGCTCTTATAGATAACTCGGTAAGGCATGGTAAAGAGGTTACCGCGTCTACTGGGCAAAAAAGAAAACTCCGTTCTTTGGCTGATATGCTTAAAGGTAAACAGGGACGTTTTAGACAGAACTTGCTAGGTAAGCGCGTTGACTATTCTGGACGTAGCGTTATTGTTGTGGGTCCAGAACTTAAACTTCACCAGTGTGGTTTGCCAAAGGTAATGGCACTCGAATTGTTTAAGCCTTTCGTTATTTCTAAACTTATTGCGCGTGAATATGCTCATAACGTACGAAGCGCCAACAGGCTTATTGAACAAGCCAGGAATGAAGTTTGGGATATTTTAGAAGAGGTGACTAAAGATCATTATGTGCTTCTTAACCGTGCCCCGACTTTGCACCGTTTAGGTTTTCAAGCTTTTCAGCCTGTGCTTATAGAAGGTAAGGCTATACAACTCCATCCTATGGTATGTGCGGCTTTTAATGCTGACTTTGATGGTGACCAAATGGCTGTACATGTTCCTTTGACAGAAGCTGCTCAAAAGGAAGCTAGGGAAATTATGGTGTCTGCTCATAACTTGCTTAAGCCTGCTTCGGGTGATCCTGTTATGACTCCGGATAAAGACGTGGTTGTAGGTTGCTACTATATAACAGCCATGCGCGAAGGCTTGAAGGGCGAAGGTAAGATATTTACTAATCCGCAGGAAGCTATAATGGCTTACAATAACGGCTATGTAAATATACAAGCTACGGTAAAAGTTAGAATGCCGGCTGACTCTGGCGTAGAAGAAGGAACGATCATTGAAACTTCTGTAGGCAGGCTTATATTCAACAAAGTCATTCCAAAAGAAATGGGTTTTCATAACGAGCAGTTCGATAAGAAGCGCCTGCAAGGACTTGTTCGCGAAGCTCATAGGCTGTTGGGTAACGACAAAACCGCAGAACTTATTGATGAGATTAAGCGAACTGGGTTTACCTATATGAAAAAGTCCGGCCTCTCTTGGGGTATGGATGACTTAAGGGTTCCGACTTCTAAGCATGCGATGTTTTTGGAAGCAGAAAAATCTGTGGAAGAAACATATCAGCAATTTAGAGAAGGTCTCTTAACTGAAGAAGAAAGAAAGAATAGGGTAATTGAAATTTGGGCTGAGGTTTCCGAAAGACTTTCTAAAGACGTTGCGAAAACTGTAGACAAACATTCGAGCGTGAATTATATTTTTACTTCCGGTGGACGTGGTAGCATGTCTCAGATTTCACAGATGTCTGGTATGAAAGGTTTGGTGGTTAACCCTGCTGGTGACGTTATTGAGCTTCCTGTAAAAGGTAGCTTTAAGGAAGGTTTGCAAGTTTTGGAATATTTTATTTCCACTCACGGTAGCCGTAAAGGTATGTCCGATACTGCTCTCAGGACTGCTGACGCTGGTTATTTAACCAGACGTTTGGTGGATGTTGCGCAAGATATAGTTATTAATGCTGAAGATTGCGGTACCGAAGAGTTTGGTATTATAGACGCTGTTGAAAGTGAAAGAATGAATAAGGCGTTTGACAGACGATTGTTTGGTCGTGTTGCGGCGGAAGATGTTATGGTGAATGGTCAGGTTCTGGTTCATAAAAATGAAGCCATAGATGACCATACCGCAAGAGAAATAGTTAAGGCTGGTATTACCGAAGTTAAGTGCCGAAGCGTTTTGAAGTGCAAGCTTACTAGAGGAATTTGCAGGCAGTGTTACGGTTTTGATTTGGGTTTTAATAAAATGGTTTCTTTGGGTGCTGCAATAGGTATTGTGGCTGCACAGGCAATTGGTGAACCGGGTACCCAGCTTACTATGCGTACTTTCCACACTGGTGGTTCGGCTGCGGTTAAAGATATTACCCAAGGGTTGCCTCGTGTAGAAGAGCTTTTTGAAGCTAGACAGCCAAAAGGACAGGCTTTTGTCTCCGAAGTAGATGGTCAGGCATATATTACCAAGCCAAATAACAAAGAGTATATTTTAAGAATACAGGGGGCTGATGTTGAAAAAGATACTTATGACTTAAATGGAGCACCTTCGGCAATAAAAGACGGAAGTCATATTGAAGAAGGGGAGTCTTTGTTTATAGACCAAGATGGCAAGTCTGTAAAGGCGAAGGTTGGCGGCATTGTTAAAATATCCAAAAAAGGTGAGAAATCTGTTATAGAAATTATTCACGAAAGTGATTTGGTAAAAGAATATATTATTCCAGCCTCTTTTTCTTTAATGGTTAAGGAAGGCGATTTGGTAGCCAAAGGTCAGCGTTTGACTGAAGGAAACTTGGACCCTCATTTAATAATGGCTTTAGAGGGTGCTCAGCCAGCTCAGAAATATATAGTTAAGGAAGTGTTGGATATATATACTTCCCAAGGTCAACAAATTCATGACAAGCATATTGAGGTCATTGTTAGACAGATGTTTAGCAAGATGCGCATTCTAAATGCAGGTGATAGCGAATTTGTCGAAGGTGAGATTGCTGACAAATCAAAGCTAAATTTCATAAATGAAGAGTTGCAAAAGAGCGGTAGAAACCCGGCAAAAGCGGAACAGCTTTTAATGGGTATTACTAAGGTTTCTTTGAATACAGACTCTTTCTTGGCCGCTGCTTCCTTCCAGGAAACCACGCGCGTGCTTATAGAGGCTGCTGTTACAGGTAAGACTGACTATTTAAGAGGTCTTAAAGAAAACGTAATTATTGGTAAGCTTATCCCGGCAGGTACAGGTTTCAATGCTACTTTGGCAAAAGAAGTCCTGAAGGCCGAAGAAGCTCTTTCCGCTGCTTCTGACTCAAATGAGTAAGTAAATAAATAGGATAGATAATAAAAACCCCGCTCTTTGTTCGCAAGGAGCGGGGTTAGCCGTTTTGGCGATGCCACAGGAGTCTTTCCCAGGCAATGGGCAGAAACTTGCTTGCTGCGGAGAAAAAGATGTAGTAACCGTCTACGTCGTCCCATCTAAATTCCGCTACCCGGAAGTGGTACCATTCGCCAAATATATGAACGGTGAATGCGAAGTAGTACAGGTCTCGCGGACCTTTATGGGTCGGAAAAGTTTTTCGGGATAGCTGCCACTCACCTGGGCGTGGTATGGGTTTTGGGCCTATTCTTTTGTTTTCTGCCACAGACCAGTAGTCCTGGTTACCCCAAACTTGCAGGGGCGGACCGTGATCACAGATTACGTTAGTGTGCCAGGGGGTTTGTTTTTTAAACTCCCAGTCAGTGTGTGTTTTGTGGTGCAGGTGTTCAGGCAGACAGGCCTTACTGCCTGTGATTTCTATAACTGGCCTAAGGTAGTAGATCCTGAGGCTCAGCAGCACTGAAAGCAAAATTCCTAGTGTCAAGACAGTCTTTAGGATTTTCATCTACCCCCCGGTTCCTAAAAACATTTTGCCTTAAAATTGTTAATTTGTAAATTTACTTTGGCCACTCTTGAATCATAAGTAAATTTTTCTCCGCTAAGTTTTTTTCTTGTAAGATTTTCCAAATATGTTCGGTTATAAACGGCATGAAAGGGTGGAGTAGTTTTAGAACAGTGGTTAGTGAGTAGTGGAGAGTGGATAGGGTAAAAGCTTTAAGGTTTTCGTCTTGAAGTTGGACTTTGCTAGCTTCAATATATACGTCTGCAAATTCGTGCCAGGTGAAATGGTAAATTTCCTGAGCTGCTTCGTGTAATCTAAAGTTTTCTAAATGGTTCGTGGAGGATTTAATTAAGGCTTCGAGTTTGGTGAGTATGGCCCTGTCTGCTTCTGTACTTCCTTCCGGATTTGTAATTTGTAATTTGTAATTTGTAATTTCCAAATTCATAATTATGAACCTGGCGATGTTCCAAAGTTTATTGCCAAAATGCTTCATGCCTTTTATTTTGTCTTCGGCAAGGGGGATGTCGTTACCGGCAGCGGTTGAGAACACAAGCGCAAACCTTAGGGCATCGGTGCCGTAAGTGTCTATTATTCCAAGTGGGTCTATAACATTGCCTTTGCTTTTGGACATTTTTTGTCTGTCTTTGTCTCGGACTAAGCCATGTAAATAAACTTTTTGGAAAGGTGGCTTGTTGGTTTTGTAGTAAGAGAGCATAACCATACGCGCAACCCAAAAGAACAAAATATCCCAGCCGGTTTCCATGACTTGAGTGGGGAAGAAGTTTTTAATGTCTTCAGTACCATGTTTTGCGTCATTAGCCATTAAGGTGGCAAATGGCCATTGTCCAGAAGAAAACCAGGTATCAAAAGTGTCAGGGTCTTTTGTTAACTTGGCAGACCCACACTTTTTACAACTGCTAATATTGTCTTGTATGTCAATAATTACCTCTTTGCAGTCCGAGCAGTATTTAACAGGTATGGGTATGCCCCACCAGATTTGCCGGGAGATAGGCCAATCGCGCAGGTTTTCCATCCAATGTCTAAATACTTTTTCAAATCTTTCCGTGACGATTTCAACTTCTTTTTTCTCAAGTGCATTTATTGCCATGTCCCGTAAACTTGGCCTGCCGTCCGGTAGGGATTTGGTCATGGCAATATACCATTGGTCTACAACCTGAGGCTCAATTAAATTTCCGCATTTGTAGCAAAGTTGTACATTGTGTTTGTAGTTTTCGTCTACCTTTTCGAGTAAACCTTTTTCTTTAAGCTTGTCTACAATTTTTGGTCGGGCGTCGAGTATTTTTAACCCTGCAAATTCGCCGGCGATAGGCAAAAGTTTGCCGCGCTTGTCTATAACAGTTTCGCTGTCTAACTTATGCCTTTGGGCAATTTCAAAGTCGATAGGGTCGTGAGCTGGGGTTATGGTCATAACGCCAGTTCCGAATTCCATATCTACTGCTTCATCTTTAATTACCGTAGCGGTAACTGGTCCGTTTATCCATTCTAGTTCTAGTTTGTCTCCGTGCTTATATTGTTTGTATCTTTTATCTTCCGGGTGCATTACAACGTATTTGTCCCCAAACTTAGTTTCTGGTCTGCTGGTACCAATAGTAAAAGGGCCGTATTTAAAGTAGTAAAAAGGTTCTTGTCTTTCTTCGTATTTGGTTTCCAGGTCAGCAAGGCCAGTCTGGTGTTTGGGGCACCAGTTGCAAATACGTCCGGATTTGTAAATAAGTCCGTCGTTATACATTTTTTCAAAAGTACCGTAAACAACCTTAATAATTTCCGGGTCTAAGGTGAACATGTTTCTGTCCCAATCGCAGGAAGCTCCAAGGCGCTTTAAGCTGTTTTCGGTTATGTGCTTGTTGCCTTGTACAAATTCCCAGACCTCTTTATAGAAATCTTCTCGGGTCATGGAAAAACGGCTCCGGCCTTCTTTATCGAGTTTTTTCTCATATACGACCTGAGTTTCAAAACCCGCATGATCTGTTCCTGGCTGCCAAAGTGTTCTTTTGCCTTGCATTCTTTGAAAGCGGATTAAAATGTCTTCAATAGTAACAAACAATGCGTGTCCTAAATGCATCGGAGCATTGGCATTGGGCGGGGGCATAATAATGGTATAGGGTTCTTTTCTTTTCCCAGGTAATTTGTCAGGATTAAAGTAACCGGACTCTTGCCAGATCTTGTAAATTTTTTCCTCTACATCGTTTGCGTTATAAGATTTTTCTAATTCCATATAAGTTATGTTGTTTAATCTTTGGAGTAAGTGTGTGTCCGAAAAGTTACGGCCGTTATTTTTTGGACACATTGAGTTTGAATGTTTTTAGGAGGTCTCCTGGGTTGTCTATTTTATCTACTCGCATAATTCTTATATACCTTATTAGTCCCGTATGATTTAAATATTGAACACTTTCCTCGCTTATCGCATAGGGGCTTATATATACGCTAGCTTGTAAAGGTTTGTAGCCAAACTGTTTTAAAAGTTTGCGTAGTTTGTCGCGGATTTGTCTTGCATTTTCAGGAATATCAAAAGTTATGAGACGCCATTTATTGTCCCAAGTTTTTGTTTCCTGGGGTAAACGTGCTTTTTTAAAAAGTGCTTCCATCTCGCCCTTACTGGTTAGCTTAATTATTTTTTTTGCTTCTTTGTATTCAGTTTTAAGCCAGCCTTTTCTATGTAACTTATAAAGAAGACTGTTTAATCGTTTGTCTGCAATATGAGCGGCGTATTCGGGGTAAACTGCATTTCTAACAGAAAGTAAACTCATGGAATGCCCGAGCATTTGATCAGCTTGAAGCAGTGCTAAAATGAGTTTACTTCCGGATGTTATTTTTTTTGAATCTATTATTAACATAAAGTCTTGTGTCCATTATATCACGGCCGTGAATATATGGACATAAAGGTTATGTTTTTAAAAACAAAAAACATCACAAAAGTGATGCTTGAGAGCCCTAATTTAGTAGGGCGGTACCATCTCAAATTTCGCCAGGGGGCGACTTAATTTACCATTTTAACGGGTGGTCGCCGGTGAATTCTAGAACGTTGATATACATCAAGGTTTTCTTTTCACGCCTGGTATCTATATAGATACAATTTTCGGTGACGGCCGAAATGTAGGCTTTGAGTACATTATATAGAGGAAAAAGGAAAGAGTAAATAGGGTGTATAGTTAACACCTATCGGTTACATTTGGTAAACTTAACGGTTACACCTGTTAACTATTAACCAAATGTCTATGA
>JAEUSF010000019.1 GCA_016788665.1 Candidatus Doudnabacteria bacterium | reverse complement strand
AGTCATGTGAAAACCCTGTTTGCCAATGGGTATCATTTTCGCTATGCGGTCACACTTAGAATACGAGACAGCCAAAGCCCTTCCTACGTCACGCACAGCTGCGCGCGCCATCATGGTTCCGAAAGTAATTATTTGGGCCACTTTGTCGTTTCCATATTTTTGGGTTATATAAGCAATAGCTTCGTCACGGCGATTGTCGGCAATATCCAAGTCAATATCGGGCGGGGTTGGCCTGTGCATTGTTAAAAACCTTTCAAACGGCAGCTCGTAATAAAGCGGGTCTACGTTGGTTATACCCAAAACACGCCCGACCAAACTTCCGGCCGCACTACCCCTTGTGTTTGTAATAGCACCGATTTTACGCGCACCCTCTACGACATCGGCCACCATTAAAAAATAAGTGTCAAAACCCTTTTTACAAATAATATTAAGCTCGTATTCAATACGAGTAACAATGTCTTCGGCAAGGACTCCATTTTGCCCATATAAGGGAAGTGCCTTTTCATAAACCAAGTCCTTTAAATACTGTTCGCTTGTTTTACCCTCTGGAATTTCTACGGCGGGAAAATATCGCTGGTCCAGCTTTACGTTTACATTGCACCGTTGGGCAATAACACCGGCGTTTTCGTAAGCTTGAGGCAAGTCATAAAACAGCTCGCGCATTTTTTCGGGTGACTTAAGAGAAAGGTCATAGCCCCGCATATCGAGCCTGTCTTGGTCATTTACAGTTCTGGCTGTACCAATACAAACCATTACATCTTGCGCTTCCGAATCTTCCGGGTATATATAGTGGCAATCTGCCGTCGCAACCAAAGGTAAATTATGGCGTCCTGCCAATTCCACAAGCTTCTGGTTTAATTTTTCCTCATCTGCATTGTCGTATTTTTTGTTTCTTTGAAGCTCAATATAAAAGTTATCTTTACCAAAAATTTCCAAATACTTTTGTAAAACAGCATCTGCCTCTTGAACAGTTTTATTTACCACCGCGCGAGCAATCTCGCCCCTTTGGCAACCCGAAAGAGCTATTAAGCCTTCCGCATGACTTTTAAGCAAGTTTAAATCTATTCTAGGTTTATAGTAAAAGCCTCTCAAATGAGCCTCGGTTGTAAGCAACATTAAGTTGTGGTAGCCTGTGTCATTTTCTGCAAGCAGGGTTAAGTGAAAATAATCACTGTCAACGCGACCTTCTTTTTCTTCCATGCCTCGAGGCGCAATATATGCCTCCACGCCAATAATAGGCTTTATACCCATTTCTTTTGCCCTGGCGTAAAATTCCACAGCCCCATACATAACCCCATGGTCTGTTAAAGCCACGCTGTCCATACCCAGTTCTTTAACACGCTCAAGAAGCGGGTCTATTTTAGACAGCCCGTCAAGCAAAGAATAATGAGAATGGCAATGTAAGTGCGAAAAGGACATTGAACAATTTCAAGTTACAAATTTCAAATTACAAAATCTACCCATATAATAGACAATAAAGCCGTTAGGTAACATTTTTACTACAAATTACTTACATAATCAAGCATACCAAATCTGTCGTAATTTTGCTATAATATTTCTACAATAATTTTCAAAAAATATAAAAACCAAATGAGTTTACTAAAAGAAAAACTGGAGCTGAAAGTAGAAGAAGCTGAATACAATGCCCAACAGGCACTAGGTGGTTTTTTAGGTTGGCAAAAAATTCTTTTACTTAGCCTTTTGGTCCTTGTCCTGCCCATATATTTTGTTACCAAAAGCATTTCAAGAGGTTACTGGCAAAACAAACTAAAACCAGAAATTATTTCCGCCAAACCCAGCTTTCAAAATCCAGAACCACTTCAAATTGGTCAAGTGCGACTAGTAAACTACCCAGACCAAACGTCGGGAGCCGTTGTGGAAATTAGTAACCAAAATAAAGACATAGCGGCAGGAATTTTAAAATATAATTGGACTTATTATAATTCAAACGGACAAGTTCTTACTCCTCTTAACTCAGAGGCTTTAGGTGGAGAAACGTTTGTACTGCCTTCCACAAAAAAATATTTGCTGGTACCCAAAGCAAATACCACGGAACCAATATCCCGGGCAGAGATAAGCCTAGGGGAGACGGTTTGGCAAAAAAGAGCCAATTTACCTACTGTTATTTTAAGACCAAGCCCGTTAGTGACCTCGCAAATAGTTAGCCCCATAACTTTTTCAGCCGAAGGAAGCATTTTAAACAATAGTTCGTTTAAAATAAAACAAGTAAGGTTATATTTGTTCATATATGACGTTGCGGGAAAATTGTCTGCTATAAGCCAAAGAACAGAGAACGACTTGGCGCCCGGTGAAAGAAGGGCGTATAAGCAAATATGGCCAAACTTATACATGCAAGGAGCCAAAGGGGAGGTTTTCGCCGAAACAAATATTTTAGATCCGTTAAACCTGCAAACTATCGAGGTAAAAAATAATTCTTCAGACTTAAGTCGACCAATAGACGACCCAAGGTGGTAAAATATAAACCGATTTGACCAGCCCGCAAAACCCTGCAAAAATACCTGCAGGGTTTTACTTTTACAAACGTTTAAACTTTCGTAGCAGCTCATTTGCTAAGCAAACCTCCGCGCTCATATGTTTTCCAAACTCAAACATTTCGACATGCCATTAATGGTCTGTATGCTGCTTCTGCTCTTATCAGGCCTAGCTGTTCTTTACGGTACCAGCCTTGCTTCCGACACAATGGAAATATTTCACAAACAGCTTTTATTCGCCCTGATTGCGCTGGGTGGTTTTATATTTGTCTCCTTAATTGACTACCATGCTCTTAGCAAACAAAATCGCTTGGCCTATATAGCCATATTGGCCACATTACTTTACTTACTCTTTTTAGGCCCCGAAATTCGAGGCGGCAAACGCTGGATAGACCTAGGAATAGGCACTTTCCAACCCTCTGAGTTTGTAAAAATTAGTGTAGCCATAGGTCTTGCCAGACTCCTGCACTTACGGCGCGGGCAAATAAACTCCTGGAAAATACTTTTTTGGTCAATGGCCTATGCGGGACTACCTGCGGCTCTTGTGCTTTTGCAGCCTGACCTTGGGTCGGCTTTGGTAACTTGCGGAATATGGACCGGACTTATTTTAATGAGCCCGATAAAAAAGAAGTATATAGCAGTTTTAGGCCTCATAGGCCTTTTGTTAGCAGCGGGCGTTTGGCAGTTTGGCTTAAAAGATTTTCAGAAGGACCGTATAAAAGTCTTTATGAACCCCGAACTCGACCCCAGAGGGAAGGGTTACAATGTGCGCCAGGCAACAATTGCCATTGGTAGTGGAGGAATATTCGGACGCGGACTCGCCAGCGGGCTTCAAAGCCAAAATAGATTTTTACCAGAAAGACAAACCGACTTTATATTTGCCGCGGGTTCAGAACAAATCGGTTTTTTTGGCTCACTGGGACTACTAAGCCTCTTTGTGTTTGCTGGCTACAGACTTTTAGCCATAGCCAAAAGGGCGCGTGACGACTTAGGTATGTATTTAGCCTTGGGAGTGTTTTTTCTTTTGTGGATACATGCCATAGTCAATATTGGCATGAACATGGGCCTTATGCCCGTAACTGGCATTCCTCTCCCATTTTTAAGCGCCGGCGGTAGTGGCTTGGTAGTTATGTTGTTTGCTTTTGGTATTGCACAAAATGTAGCTATACAATCAAAGATTTTAAGATTCTAGCATTATTTTTTTATCTCTTTTGTTTAAAGCAAATAACCTGGTAATTGATTGCGAAGATGGAAAAATTATTGTATGCTTTAACAAAGTATTTTAGTGACTAATTTAATATTTCAAATATATAATCATGAAAAATAAATTTGACTTACAAAAGGTGATGGAAATGTTAAATACAATGTTAAGATGTCCAATTTGCGGGAATAAATACCAAAAGAACGGCACGCGAGTCATCGAAAGCGACCAGGACCAAATTTACGGAGAAGCTTATATACTTATACACTCTGACTGCGCCAAGTGTAAAAGCTCTATTGTTTTCAGTGTTGAAATTAAAGGCCCTGAAGTATTTTCGGTCGGCATG
>JAEUSF010000018.1 GCA_016788665.1 Candidatus Doudnabacteria bacterium | reverse complement strand
TAAAAAGCCTCTCTAAAAGGTATAATTAACTCATATGAAAACAAATATCGCGGGACTAAACGTCGACTTTACTAACAGAACCGACCTCTTTAAAAGCATATCGGAACGTATAAATGCAAAACGCACAACCTGGCTAACCACACTTTATTCGGAGTTTTTATATCTTTCTTTGCGCGATAAAAGCATTCAGAATCTTTTAAACCACGCGGACATAGCCCTACCAGACGGCATTTCAATGTTTTGGGCAAGAGAGTTTCTAAGACTGCCCTTAAAAAATAGAAACCGCGCAGTCAGATATGCCGAGGCAATTTGGCAAGTCACACACACTCTCTACGAAACATTTTCAAAAAAACAAAATATAATTTCCGTTAACGAAGAAAAAATTCCCGGTAGCGAACTAGTCTGGGATTTAGCAAAATATGCCGCCGAAAATAACTTAACAATATTTTTATTGGGCGGTTTTGGAAGAGTTCCCGAGCTTGTAGCCCACGCACTAGAAAACAAGGAGCGGCGGTTGAGCGGAAAAATATTTTTTTCAAATAAAAACCCAGACGACGCTTCAATTCTAAACGATATTAAAATAAGCAAAGCCAATATTATACTGGTTGCCTACGGACCCATAAAACAGGAAAATTGGATATTTAAAAATATCCATGAGTTACCGGAAGTTAAAATTTTTATAGGACTAGGTGGCACTTTTGATTATATAGCTGGCGTAAAAAGCCCACCCCCGGGTTGGATAAGAACCTCGGGACTTGAATGGCTGTGGCGTTTGGTTACCCAACCCTACAGAATGACAAGAATTTTTAACTCAACTTGCGGACTCATTTATGAGCTTGCTCGGTACAAAATCACCCGCGGCCAAGTTGAAAAAATAGCCAAAAAAAGCTATAATTAACAAAACTCATTAATACAAGTTTCCCCAATCGCAAATGGTTCGAACTCGTTTTGCCCCTTCACCAACCGGTTTTGTCCACATAGGCAGCTTGAGAACTGCTCTTTTTTCATTTCTATTTGCCCGTCACGAAAACGGTAAACATGTACTCAGAATTGAAGACACTGACCAAAACCGTTATGTTGAAGGCGCGGTAGAAAATTTACTTAAAGTAATGAACAACCTTGGGGTAGAATTCGACGAGGGCTATTTTTTACAGCCCGACGGGAACATGATGGAAAGAGGGGAAAAAGGGCCTTATTTACAATCAAAACGCCTGGACAAATATCAAGCGGCTGCGAAGAAATTAGTTCAAGAACAAAAAGCCTACTACTGCTTCTGCAGCAGCGAAAGACTCGAAGAGCTCAGGAAAGAGCAAGCTGCCTTAAAGAGGCCGGCGATGTATGACAAACACTGTAAGAAACTGACAACCCAAGAAGTCGAACAAAAACTTTTAGAATTCTCTGAATCTGGTAAAAAACCGGTAGTACGTTTTGCAATACCTGAAAGCGGAGCGACGGTAGTTAATGACCTTGTTCATGGAGAAATAACTTACGAGCACAAGGTTTTAGACGACCAGGTAATATTAAAATCCGACGGTTTTCCCACATACCATCTTGCGGTTGTCGTGGATGACCACGAAATGGAAATTACTCACGTAATACGGGGCGACGAATGGCTACCTTCTACTCCAAAGCATATTTTAATTTACAAAGCATTAGGCTGGGAACCAACTTTGTATGCCCATTTGCCGCTTATCCTTAACCCAGATAAATCGAAACTTTCAAAAAGACAGGGAGATGTTGCGGTCGAAGATTTTTTATCGAAAGGCTACTTAAAAGAAGCCCTTATTAACTTTGTAGCATTTTTAGGCTGGAACCCAAAAAGTGAAAAAGAGTTATTTTCTTTAACCGAACTTATACAAGATTTTGACCTGAAAAAAATCAACAAATCTGGAGCCGTTTTCGATACCAACAAACTGGACTGGTATAATAGCCACTATATAAGGCAGATGAACCTAAGCGAACTTACCAATAAGCTATTACCTTACTGGTTAAAATATTGGGAAGAACGCCAAATACAGTTTGACAAAACAGCACTGCCACATGAATATTTCGAAAGAATTGCGGAAATTGAAAGAGAGCGGCTAAAGAAATTATCTGAAATAGGGGAGAGGACGGCATATTTTTTTGTCAGACCCAATTATGAGCCAAATCTCCTGATATGGAAAAAATCTGACAGTCAAAAGACCAAAGAAGTTTTAAACAACCTAATTGAGTTTTTTGAAAAACTTGATTCAGCCTCCTTCACAAAAATAATCTTAGAAGAAAGACTTAAAAATTTTATTTCTGAAAATAATTACGACAACGGTACGGTACTTTGGCCTTTGCGAACATCTTTAACCGGCTTAGAAAAGAGCCCGGGGCCATACGAAGTTATTTCACTTCTGGCATTCGGCCTCGGAAAACAAGAAATTTCGGAAAGAATAAAAGCCGCTATAGAAAGACTATAAATTTAAAAACCCGCTTCTATGTTACGAAAGCGGGTTTTAAAATATAATTTCAGTATCGAATTAAAATTGTAATACAGCTATAAAAATATAAATATACATTTTGGCTAACCAATAAATTATGCTATAATATTTAAGATGTTCAAATTCAAAGAAACAAAAATCGTAAGTTTAATAGTCATTTTTTCGACAGTTTTTTTTATTGCTGGCAATTTTGCCGTCGCCCAGGAAAAAACCATCCAAAGCCAGGCCGAGGTAGACCAACTTAACTCTCAAAAATCAGAACGACAAAAAAAACTCGAGGCTATAAATGCCCAAATTAAAAACTTTTCCCAACAAATCGCTGAGGCGCGTAGCAAGTCAAACTCTTTGAAGAATGAGATCGGCATTTTTGAAAAAGAGATAGCTTCTACAGAACTACAGATAGAAGCCAGACAAACCCAAATCGAGGACACTCAAACCCAAATCAGCATTTTACAAAAACTGATAGACCAAAAGACCAAAGAAGTTTCCGAAAATAAGCAGATCCTTGCCAGCCTTATAAAACAGCTTCACCAATTTGACAATGAATATTTTTTAAAAACTACTATTGGAGCTGGTAATTTTTCCGAATTCCTGGACCAAGTACAATTTACCCAAAGTTATAATGACAAAGTATATCAGATAGTCCAAAAAATAAAACAGTTAAAAGCACGTCTCGAAGCCCAGGAAAAGGACCTAAAACTCCAGTTAGACAAGCTACAAGAACTAAAGGACGAACTCGAGCAGACCATGGCGGCATTGGACGAACAAAGAAACCAAAAACAGAAGCTTTTAAACCAGACGCGCGGTGTTGAAAGTAATTATCAAAAACTTTTAACAGCCAGTAAAAACGAAGAAGACAAACTTCAAAAAGAGATTGACGATTTAGACTCCCAAATTCGAACCAAATTGGGTAACAAAACCATAGCCGCCAAAAAAGGCGTATTAGCCTGGCCAATGGATGGCATACTAACCCAAAAATATGGAAACACGGGCTTTACAGCTCTGGGTTATAATTTTCACAATGGCATAGATATAGCAGCCCCAGCAGGAACACCTATTTACGCAGCAGCCGATGGAGAAGTTATGTATACCGACAAATCTGACGCTTCTTACGGGAACTGGGCAGCTTTAAAACACAATATAAGCACAAAAACCGGCAGTGCTGGCATTATAACTCTCTATGCCCACATGAGAACCATTAAAGTCACTCCGGGCCAAAAAGTCAAACAAGGCGACTTAGTAGGTTACGAAGGAAACTCGGGCAATACAACAAAAAAACTTTATGGAGCACACAGGGGATACCATATACATTTTGGCGTCTATGATGCAGAAGGCTTTGGGGTCAAGGACGGCGCCTATACAAACGTATACGGTGCATACCGAATACCATACGGTTATACCTATAACCCAATAAGCTTTTTAGAATAAATTAAAAGCATCAACAAATAAAAAACCAAAAGCAATGAAAAAAGCACTGTGGATTTATTTATTTACGTTCCTATTCACAGGCCATTTTAACTTCGCCCTTGCACAAACATCGGGTTATGACTACACAAAAGCCGGCGTAGGAGACCAGATTAAACAGTTTTTGTGTGCGCCAACACCTGCAGCAAATACACAGACCACGACAAATTCTAGCGGTACAGTTGAATATGCAGGTCAAAATAACCAGGCCAGCGGAGATTTATATAACTGCATAAACCGCATGTACAGATTTGCCATAGTTATTGCCGCTGTTGTGGGAGTATTTTTTATTGTCATAGCCGGTTATTTGTATATGGGTGCAGGCGGAAATCAGGAGTCTGTAGACAAAGCCAAGGACATACTGACCACAACCATAACCTCTGTAGTTATACTGTTTGCCGGATACATACTACTAAAAGCCATTAACCCGGATCTTATTCAATTCAGAAGCATACAACCGCCTAGTGTGAGACTGAATATGAATTCACCTAGCG
>JAEUSF010000017.1 GCA_016788665.1 Candidatus Doudnabacteria bacterium | reverse complement strand
TATCCTCCTGCTTAGCCGGCAATTTGACCGTATTCCAGGAAACCCCACCGTCAGTCGATTTAAACAACCCTTTGTCAGAAGTAATATAAATTAAATTAGAAGTAAAAGGGTCAATATATGCCTGATTAAAATTACCTACCGCACCTTTTTGCGAAAATTGGTCAAGCAAATTTTCGCTTTTTAAGGGGGAGGTTATGAGTTTAAAATCATCAGCAACCCCACTGCCCTTAAAAAGCCCCATATCCCGAACTAAAACAAATACTCCTGCGCCAGTCCAATAAACCCTAGCTATACGGCTTTGGAAATTTTTTATGAACTGCCAACTCTCCCCGCCATCATTACTTCGAATAACATTACCCGATTCCGTCCCAATAATTATATTGTTTTGGTTAGAAGGATTTATGGCCATGGACCTGACCGGAGTAGTCTCAACCGCTTCGCTGTATTTCTGAACCCACGATTTTCCCCCGTCAGTTGTTTTCAAAACCTTCCCTACTCCTCCAAAAGCGCCCGCAGCGTAAATAACTTTTGTGTCATTTGCATTTATACCAAAGTCGTACACGTTTATTTTATTTAAAATATTTTTCCAAGTCTCCCCGCTATCTTGGGAAATAAATATCCCGCCATTATAACTTCCGGAGTAAACAATTTCAGGACTTTTAGGATCAAATTCCAGCTTAGAAATATTTGCCCCGGCCATACTACCACTTCCTCCATCTTGTTTATTAATAAGCACCCAATCCATACCCCCGTTCACTGTCTTGGAAAGCCCCGCACCCTGAGGCTGGGCAAACAAACTGCACGAAGCTGAGACTAAAAATAGTAGAAACACCGAGACAAAACGTATTTTCATATAATTATTTTAGCAATAAATTTATTAGGCTATGTCTAAAAACTTAAAGCCAGTTTTTGCAAAATCAATTTTTTATTTAAATTTTTTTTCAGATTATTATGAGCTTCGCCCAAGCTTAAAACAATTTTGTAATTTTCCGGATAACTCTTTAAACTTAAAATTTCCTGTTTAAAAAATTTATACAAACTTTCAGCCAATGCTTCGTTGTCTTTTTCAGCAAGCTCCAAAATTTTAAACAGTCTCTGCGCCTTAGGCATAGCCTTCCATTCACCCCAAGCAAAACTATCCGCTTTTTGCACTTCTACACCCAAGCCCCCAGGACACCCAAAAATTTCGGCCAAATCAATATTTTCTGTCTTTATATTTTTAACACTGCAAAACTTATTTACTTGATTTTGGCTAAACCGATTAAAATTAAAAAGTTGACAGCGCGACAAAACAGTGGGTAACAAAGGCCGCGCTGATATTATAAATATAACAGTGCTTGGAGAAGGCTCTTCCAAAGTTTTTAAAATTGCATTTTGGCTCTGCATATTTAAACTTTCTGCACTGTCTATAACAGCTAACTTATACTTTCCCACAAATGGTTTATAAGAAAGCTTTTCTAAAAAATCCCGAATACTTTCCAGGTTGCCATTTTTCGAATCATAAAATAAAAAATCAGGATGCTTGCCAGGGTCAATGCTATCCAAAACTTTACCCGCCATTTCCATAGCCAGCATTTTCTTACCCAAACCTTGAGGTCCCACAAACAAATAAGCATGGGGAAATACCCCACTTTTGAGCTGGAGGTTTAATATTTTCTTTACTTGTTCATGACCGTAGGTTTGCCAATCCATATTTATTTTACACTTACCACACCCATAGCTTCTGGATTTAAATGATCATGAAAGTCCCAGGAGCCGGCTTTTGTGAACTGAAATTTGAAAACTTTTCCAGGGGCTACAGGTTTTTTTGCGTCGAATTCGGAATAAACGGTGTGATCAGGATGATTCGCCGAAGCTGGCCAAAAATCCTGTGAGCTATTATTCCTAAAAAAAACATAATCATTTATTTTTATGTCTATGTTAATAGGTGAAAAATTATTGCCGTCGTACACGACTTCAATAACCTGAATATCGCTACCCGAGGCAGCTTCATCGCCGGTCGAGAAAGTACCTAGCTCCTGGTCAGCAGGTTTTATCGCCGCTTTTTCCTCGGTCTTGACTGACATATCTACTGAAGTAGCTCTTGGAGATTCAGCCAAAATATCTCCCGACTCATCCACCTTGATACCTTGATCAGAAAAGGGCTCGTGCGGAGCGCTAATTTTTTTAAAGTTGCTGGAGTATGCATAATATCCGCCTGCTATAATAAATATAACCAGTAGAAAATAAAGGATTTTTTTCATAATAATGAATATAAATTTTATATTTTTGGAAATAGTTTACAAATAATTATAACATAAATCCATGAAAATAAGAATTCAGGAAGAATTTCCTACCAAGGCAAAAAAGCGAGAAATTAAAAAGCGGCCAAAACAAAAAATTAATGGCCGCCACCTGCTTTTAAAACAAGCCCACTCCGGTAAAAAACTGATTAAATTTTAATCTCGTCATTTACCACTCCGTCAGCTCCGATTTTTACCTTTGTTTCCAAAACAGTTTTTACCGTTTCTCCCTCAATTTTTTTAACTCTACACATGTACTCACCAGGCTTGGCTTTCAAAAAGAACTTTCCATCCCGGGCAGCCAATGCTCTGGACAAGACCACTGAAGGAATTTTAGGATGATACAGTTCAAGCAACAACCCCTCCAAAATCTCCGACTCCGAATACAGTCTCCCCCATAAATGCCGGTGAGGAATAAATTTTCTGAGTAAACTCATTAGCAAATAAATAAATACTACTACCGCATTAAATACGGTAGTCTCTTTTATTGCCACAAAAACCGTAAATGCAAACCCCGCCCAAAAAAGACTTCGTAAAACCATGGTAACAGCGTGCTCTAAACGCGGATTGAAATGTAAAATTTTAGCTTTAGCCTGCTGATTCCAGTCATACTCCAAAGGATCCATAGGAATATTTGGCACCAACAATTCCTGCCCTTTAACCACCCTAAGCCTTGTACCATAATATAAGTCCGAAAACACACCATCGGAGGAACCTGAAATGTTTTTAGAAGGGAAACTATAATGTGTTTTTACTGCGGTTATAAAATATTCCCCAGGCTTGTCCAAAAAGCCAAACCGTCCGTAAAGATCGGTAATGGACTTTTGAACAATTTTTCCGCTGGACACCTCAACAAGCTGAACAAGGGCCGGATCTAGGGGTTGTTTGTTTTCACTATCATAAACCGTACCCCAAATTCTCCGTCTTTTTCTCAAACCCAGACTTGTTAATAAACCCTGTAAAAGAGAAAGGAAACTCAGCCACAACTCCAACCAGGACCCTGCCGCTAATTTTAGACCCTGTGCAGCAATAGAATATTCGGCCGCCAAAAAACTAGGAGCAACGGCAAGCACAACAAAGCTCCTGCCAACATTTTTTGGTTTTTCAAGACTCGAAACCATGCTCTTGGTTACTTTTTTTATTTCTTCAACGCCCAGAGCAATATTATTGTACGAACTTTTAAACACGCCAAATGTTCCGTCAAAAATTTTTACTCCGGCATTTTTTACACCAGTCTTTACGGTATCTATAACAACACCCGCCTTTTCTGCTATTTTTTCAACCGGCTTTGAAAAATCAGGTAATTCAAATGAAATATCGGGCAACTCAATAGGAGGAATTTTAGGCAAGTTAATAACCGGCCATTCAAACACAAACTCATTAATCTGACCTTGGTCAGCAGGTGTTTCAGAACCAACCAAAGGAGTAGAACTGGCTGCCGGCACATTATTTTCTATAGGCTCCTGGCTTTGCGGCACTATAACAATGGGAGCCGCAGGTAAAATAGGAAGAACCGGCCTTACTATAGGAGTAACCTGAGGTGGCGGTATAACAACTACCTCAGGCGGCGGAAGGATAGCTGGAGGAATAACTGTGACCGGCGGTGTTGGTGTTCCTCCACCCCCGCCACCTCCGCTCCCACCCCCACCACTACCCTGACTTTGACAAGACGAGGTTGTTGCAGAAACCAAACTTGAGCTAGCAGTTACATGACCATCGCCGTTTTTTGCTTTAACAGAAAAAGAGTATAAGGTTTCGCAAATTAAAGAAGAAAAAATACTTGTATTTGCAGAAGTCCAAGTCGACATGTCACCGGTGGTCTCATTTGTAACCAAGTATAAAGTACCGGCAGAATTACTTCCTCCGGACCATGACGCTGTTATTTGGGTACCTGAATTCACACTTAACACCAAAGAAGAGGGTGCCTGAGCGAGAGTATAAATCTGCGCAGAAGTACTACTGGAAGAATTACCATTACTGTCTGTAACATCCGTATAAAAATTATACTGAGTATTTGGAATTAAACCGGAAGACAGCCAGCTGGTTGAAGAGGTTGCCGAAGAGTTACTACCAGCTGTGGAGTTATAGAAAACGTAAGGCGTGCCTGCCAAGCCCACACCGCTATCCGATGCCCCGGAAATACTCGCAGTCAGAGAGGTGGTCGAAGTTGTAGCAACAGAAAGTGTGCCTGCAGTAGGTCCGGTCGAGTCCTGTCTAAAAGCAATCGCGCCATTATTTGCCGTACTAGTAGAAGATGTCGCGCCCAAGCTGTCTATAGCAAATACTCGCCAAAAATAATTAGCCTGTACAAGACTAACCGAAGAACTGCCGGCTAAATAAAGACCGCTTCCCTCAGACTGCCCTACTCTAAAGGATTTAGACCCCTGAACATCGAGCGCGGACAAATAACTAATACTAAGATTAGAAAAAGTTGAGGAAGTAGATAGTTGAAACAAATATTTTACAGTATCGGAAACTTCCGGATCCGCCAGACTAAAAGTAAAAGTGGGGGTTGTGGAGCTTACCCACGAACCATTCACATAGGAAGCCGGACCCAACGTGCTGGGGGCCGAAGGAGCGGAATTAAAACTTATTGTTACTGTTGGGTAATTATTATAGGCACTCAAACTTGCCGTATCTGACTTAACTACACGGAAAAAATACGTAGTAGTAGCTGCGTTAGTGGGTTTTATAGGAAAATCATATTCTATATTTTGGCCAACTGAAACCGAAACAGGATTTAAACCACTTGGATTCGTTTCCATATATAATCCGGTCACATCGGAACCAGTAAGCAAAATCGACGAAACGGTAGAAGTGTTAGGCACGGAGGGATTGTTGTAAAATTCCCAAGCCTGACCATTTGCGACATTTGTCCATGCTCCCGAAGTAGAAGTAGCAAACTGGAGCAAAAAAGCCTGAGACGAAGTTCCCAAGTCTGCAGTCGAAACAGTTAAATTCATTCTAAGCCTTATTGGGCTAGAAGTTGACGACAAGGTGGTGGTCGAATTTAAACCAACCAAAGGCACCGTAGGCTGCAATGCATCATTATTTTCATAAAATCTATATTGATTTTGACTGTATGACGTACCAAAATCCCAATTTATATTATTGCCTGAGTTAGTACTACCGCTCCCAGATGCAGTTATAGAAGTACCATTTATATTATTGGAATCACGGACATTGACATAAGAAATGTTTCTGGTAGCTTGCGGATCTATTTTCCATTGCGTATTTAAACTATCGCTTCTGAGCAAAAGCTGCTGACTAGCTCCCCCTTGTAAAGTAAGCGTGTTGGTTATAGTTTGGGTTGTACTACTAGCAAACGTTAAGGTGTGAGTAGTTGTAGTGCTTTTACTTAAATTATAAAAGGTGCTTGATCCAAATATAGCCTGATCGCCGCCAAGTAAATTAACCGTGCCGCTGTTAGGGTTAAAAGTGGCGCTTGTCCTAGAAAAATTGCCATATAAATCGGTAACTGCCGAGGCGTTAAAAATGCCAGCGTTCAAATTTAAATTTCCTAATATGCTAAGCGTTGTACCAGAAGGAGTAAAGGTTCCTCCATTGCCCGCAATAGTTAAATTACCATAAGTAAAACTTTTTAAAGTGTAACTTGTTGTGGTTCCAAAATACATAACCGTAGAACTCGCAGCAAATGTAGGGCTGGTTGTGGCTGTAATAGTTTCAGAACCCACAAGCTTCAATGTCCCGCCTCCTTGCACAACTACTGTACTGTTAGTCCCCGTAGCAGAAAGAGCAAAACTGTTTAAGTTTAAAGTGCCAGAATTGACTACAATATCCTGATTTGTTGTATTTGTTAAAAGATTTGACTGCAAAATAACTTCTCCTTCGGACTTATCGACGGTAATATCCCCATCGTAAAGATAAGACGTCCCGCTTAAGTTAAAAGTCTGGTTAATACTTCCAGAAGTCGAAGATCCGGTAAATTTTAAAGCCGTATTAGCCCCGTCAAAATTTGTACTTAAGTAAACATTACCCCTTGCCTCAATTAATCCCGTACTGTTTACCTGACCATCGTTAAAAGCCAAGTTATTTAAAACAACCAAAGTGTCACCCGGAGAAACAATCTTGCCCGAAATATTATTCTGACTAAAACTAAAATTATAAAATTCTTGACTTCCATTAAAATCTAAAGTTGAACTAAGGCCCGTAACAACTGTGTTAGTTGAAGCATTATAAGTGCCGCCAGAAATTGTAAAATTACCCGATACAGTTGTTGTTCCAGCCCACCCATTAAAAGTTCCTGCTTCCTGCTCTCCCAATATTGCATCTGTGTTCGTCTTCTTTCGGCTGTGTTTGTATCTCCGGCACGCTCTGACTGCTTCAACCTATCGCTGTAAGTCCTGCAAAACCGCTCTACATCACTCAATTTATACCGCTTTCC
>JAEUSF010000016.1 GCA_016788665.1 Candidatus Doudnabacteria bacterium | reverse complement strand
AAAAGTTTTATGACTATTTATTGGAAAAGGCTGTCTTAATTGTTGGCGATAAAGAGGCTTGGCCGGCGGCGCAGAGTTTGGTTTTAGAAATTATAGATAATAACTGGAGTTCGCATTTGGAATTAATGGAAATTTTGAAAGAAGAAGCCAGTCTTTTTTCATACGCAACGCAAGACCCTTTAATGGATTTTATAGCTGAAGGTAGGAAGCTCTTTACCGAAATGGGCAGGAGCATTGAAAGGCAGTTTGTTAGTGCTGTTTTTACCCGCTTGGTTCAAAAGGGCAGGCTGGGATAATACTCTGAATTAGTTTGTATAAAAGCCTTAGTTTACTTGTCAGTAAAAGGCTTTTTAGTTATAATCAAGCCATGCTTAATATAGAAGAAATTAAAAAGTTGGCAAAATTGGCTCGTATTGAAATTGCCGAGGAAGACTTGGAAAAGTTTGCTTCCCAGCTTTCTTCGGTTTTGGAATATGTAGAGGAGCTGAAAAATGTTAACACAGAGGGTCTTTTAGAGGTTGACCAGGTTACCGGACTGGTAAATATTCAACGTGCTGACACAGTGGTTGTGTCCGATAACAGGGAGGAAATTTTTTCGCAGGCTCCCGAGATGAAAGACGGTTATTATAAAGTGAAAGCGATTCTTTAAAATTTAAATTTCCAATTTTAAATTCCATATTTGATGCAATTTGAACATCTTTCTATTACTGAATTACGCAAAAAGCTAGACGCGAAAGAGTTATCTTCGGTTGAATTAACGAAGTATTTTTTGTCGCGTATTAATGAACTGGATAAAAAAGTAAATAGTTTTGTTACTGTTTGTGAAAATGAGGCTTTGAATTCTGCGACAAAGGCCGATGAGTTTATTAATTCTCCCGGCGAAAATCCATTTTTGTGCGGCATACCTTATGCTTCTAAAGATTTGTTTTGTACTAAAGGAGTGAGAACTACAGCCTCGAGCAAAATTTTGGATAGCTATATACCTCCTCATAATGCAACTGTTGAGAAAAAAATAAAAGAACATTATGGAGTTTTGGTCGGCAAAACTAATTTAGATGAGTTTGCTCATGGATCTAGTACCGAGACTTCTGCGTACGGTCCAAGTAAAAATCCTTGGGATTTAAACCGTATACCCGGAGGTTCCAGTGGGGGTTCTACCGCTGCTTTGGCAGCAGGTCTCGTGCCGTGGGCTACAGCAACGGAAACTGGTGGAAGTATACGCCAACCGGCAAGTTTGTGCGGTGTAAGCGGATGGAAGCCTACATACGGACGGGTAAGTAGGTACGGAGTTATTGCCATGGGTTCTTCTTTAGATTGTCCGGGTGCAGTAGCACACACGGTAGAAGACCTTGCGCACTTAGCAGAAATTATGTCCGGTCAGGATGAGAAAGATTCTACAACGGGCGTACAGCCAGTGCCTCAGTATTCTAAAAATTTGTCTTCTAATATAAGCGGTTTGCGTATTGGTGTTCCTAAGCAATATTTTGTCGAGGGTATGGAGGAAGATGTAAAGAATCGCGTTATGGATGCGGTTAAACAGCTGGAAAAAATGGGGGCAAAAATTTCTGAAGTCGACTTGCCTAATACTCGTTTTGGTTCTTTGGTTTATGCCATAATTTGTCCGTCTGAAGTTTCTTCTAACCTTATGCGTTACGACGGTATTCGCTACGGGCATTTGAGCCAACAGGCAAAAAATTTATTGGAAGTTTATGAAAAAAGCCGGGGCGAGGGTTTTGGCAGTGAAGCCAAGCGGCGCATTTTAACCGGTACTTATGTTTTAACGGCAGGGTACTATGACGCTTATTATAAGAAAGCTCAAAAAGTGCGCAGACTTATTATGAATGAGTTTAGCGAAGTTTTTAAGAATGTCGATGCTCTAGTGTGCCCTTCTTCCCCGAATGTGGCAGTAAAAATTGGCGGAGCAAAAGAAAATCCTCTGTTTGGATATATTGCTGATCAGTTAAACATCCCTTCTTCTTTGGCTGGTTTGCCTGCTATATCTATGCCATGTGGTTTTGGTATGCCAAGTGACGGCGAAGCTCCTTCTATGGATGGTTTGCCAGTTGGGCTACAAGTGATTGGTCCGCAGTGGGGGGAGCAGACAGTGTTCAATATTGGTTACGCTTATCAACAAGAGACGGACTGGCATAGGAAATACCCAGGTGTGTAAATTTCAAAAAACAAATTCTAAATTTCAAATTAAAAATAGTAATGGATATAAATCCAAATGGAAGCAAATATAACTGGAAGATAGAATTTATGAATATTTTTTGATTTTAAATAAATAATATCGAAATATGTTTGTAATTTCGGACTCGGAGCTTAGTTATTTATGAAAAATTTTGAAAGTTCAACTGAATATAAACCGGTAATTGGTTTTGAAATCCATGTACAACTAGCTACTAAGTCTAAGATGTTTAGTCCGGCTGCGAATAACCCAGACGAAAAGGTGCCCAATACAAATATTGACGAAATTGTTACTGGGCAGCCCGGCACTTTGCCAGTGGCCAACAAAGAGGCTATTAGGCTTTCGGCTTTGGTGGGTTTAGCTTTGAACTGTGAGATAGACGAATGGAGTAAGTTTGACCGTAAGCATTATTTTTATCCGGACTTACCTAAAGGGTACCAAATTTCCCAGTTTGACCAGCCAATTGCAAAAGAGGGTTTTTTGGAAGTGAATGTAAATGGAAAGATGAAACGTTTTGGAGTTACACGCGCTCATTTGGAAGAAGACGCTGGAAAAAATGTACATCCTGAAGGTTTGCCTTATAGCCTGGTTGATTATAACCGGGCAGGGTGTGCACTTTTGGAAATAGTTACTGAACCTGATTTGGAAAGCGGCGAAGATGCGAAAAGTTTTTTAACTGAGCTTAGAAATATAATCAGATATTTAGGAGCGTCTTCGTGCGATATGGAAAAAGGCACTATGAGAGTGGAACCGAATATTAGCGTACGGAAACCAGGCGAAACCACTTTGCCAAAGTATAAAGTTGAAGTAAAGAATATTAATTCCATAAAGTTTGCACAAGCTGCAATAGACTATGAAATTGCCAGGCAGATAGAAATTTTAAAAGAAGACGGTATGCCCAAACAGGTGACTATGGGTTGGAACGAAAAGACAAACAGCACTGTTGAACAAAGAAGCAAAGAGGAAGCTAATGACTATAGGTATTTCCCGGATCCTGATTTGCCGCCTATGCACTTTAGCCCGGAATATTTGCAAAATTTAAAAAACCATATGCCGGAATTGCCGGCGCAAAAAAGAAAACGTTTTAAAGAAGAATTTAACCTGCCAGACGCAGATGTGGAAAACTTAATTAGTTGGAAGGAGCTTGCCGCTTATTTTGAATGTGTGGTGAGCGAAATTGATAATTGGATTTTGGAAGCAGGTAATCATAAAGGTGCGGAAGCCAGGTTAGGGCTAATAAAAAATGCTGCTAATTGGTCCTTAGGGGAATTTAGTGCTCTTTTAAACCAAAAACTTTTGAATCCAGATGAGGCTAAGGTTGACCCCGAAAATTTTGCAGAAATGCTAATGTTAATAGCAGAGGGTAAGATTTCTTCAAGTGCTGCTAAGCAGGTTTTTAAAGTAATGTTTGAAAAAGGTGGTGAACCGGATAATATAGTAAAGGACTTGGGTCTTGAGCAGACTTCGGACGAGGGTGCGATTTTGACCGCTATAGAAAAAGTTATAGGGGCAAATGAAAAAGCAGTTTTAGACTTTAAAGCTGGCCAAGAAAAAAGTTTTGGCTTTTTAGTCGGCCAGACTATGAAGGAACTAAAAGGCAAGGGCAACCCACAAGTTATAAACGAACTCTTAAGAAAAAAACTACAAAGTTAAATTAAGCACCCTCTTTTGTTGAGAGGGTGTTTTTTAAAAAAATAAAAGAACCACACAAAATGCGTGTGGTTTTTGCTAGGTGGTAACTATCTGTTCCAGAGCCCTTTTTATGAGCTCTGAGAAAAAAGCGTTATCGTAATAAAGATTTTGAGGATATTTCCCGCTCAAGAGTGTTTCGAGGGGGTCGGCGACGTCTTCTATCCGCTCGATTTGTTTTTGCTTCGTCACCTCATGTGACCTCCTGACGGCGGAAAGCCGTCTGTTGTCGCATGATTAGGGACCATGTCGTCTGTGGGTGGAACAGGCGTTTCTTTTTTTGCGTCCTCGTCGGCGGGGACGGGTGGGGGGAAAGGCCCGTCGATAATTTTTTCTGGCATGGGTGCCTCCTTAGGCAAACCTATTTTCTCATTTTTTTAAAAACTTTGCAACTGAGACATTTATTTTTTTGGAATCGACTGGAAGCCAGTTTATTTTTGGGTTCCGTTTCCACCACGTCATTTGTCTTTTGGAATATTGTTTTATGGCAGTAAAAAGTTGTGTTTCCATTTCTTCGTATGTAAGTTTGTTTTGTAGGTATAAGCTTATGTATTTGTACTCCAAACCAAAAGACTCTAGTCGTTTCCAGGACAAGCGCGCTTTTGTTTTGGAAGGTGAGTGAAGATTTTTAACTTCTTCTATCATGCCGTCTTTTAGTCTTGCCTTTAGTCGCTTTTCAATTTTTTTGTATAGTTCAGCTTGATCTGTTTCTATTCCAATCCAAAAAGCATTGTACAAATTTGATTTTTGATTTTTTATATTTAGATTTGGAACGGGTTTGCCTGTAGTGTGTATTATTTCGAGCGCTCGAATAAGTCTTACAGGATTTTTTTGGTCAATGGTCTTAGCTCTTTCGGGATCAAGTTCTTTAAGTTGTTCGGAAAGTTCCTGAGTGGAATATTTGGCAAGTTTTTTTCTTAAAATCCAATTTGGTTTAACTTGCGGAATGTCCTGGTTATAAACCACCGTGTCTATATATTGGGCAGTGCCGCCGCAAAGAATAGGGAGTTTGCCCCGGTTAAATATTTCCAAAATTATTTTTTGGACAAGAGTTTTATACTTACTTACTGAATAGACTGTTTGGGGGTTTGCTATGTCTATGGCATAATGCGGTATGTTTTTATATATAAAAACTGTGGATAGATTTTTGGCTTTTGATAACCTTTCCCATCTGCCTTCAACTTTGCCAGTTCCAATATTCAGGTTTTTGTATATTTGCCTGCTGTCGGCTGAAATAATTTCGCCATCGAACTGCTTAGCAAGTTTAACCGCTAATTCAGATTTACCGCTGGCTGTTGGGCCTATGACAGCTAAGATATTAATTTTACTCATAAAAGTGTGCTATAGAGTAGTTTAAAGAGTATATTATTTTTAAACTTTTGTGTGAAAAAAACAATCCTGTTTCACCCCATATTGTAACTTACCTTCAAATTTGAAAATATTTATTGTGTTTAAATTAAATTTTAGGATTTTTAGAAGCTTAAAGTTATTTTGCTGAAATTGCTATAATTAATATATAAATTATAGCAAAAATAGATTGCAAATAAAAAGAAAAGTAAAACATTTTCTAAAAAGAGCTTATCGAAAAAACGTAGCACTTTTTGCGCTGTTTTTGTTGTGCTTGCAAACTATAAGCCCTGTTACAGTTTGGGGCTTTGCTGAAAATAAACCCGCTACGACAAAACATGCCAGGTTCTACCCGAAAATGGCTGCTCATGTTGAAAATGCGGAAAATAAATATTTATGGAAAAATGAGGGTGAGATTATAAAAGATGCTAGCCTGACTGAGTCTGGGGCAGAAGGAGTTATTAGCGGAGCAAGTTTGGTGTTACCTGATAAACTAACAGGGTTCGTAAATGCGCAGCATGCTACTAGTACAGAAACTTTAGGCGAAACATTCCAACCACTTTTTTCAGAAGAAAACAAAAATTCGCCAGAAGAGATTCTTGAAGCTGGTGGTTTGAGTGAGGAAGAGCTGCTAGAAAGCTCGCCACCACAGGTTCAAGATTCAACTTCTAGTGACCAAAATATTATTCCTGAGACGGCCAGCTCAAGTATTACCGTTGACCAGACAGAAGAAAGTGGGGACAGTGACCAGGTGGTTACGGATGCTGTTCCTGAAATATTGCCTGAAATTATTTTGGAGTCCTTAGAAGAGCTCGAGAAAAAAGCCGATGAAGTTACTGTTCATAATCCAGATACTTCCGATTCAAGCTTTTTGGAAGCCTGGAACTTTGAGGCAGAAAACAGCGAAATTCCTAACAGAGAATTTTTGGAAAAAGTAAGCCTGCAGTTTTCTTTGAAGCTCAATGCTCCAGCTGTGGGCAGTTTATTATTTTATACGCAATCCTCCAGTCAAGATTGGCAGGAGGTTTTAGATTTAAATTTACACAACATCGTAGCAACATCTTCTTCCGAAGTTTATAAGGCAGATTTGCCCATAGAAATTTATTCAGACTTGGCTAATACCAGAGTTCGGGTGGCCTATAAGTCCCAAGATGGTGTTTTGTCTGTGCCTGACATAAATTTGCAAACTGTTTATTTTGAGGCAGAGTTTTTAATACCTTCAGAAGACCCGTTCTATAGCCCAGAGAGCGTGGAGACAGAAGTTTTGGACCCTGAAGGATTTTTGAAAATGAGTCTTATGAACGACTCTATGGAAGTTTCTATGCCTGGTGATCTGAAGAACCCCATTACTTTAGGTTTCAGACAACAAAAAAATGCACCGGACTTAAAAATGTTTTTAACGAGTCAAAATGCTTCTACAACCTCCGTCAGGGAGGGTGATGTAATTAGATATTTAAATGTTTATGACTCCACCAATGTGGAGTACGAAATAAATAAAAGAGGCTTTAAAGAAAATATTATTTTAGCCGACGAGAATCATCCTGAAAGTTTTTCGTATATTGTAAACCTGAGTGATTTTGATATAAGCGTTGTTTCTGAGAGTCTGATTAAGCTGTACGAAAAGGGATATAAAGATAATCCGCTTAAGCTTTTGTACAAGATTAGTGCGCCATATATGGAGGATGCCGTAGGGGAAAGAAGCGAGCAAATTATATTGGAAGTAAAACATAATAAATTAGTTGTGGTGCCCGATGCGGGTTGGCTTTCCCGCGCCAGGTACCCGGTTAAGGTCGACCCTAGTGTGGAAGTTAATGTGTTAAATGTGCATTCGCATCCGGCAGAGGGTGAATTTTGGGACGTGGAATTTACCACTCTAGGTGCGGCGGATTTGGTTATAACACCTGCTGACGAAGCCACTATAAATGACGACGAGTTTGTTTCGTTATTTTGCGGGACTGAAGATAAAACTTTGGATACTCAAATTTTAAATGGCGATGTTATTTATTATGCTAACTGGTCATGTGACGAAATTGCTGTTTTGAGGCACAGGACTTTGTATGCTGGGAGTCATCACTTATTTTTCCAATTTGGAGATGCATTTTCAGAAGCGTTTAACGCTGCCTACACTTGGGATGGCGGTGGTGGTGACGCTAACTGGACCACTGCGGCAAACTGGTCAAGCGATATAATTCCGACAAGTGGCGATACTGTAACTATTAACAATTCTTGTTCAACGAATTGTAATCCGGTAATAAATACTACGACAACAGTCTCAGGTTTAACCATATCTTCGGCAACAACAACTGTCACTGTTTTAAGTGGGTTTACTTTTGGGGTGGGTTCAAATGGGTTTGCTTTATCTAACGGAACCTTTAATGGAGGAGCGGCAACTACTTCCATTGGCGGAACCTTTACAATTTCAGGGGGGACTTATAACGCCGCTACTACAACGGTTTTGTCAGGATTAAGTTACACCATTAACATTAACAGTTCACAAACTTTTTATAATTTAAATATAAATGGTACAGGTGGGGCGACTAAAACTATTTCTAGTGGAGACACGTTGGTTGTTTCAAATGACTTAATTTTAACGGACGGCGTTGTGAATTTAAGTTCGTACGCTTCACCTGGTTTTATAGAAGTGCGAGGGAATATAAGCCAGGCTTCAACTTTTGATGGAGGTACGGCATTTGTGGACTTTGGTAATGACTCACTTTCACAAACCTGGACGGTAAGCGGGGGTAGTGGACCAGCCGTAAGATTTAACAGTGCTGCCGATGCAAATGACACGGTACTTATAAATGCAGCAGCGACGCTGTTTGGTGCCACGACTACTTCGGATTTTGTTGGTACTATACCAATTTCAAATCCGAGTAATTATGATTTAACAATAGGGGGTAGTATTTCTATTCCTTCCTGGTCCCAGGCGGCGGGGACTTTTAGTGGCGGTAGTGGTACAACAACTTTTGCCCATGGAGATTTTGTAATCAGTGGTGGTGTATTTAACGCATCGACAAATACAGTTTTTTCCGGGCTGAGTTCTTCCATTAATGTAAATTCTGTCCAGGATTTTTATAATCTGAATTTTAATAATACAGCATTTAATACCAAGACTATTTCCTCCGGAGATGCTTTGGTAGTAAACGGTAATCTGTACTTAACCCGTGGTAACGTGGCCGGCGGAAATATACAGGTTAAGGGTAATATAAGCCAGGCTGCGGCTATGGAAGGTTCGAGTTC
>JAEUSF010000015.1 GCA_016788665.1 Candidatus Doudnabacteria bacterium | reverse complement strand
GAATACACTTAACTCTTGGTGATTTAACACCTAGGGAGAAGTTCCAAAGTGTAACCATTGACTGTTAACTGTACATAAATGGGAGAAGCAAAAAATATTGGTTCGTACAGGACGGCTCTCTTACAGAGGGCCGTCCTGTCTTGTTCTTAACCCATAAGCATTGATTTTTGTGTAGAAAAATGTTAAAATACAGACCTTAGGGATGCCCAGAGCCACTTTGGTCACAGGGCTGTCTCTATAGAAATGCAATACATGGGGATGACGGTTTTTGACAGGTCTTTGAAATTTTTTAATATGCAAGCCGAGCCAGTCTGTAGTCTCGTTAATCCTATGGACATCAACAAATGCAGTTGAATCTTCTTGGAACAAAGTAGTTGCAGCCTTCCAGGCCGCTGACTTAGTTCCTGTTGCTGCTTAATTTAGCGGTAACACATGAGCCAAAGTTTGTCCTAACTTTGGGTCCTCATGTTTATTTTGGACTGCGTCTTAAAAACAGTTTGCGTTTTAAGACTAAGGCATCGCAAACAAACTTTAACGGAGTTTCGTTAGCTCTCATTCGTTAAAGTAACCCTAAGCTAGCTAAGCTTGTGAATAATTGAAAAATGGACAAGTTCTGGACCCGGGTTTAACTCCCGGCATCTCCACCAGACTTCGCCAAGGCTTCGTCTGGCTTTGCCAGTAAGAAGACTTGAATGCGAAGTCGTCGCGCGCCGAAGCTTTATGCGAAGGCGGGCATAAAAAATAAAAATATGTATTACGTTTATATAATTCAAAGTATCAAGTTTCCTAAAGAACATTACGTAGGGTTTTCGGAAGATTTAAAGACACGAATAAAAGATTATAATAACGGAAAATCTACGCACACCAACAAGTTTAAGCCTTGGGAATTAATTTTTTACACTGCATTTAAAGGCCTACAAACAGCAAGAGAATACGAGACTTATTTAAAAAGAGGATCGGGCCGTGCCTTTTTAAAAAAACACCTTATTAAGTAGCCAAATAAAAATATTTTCTTAACACAAAAACACTGGGTTGAGCCAGTGTTTTTTAAAATATCCTTTTTAAAATAAAAAGTACCTGACACCTTTTATTTCACCTGGTTACTTTGTGTAGAACATGTCAGTATAGTCTCTAAAAAAATGGGTCATGTCCCCATTTGTTCTCCTTATTGTGTTTAACTCCTGGGATGCGATTCCGCCCAAATTCCTTTAAATATATAGTAAAAGTATATAAGTGATATAATTTACTTATGAAAATTATTAAAAAACCAACAGTAAGGAGCCATTACTTACCTAGAACTTATCTAAAACACTTTTTACTTGAGGGGCAGTTATTTATGTATAAAAAAGGCGAAAATTTTTTTAAAAAAAATTTAACACCTGATGAAAGAATTTTACCTGTTAAAGGTGAAGAGGGTTTAAAAAATGTCGGATTAGAAAACAACTTGTATAACATCGAGGTCGATACACTTAACGCCGACGATATTGAAGAAATATTTAGAGAATATGGGGAAAATGACTATGATGAGATTATTTCGAGTATTGGAGATTTAGCTGATAACACGAAGATACCAAAAAATATCAAAGACAAGCTTTGTTTATTTGCTGCCGCTATGTTGGTCAGAACACCTAGATTTAAATTCGACCATGAAGATTCAAGTACAAAATTTCAGAAGTACTTTATGAAAAGAGATATGGAAAGGAGGTCGGTAGAAGCATTAAAAGCTGAATTAAAAGTAGAATTTGGTGAAGAAATTAGTGATTCTCTAGCAAAGAATATAAAAGATATTTTTATTTCTCAAGAATACGATTTGGAATATCCCAATGCGTATTTTTTGAAGTTTGCCTTAAAAATGTTAAATTACTTCGCGGATGTATTTCATGATATGAACATGTGCATTTTAAGAAATAGAACTGACAGATATTTTATTACCTCTGATGCTCCTGTGGTGTACTTTGTTCCAGAAAATAAGGTAAATTTTTATAATAATTATAAATGCCTAGTAAGTCCATATACCGAACTATATTTCCCACTTACTAAAAATTTAAGCATTACCTTAAATAGAGGACCATTAAAAGAATTATTAATGCCCATAAATAGAGAATTGACTGATATTGTCAATTATAATATCAGTCATAATTCTTATAATTTTATTTTTTCTCCCCTAAAAATGAACTCTTTAAAGGAGTTCACTGAAACTTATATTCCATACCCATTCAAGTTTAATATTAGATAATCAGTTTTTTCTAAACATAAGGACTAACTAGATTCCAAATTTCCTTATAAAGCCTAGGATTTGGTTTATCTGATTACTAGCATGACCACCAAAAGATAGCTGGTTAGACGTTGCCAAATTCTGGCTTATATATCTACGTCTAACTCCCGTCATGTCTCCTTTAACCACCTCCTATAGGTGGTTTTTAATTAGGAGTATAATAGGTATATGGAAACTGCTGAATCCGAAATAATAAATAAAGTAATAACAGTTTTGGAGAAAGCTTCAGAAATTCTTACTTTGCAATTAAGCGATATCGAAAATATAGGGAGAAGCTATCAATCGACGGATGAGAACGAGGCTAACAAAAGTGCTTTATTAATTGTTACTAAACGTAATAGTTTAGAATTTTTTAGAAATATTTTAGATTTTTTAATCTACAGACTTCGCAACGAAAAAATAGAATTTTTTGTATTCTATTTGCCACAAATTAGGGTGATGATTGAGCTGTATTCTTACTTACAATATATATGCAACTTGCATGAAGATGACCAACTAATTTTAATTTTAACTAATAATTTATTTACTCTTAGTAGTTCTGTGCGTAATACTAAGCAAGACTTTTCGGAAATTCAAGCTTTATACACGCAACAAAAAAATTCTTTTCAATACTGGTTGGATGAATATGAGATTATAATTCCAGAAAAGGTCGACAAGTTGACTAAGAAAAAAATGAACAAGCAAAAGCTAACTCTAGTACCAGTAGAACAGAGATTGAACGCAAACGAGATATCAAAAGATTGTCCTTTAAGCAGTGAATTATGGAAAGGTTTGCCAAATAGCGTGTACGAGTTTTACAGGAAATTTTCCCTGTACGTACACGGTAATCCTTTAATGGCTAAATCACATGGAACCGAAAATTTTTGGATCATTTCAGAATGTCTAATCTATGCAAGCATGATAATAGAGCTTGTCAATTCGAGAATCATTGAAAATAAAAGGTTAGAAGAACACAAAAAGTTCCTTTATGCTGTTAAAATGGAACTACCAAAATTTATTAACTTATGGGGAATGAAGAGACAAAAAGTCTAATTTTTGTTTAAGTATAGTTTGACTCTAGGGCCAAATTTTCTTAAATACTTTAAAAGCGCGTCTAACCAGTTATTATCGCCTTCCTTGTTATACTTAGGGTCCACCAGACTTCGCCAAGGCTTCGTCTGGCTTTGCCAGTAAGAAGACTTGAATGCAAAGTCGTCGCGCGCCGAATAATAGATTAGGGACATGACCCATCATTATGAAGATTAGCTTTTAGACTGCTCGAAGGTAGGGGTGTGTTTATATTTTTTTCTAATTTGGTTTTTTAAGGGTTCGAGTGTTATAATTTAAACAATTAATTATAAAATCTATGCAAGAATTTAGTAGGGACGGTGCTCACATGAGCGAGGAGGCAAGACTGGAAATACTTAAGCGGGTACAGGAAAGACGTCCTCGAGTATTTGAGTTTGACCGTTCAACTACGGAAGGTAATTTACCTTCAGTAGAGGCATTTAGAGAAGCAACTGGTTTAAGAGCAGAAAATATAATAGATGAAAACACTTTAAATCCTTCTAAATTGTCTGAGGCTTTTGTTAGAGAGGCCGAGAGGTTAAAAAGAGCCGCAGGTGGAGATGATGCTGAGCTAGTGGCTGAAGCTTTAAGAAAAGCGGATTTTTATAAATTTTTAAATAGTGATACTGGAGACAAATATGTAGTTTCCATAGAGACTTGGACTAAGCTGGCAGAATCTGTAGAGCAGGCAAGAAAAAAATAGTTATTATAAAAGCAAAGGGCAGCCCTTTTAAAAAGAACACCTAAAGTAGGTGTTCTTTTAATTAAAATGCTACGGAAGGGACCGGTCTCTGAAGCTTTTCTTGTGTTGACACTTGGCTTAAAATTTAGTATTGTTTTTGGTTGTAATTCTACGCAAAAGGAGTGAGTTATGTTGCGGGTATGGTTCCCGATGGCACCGGAGTTGGCGCATGCCTTCAGCTCAGTGGTAAAGCATTTTACCGCTTTAGAGGTCAGTGTGATGATGGTGTCGCCGATGTGTCTGGTTTCTTGCGACGGTGAGATTGGGTTGTGTTTTGCGAATTTCAACCCCGAGACTCACAATTTGCTTAATATGACCGGAGGACCCATCTTGTCCTTTCGGGTCATTGACCCGGCTAAGTCTGCCGCTGACGCCGTCCACATTCTGCAGGAGTGTGGGGCGGTGGCCGAGATCGGCGACGGCCCCCCGCCGTTCGAGCAGCAAATGCGAGTTGTAACCCTGCAGGGAGCAGGGTCGCTCCGTCTGGCGTTTCATAGCCGGTCTTTCCTCTAGCGAGTTTGTAAAAGCATAGGACGGCCCTCTTTAAGAGGGCCGTCCTATTCAGCACAGCCTCGCTTTTTTATTTTGCTGTTTTATGTTAAGGTCTTTTATAGAGTGAAAAAAGGGGAGGGAATAAATGAAGTCTTTGCGCGTTGCGCATAAAGTCCACCTCTGTGTTTTGTGCGGGGGTGAAATTCTCCCCGGGCAGGAATACTTGCGAGAAGTTTTGGTAGCGCGTGGTGTATACAAGGAAACTAAAATGCACCATGAGCCAAGTTGTAAGCTTGCTGTTGGGACCTCTGAGGTGCCGGCTCACGCGGATGCATTACCGTTTGTAGAAAACCCATCAGTACCCCAGCGGAAGCTGTTGTGGACACAAGCGCGTACAGCTCGGAAAATAGACACGCCTATAAACGACTGCTTTGTTTGCGGCAAGCTCATAGACTGGGGCGACAAGTATTTGCGGTTCGTTTGGAAGGAAGGTGGGAAGCTGTTTTCCTACTATCGCCATGAAGTATGTTTCCATTTACCAGACCCCGAGGACGACGAAAAGGGTGGGGTAAATGAGAAAGACGAAGAGCGGGTAGACTTTGGTTTGCCTTTAGCTGCTTAAATTAGAGCGGCTTTTTTTAATGCATAAAAAAAGCCGCTGCAAGGTAATGCAGACGGCTAAGAGATGTAGTACGAACTAGTACCGCCGGTACGGGCGCCACGCTAAGTCATGGCACATCATAACAAACATACCAACATAGAGTACTAGGCACGGTATGCCCAGTAGGATTTGGATAAGCCATCCGGCTTTCCATACCCACAGCGAGAGCATCCAATAGGCTATGCTCCAAATCGCCGTTGTCAGAAGTCCGTTGCCCTCCGAGGAACTGCCTCGGGAAAGCCCAAGGCAGACAATAGTTACCCCAGCCAGCGCTAGGGGCGCAAGCCAGTGGGCTTTAGTAGAGAGAGCGTACACAACCATGTACGCTAAGCTGTACAGAACTGCACACAACATAAGATTTCCTCCAGTTGGAATTTTATAATTATACTATTTTTACGCCCAATTGTCAAGTATTTTATTTTAAACTTTAATGTTAATATATGAGCTGAAAATAGGTTTGGAGGTGCAAATGTACCGTAATGTTTTTGGGGTTGCATTGGGGCAGGTAATTATTGCCCTCGGGCTGTATTCGCTAGGATTGGTGGTGGTAGGGTTTAGGCGCGCCTTGCCCTTTGCGATTGAATTTCTAGGCTGCTGGAGCCTGGGGTGTGTCGTAATCGCTTGGGCTTCAAGGTTGTCATTTTGGGAATACAGTGGAGTTTTTTCTGCCTTGCTGACCCTACTGGGCGCAGGGTTTGTCTACTATCATAACCCATACGGAAAACTGCTTGCTGTTGTTGCCGTTGGTGGCTTTATTGCTGCCATGATATTTCTGCCTCGCAGGCACGACCTAAAACCTTAACCTTCTGTCTTCAGGAGGTTTTTTTATTTGCTATAATTTAGAAGCTATGAAAATAAAAATTTTAAAGTTGGTAAAGGTCCTGTCGGTCGTACTTGTCCTAATTTGGTTTATATTTTTTTTAAATAAAAAAACTGACCTGACTACAGCTGACCTAGGCAGACATATAAAAAACGGACAAGTTTTGGTACATGGAAATTGGTCGGAAAGGTGGGCGGTTTTAAATACCAATTATTACTCTTACACTATGCCCGAACAGCCGTTTGTAAACCATCATTGGTTGAGCGGGATTTTGTTTTACGCTATATACAGTTTTTCCGGTTTTGCCGGCCTCTCGGTACTTTATTTACTTTTTGGCGTTTTAACTTTAGCTTTGTTCTTTAAGCTTGCCGCAGAAAAGGCCGGTGTCTTTTTTACAAGCTTTGTGAGCATTGTCCTAACGCCTCTTTTAGCAAGTAGAACTGAGGTTAGGCCCGAAATTTTAACTTATTTTTTTACCGCCGCATTCTTTTATTTGCTGTATCGTTTTAATACAGGCAAACAAAAAAAAGCGGTGTGGTTTTTACCCACGCTGATGCTTTTGTGGGTAAATTTGCACATAGGCTTTGTGTTTGGGTTTTTGGTTTTGGGTGCCTTTTTTGTGGAAAGTTTTTTGAAAGCTTTTGTTTTAAAAAGGCATGAAGCAAGGCGGAAAACTCAAACAATTTTTTGGGTTGGCGTGGTTTCTTTGTTGGCGTCGCTTTTAAACCCACACTTTATAAAAGGGGTTTTGTACCCTCTAAATATTTTTAAAAACTATGGCTACTTAATAGTTGAAAACCAATCTATAAAGTTTTTGGAAAATTTAAACATGGCAGCCGGGCAAAACTTTTTTCTGTTTAAAGCTGTTGCTGTTGCAACTTGTGCAAGCTTTATATTGGCTTATATTTTTTCTAAGAAATTTTCTTTGGCTCTTTTTTTGGTAACCTTAGTGTCCGGCGTTTTAGCTTATAAGGGCATAAGACATTTTCCAAGCTTTGCTTTTTTTGCCTTTTTTAGCTTATGTCTGAATTTGGCGGAATTACAAAAGTCAGCAAAAAGAAATGGGATAATTTTGGGTCCAAAAGAAGCTGTTGCAATTCCAGTCATGCTTTTTGTTTTGGTGCTGTCTTTGAATGCTGGGTTTAATGGCATTAGAGCCAAACAAAGCGTTTTGGGCCTGGGGCTGCTGCCGGGTACACAAGCGTCGGCTGAATTTTTTAAAAAAGAGGGTTTGTCCGGCCCTATATTTAACGACTATGATATAGGTGGTTATTTGGCTTATAACTTGCCAGAAAAAGTTTTTGTAGATAACAGGCCGGAGGCGTACACAGTCGACTTTTTTGAAAATGTTTATAAGCCTATGCAGCAAGTTCCGGAAAAATGGACTCAGTTTTTAAATGAATTTCAATTCAATACTATATTTTTTTCTCACCGCGACTATACTCCTTGGGCTCAAACCTTTTTAATTTCCCGGGTAGTAGACGAGGCCTGGGCGCCAATTTATGTAGACGGTTACAATATAATTTTTTTAAGAAGGACAGATGCGAATAAAAGCATTATCGAAAAATATGAAATTCCTAAAAGCAATTTTGGCATACGCTAATATATGAAATTAAGCATAATAGTTCCGGCTCATAACGAGGAAAAAACTTTAGGAGTAATTGTAAAAGAGCTCTTGGGTCTAAAAGTTTTCGGCTGGCAGTTTGAAATAATTATTGTAGACGATGGCTCGAAAGACGGGACCTGGACTGCTGCCGAAAATTTTTTTGGGAACGGAGTCGTAGGTATAAAGAAAGAAACAAACCAAGGTAAAGGTGCTGCTATTTTGGAAGCTTTAAAAAGTGTAAGCGGGGATTTTGTTCTTATACAAGATGCGGATGGCGAATATTTACCCAAAGACATACCAAGCCTTCTTTTGGCTTTAGGAGAAAATAAAAATTGCGCGGTTTTTGGTGACCGGGGAAGTAAGTCCTACCCGGAAAGAGGCTTTCATTATGTGTTGGCGGCCAAGTTTTTAACATGGGTTTTTAACGCTTTATTTAAAACCCGTTTGCACGACTTATATACAGGGTACAAGCTCATGCCTAGTTCTGTTTTAAAAAGTTCAAAGTTATCTTCTGCCGGTTTTGAGTTTGAAGCAGAAGTTGCAGCTAGGCTTTGTGAGCAAAAACTATTTATTAAGGAAGTGCCAATTGGTTTTAAGCCACGCAGTAAAGAGCAGGGTAAGCATATTCGGTTTATAGACGCGTTTAGAGGCATAAAAAAAATGGTGGACATAAAATTTAATAAGTAAAATATTGACTAAACTATAAAAATATGAGAAATTATTGGAACTACAAAAAGAGGAACAATGGGAGAAGTAACCGAGGAAGTTAAATGTCCGCTCTGTGGTAGATTTTCCAGGGTTTTCTGGTCTAACTGGCCTTCATGCTTGGCTTACCAGAATCATTCCGATTCCGACAACCCCAACGGACTTTGCGCGAACTCTTTTTTATCTGTACCGCGCGACGCTGTGGTTGAAAACGACGAAACTGTGGAAGAGTTCTTTTTTCAGAACTTGCCTTGGAGCCGTTAATAGCGAGCCATATGGGTTCGTTTTTTTATTTGGCCTTGAAGTTTAAGCTCAGTTTTGTTATAGTTTCTTTTGAAAGGAGAGAGGCATGTTCACATATGCGGTCTTAAATTTGGCCGCGATATTCTTCTCATTATGGGTTATGGCAACACCTCTTCCGGCTTTTCTGGATGCTTCCGCCCGCTTGGGCGGGATGATAGGTGTCTACGCGACCCTAAAGAAGATAGTCGAATCTTAAATGCAAAGGAGTTGCCTTTGCTTTTTTATTGAAAAAATATGGAAGAAAAAAATTATAAATATTTAGACATAATTACCGGCCTCTTTGTGGCGGTTTTAATTGTTTCCAACATTGCTTCAACCAAAGTAGCGGCTTTTGGTCCTTTTAACTTTGATGCCGGAACCGTACTGTTTCCTATTTCGTATATATTTGGTGATATATTAACCGAAGTTTACGGTTACAGGCGTTCCAGGCGGATAATTTGGATAGGCTTTTTAAGCCTCCTTATTACTGCTGTTACTTTAGCCTTTGTGCAGTATTTGCCGGCGAGTAGTGGCTGGCAAAACCAAAATGCATACGAAGCGGTTTTGGGCTTTGTGCCTCGTATAGTTTTGGCTAGTATGCTGGCATATTTTGCCGGCGAGTTTTCTAACTCTATTGTCCTGGCTAAAATGAAAGTTTGGAGCCAAGGTAAAAATTTGTGGCAGCGCACTATAGGTTCAACTGTCTTAGGCCAGGCTGTGGATTCTTTGGTATTTAGCTTGGTGGCTTTTTTGGGTGTAATGCCCTTGGCAGATGTTCTGAATATAATGGGAACAATATATATTTTTAAAGTTTTGTACGAAATTTTAGCCACACCCTTAACTTATAAGCTGGTAAAATATTTGAAAAACGCAGAACGAGTAGATGCTTACGATTCTCAAACAAACTTTAATCCGTTTAAAATAAACTGAAGTTGTACAAGTAAGCCTTGTGCTTAAAATAAAAAACTCCGCGCCTTACTTTTAGGGGCGGAGTTTTTATTTTAGAAAACCGGATTAGCCGATTTGTTCGGGTCGTCGCCGGTTTGGGGTGGATAAGTATTAGGCGGTGTGGGGTCTTCTGCATTTTCAAAGTCGGTAATAGAAAAAGTATATAGTTTCATAAAGTTTGTAGCTAGGCTTAATTTTTAGCATACTTAAAGTATAAAAAACTTTTCTTAAAATAGAATGAAGCAGAGCTTTAAGAATTTTTCAAGAAAACAGGCTTAGTATTTGAATGTTATTAGTAATTAACAAAATCTCTTATGAATACAACCTATAAAAATATAAAAAGTATAATTCTTGGTTCGGCTTTGGCATTGTTTTTGAGTACTGCGGTGACTGGTTTGGCTTTGGCAAACGGCGGGTTTATAAAACTTTCGACTTACTATGCTATGCCGGAGCAAGACGTACAGGTGCAAGGTGAAAATTTTCCACCTAATGAAAATGTTTCAGTCACCTTAGGTGCTGCTAGTCAAAACACCCAAAGCAACGCGGGAGGTATTTTTTCCAGTGGAAATTTTAAAATACCTTATTCGGCGGCACAGTCTACTGTTGAGGTAAAAGCGGAAACTCAGAATGAAACCGCTAAAACCAGCTTGGTGGTAGGAGGATTCTATCCGAACGTTACGCCTAACGCTTGGTATGTAGTAAGAGGAGGCAAGGTTTGGTTTGCCGGACAAGGCTTTGCGCCGAATGAAAAAGTAAAAGTAAAAGCAAATGGCCAGGACTGGGGAGAGGTGGAATCAAATTCAAGCGGAAGCTTTAGTTCCCCCGAGTATGCTTTGCCGTACCAAGGCGGACAAGTAACATTTGCCTTTATAGGCGTTTCAAGCAATGCGTCTTCCAGCCGGACGGTTCATGTGGCAGGTAACCAGCCTCATATAGTACTTAGTACTTATTATGCACCGGGTGGAAGCAGGGTTGTGGTGACTGGTCATGACTTCGGATCCGGCGAAGCAGTGAATTTAAATTTTGAGGGTTTAAATTTTGGCAGCCCTATTGCCAATAGTGCAGGAAAGTTTACTCACGTAATAACTGTACCGTCCAGCAGCGGTAAGAAAAATATACAAGCTCAAGGGCTAACTACCAATCTTTCAGCAAATGCAATATTTACAATAGCTTCTTTTTAGTAGGCTGAAGTAGAAGGGGTGTTTGGAGTGGTGGTGGAAAAAGCTTCAGGGTCAGTTACATTTATAAAGTCTTCATTCTTATTGGGTTCGTAGTTAGAAATAAGGCGGCTCGCACCAGAAGTTTCTGCTTTGGTAATTTTAACCGCTGTCTTGTAATACAAGTGGGAGGCGCCGGACAATTTAGCCTCGAGTTGGTTTAAGGTATCTGTATACGCTTTGCTCGCACCCGATAACTCTGCACTCAGGTTTTGTAGTTGGGCTTTTTGCAAGTCCGCTGTACTAGCTCCGGAAAGTTTAATATCCGTATTTTGACCTGTTCCTTTAAACTCTAAGCGGGAAGCCCCTGATAACTGCGCATAAATTTGGGTGGCTTGTAAATTTAGATAGGCTTTAGAAGCGCCGCTTAGCTTAATATTAAAATTTTGAGTCATAAATCCGTCGGCCCAAATTTTACTTGCACCACTGGCTTTTATAGCTTTAAGCCTAGGAGCATAAACTTCTATTTTTACTGGTCTATTGAGGCAAAATATGCAAATTCTAAAATGGTTGTCACGAGTGAATATCAGGTTTTCGCCTTCAAGGTACGTTTGGGTTTCGGTAATGCCTCTAGGGGTTCCCTTGGCAATAATTTTGTATTCTGTTGAAGGTAGTACCGTAATTTCAAAATTATCTGAACTTTCAATAATTGAAAAATCTTTCAAATTAAATTCTTTGGTTTCTTGTGCTGAGTAATGGCTGTCCTGGTAAGCTTGTTCTATTTCGGGCGCCATGTTAAAAGCAGTGCTGCCAAAAATGGAAGCAGAAACTATAAACAACCCAAATAGCAAAAGAGATAAAGTTTTTCCAAACGCCGGCTTTAAAGAAGCTAAACTAATTCCAAAAAGAAGCAGGAAAATAGCAGGAACCAAAAGCGCGAGAAAGGCGCTAATTACAGCTACAAAATAAATTGCACCAGTTGCTAACGACTTAAAAGGAAAATCCAAGTAGGGAGAATTGGTGTTTAAAAGCAAGTTTAGGGTAATAAAAAATAAACTGGCAATTATAATTCCGCCGGCTAGGCTAAAGAGTGCCCCTAGAAGCCTGCCTAGACTAGGGAATACATTTTTTAAAATTATGCCTATGGTATGAAATATTTTTCCTAAAATTAAAAATGGCGCAGCTAAAATTTGTTTGGCTTTACTTTTGTCTTTTTTTTTAAACTCTTCAACTCTTTCCTTAACGGCCGCTTCAACATTTTTTAAGTTAACTGGCTCGCCTCGCATTTGTATTTTTTCGGTACCGGTTTTTGCTTCGGGCAAGGCAATCCAAAATACTATATAAAGTAAAACGCCAAAACCGCTGCCTAAGGCAAGTAATACAAATAGAATTCTTATCCAAACAGCATCTATGCCGAAATATGCAGCAATACCGCTAGATACACCTGCTAAGACAACATCATCTGGGTTTCGGAACATTTTTTTGCCAGTAAAAGATGAGCTTTGTTTTTCTTGGCCGGAAGCACTAGAATTTTCGCTGTCTTCAAATTGTTCCGGATTGCCCATGGAAGCTATAAGCTCCTCTACTGCGCTTAAATTAACAATTTTTGGACCTTTAGCATTAAGGTTTAACTGTTCAGCTAGCCGGCTTTCTATGTCACTAACAATTTCTATTGAGTCCGCATAGGAAGCAAAGTGTTTTTTAAGTTGGTTAATATAGTCTTCAAGTTTTTCGTAAGCATCCTCTTCTACGGTGTAGCTGTAGCCGCCCAAAGAAATGTTTATGGTTTTTTTCATAGAGTTAAGAAGTTTTTTTAGTTAATGACTTGATGGATTTATCTAAGCTTTCCCAAGCTTTTTTTAAATGGTTTAAAGAATTTTTACCTTCTTCGGTTAGTTTGTAATACTTGCGCGGTGGCCCTTCGGTTGACTCTTGCCAGCGGTATTCTAATAGGCCGTCAGTTTTTAGTCTGGAGAGTAGGGGATAGATCGTACCTTCCACTACAATAAGGTTGTCTTCTTTGAGCTCTTTTAAAATGTCGGAGGCGTAAATTTCTCCGCGTGATATAGTCAGTAGGATACAATACTCTAAAATTCCTTTTCTCATTTGCGCTTCAGCATTTTCTAAATTGAATTTGGTCATTTTAAGAATGGGCTTAATTTGCAACTTATGCATGCAGTATATACTATAGTACCTTGTAGTGCAAGGTACTGGGTGTGGAAAAGTTTAAGGACTATTTATTTATATATATTAGTAGACTGATTTGTTATAATAAAAGCTGTGAACTTTGCTGAGAAAGGAAACGGAGGTTTTATGAAAGCGAGCCATAGGTGGCTTCGCTGGATAACTAAATCCCTAATGCTAACCGCTGGGGATAACGTAGTAACAACTCCACTACTAGGTCTGTTGGGCTCGATGGTAGCCCTGGATTCACTGGTCGGGATCGGCGCTGGGTGGGCTTTGGGGAATGCCCCATACCTGGGCTTTCAGCTTGCGTCCGTGTACTTGCACGGCGGTGCGGAGGACGTTTAGGCGTTCTAAAAAAAGTTTTGGTGCCGTGGGCACAGGCGGAAGCTTTTGATTGTCCCGTGCAAATGGGACTTTCTTTGCTGGGCGGTTCTATGGGCGGACCGATGGGTGTCGTCCTGGCTGGTATGGCCGGAGACGTTGTCTACTATATGCTCACGCAGCGCGATATGCTGAAGGCAGGAACAAACCAAAAGCCACAGTCTTAATAAAAGACCGTGGCATTTTTTATACTAGCTTATTTACCTATTTTGCCACTACTATCTTAATACTTAAAATCTACCGGTTATTATTTTAGTAGAGATCTTATATTGGCAAGGCGTCCTTCCGTAATTTCCCATTCATACACGTCGCAGTTAGCCACGTCTTTGCCCGTGTCTTCGGCTCTGTAAATTCTTGGAATTTCTGGAAAGTGAAAAAGCAAAAGTCTAATTACTCCGCCGTGGGTTATTATACCCACATGTTTATGACTGTTGTTGCCGGCAATGTCTAAAATTGCGCCAAAAACCCGCTTTCTTACTTCTTCCACATTTTCTCCTCCAAAAGGGGAGTAATCGTAAATCTGCATATCTTCTTTTGCTCTGTGGTCGGGCAGTATACGGTTCCAGTCTTCTACACTTTTGCCAGCCAAACTGCCGAAGTCTCTTTCTCTTAAACGGTAGTCGTGCAAAATTTCAACTTGTTTTGCAAGACCTTGGTTTAGAAGAGCAGCGGTTTCTTCCGCGCGTTTTAAGTAAGAAGTGTACAAGACGTCTATGTCGACAGCTTTTACTATTGGTATAATTTTTTCAACTTCCAAAATGCCTTGCGTGTCTAAGTAGTCGTCTATATAAATACCTTGGCGTATGTGTTTTTTGTTGTATTGTGTTTGTCCGTGGCGGATAAAGTACAACACGGTGTCGTTTCTAAGTTTCATGGTTTTTAAAAAGGACTGCCGTTTAGTTTTGGGCAGTCCTCCTTGTTATGCCGCAGCTTGTGCTTTTTTGGTCTTAACGCTTTTAGCTTTTACTTTCTGTGGTTTTGCGTTCTTGTTTTTAATTTCATCGGATATCATTTTCCAGTATCCTTTTAGCTCTTTGCTTAAATTGGCAATTTCGCTTGGAGCAGCTTCTTTGTAGCCCTCGTACCTTTTAAGCACGTCTTTAACCAAAGCCTCATAGGCTGGTTTGGTTACTACTTCAAGTTTTTTAATGTCTTTGACTACTTCCTTTTTGGCTTTGGTTGCCCAAGCTTTTACTTTCTGTCTGTTTTGCTTGGCTTTGCCACCGAAGCCGAAATAGAAAGCTGTTGCAGCAGCTGCTGCTAAAGTAGCTATGCCAGCGGCCGCTTTTGCGGTATTTGCCTGATTTTTGTTCATATGATTCCTTTTTACAAAAAAGTTTGGAGGTAGAAGTTAACTTTCTTGCTTTTATTTTTTATGCCTTTTATAAACTGAATTAAAGAAACTTGCAAAATGCTTAAATTTAAAGCTCTGACCTTTGACGTTTTCTCTGAGGTCGGACAGGTCTTCGGCTAAGAGGTCGCTTTCTGCTTTAGCTTTTTGAGAAATATAATTTATGGCTTTTACTATTCTTACAATATAGTAGCCAACTATTAAAGCAAGCAAGGTTACGGAGACAACAAGTACACTGGCTAAAACGAAAAAAATATCCTGTTTATAAAAGTCGGACATAAACTATTTGTAATAGCTTTTAATTTCAAAGAGTATGTAGAGTGAAATGGCTGTGCCAATAACCAAACCCCCAAGGTTCATGCTTAAAATGCTACCAATTGCTGAAACTAGTACGGCGTAGAACATAAAGTTCCAGCCTTTAATTTGTTTTTTAAACAAGTAAGGTAATGCTATGGCTTCTAGAACAAGAGTTGCAATCGAAAGGGCCATGTTGACTATAAACATACCGCCCCAATGTACTTGGCCGCTCATAGCTGCAAATGGTAGCGCAACGCCACCTATGGCAAATACTGCCAGGAGCGCCGGTAATGCCAATAGTATTAAGACTAAAGTTATCCAGGGTCCGAAGCGCACTATGAATTCTTTTACGCTTGTAGGCAGGTGAAAAGGTACTTTTAAGTACAGCTTATGAAACCAGGCCTCTAAGTCCTTAAGAATTTGATGATGCGAGTGTTCGTGGGTTGTTTGGCTTTCCATTGGTTATGTTACTATTTAAGAATTAAATTATAATTAATTATATTATATCATAGTTACTTGCTATAGCGGCCAAAGAGTTCTTTTAAGATTTTTTCATATTGGCTGCGGATGCTTTCTTCGTGGCCAATTTCCAGAACTTCGTCGTTAAGGTTTGTGGCGGCCGATGTCCAATTATAACTGCCGGAAATATAAGCCCGGTCGGTTACAAGTGTTTTTAAATGCATAATTGCCGAGTGGTCTTGTTCGTATACTTCTATTCCTTCTTTTCTAAGCTCGTCGATAATTTTTTGTTGTTGTTCTATTTGTTTGTATTGGTTTTTGTCGGTTATACCTTTTACTTCCAGGCCTCTATATTTTGCCGCTAAAAGAGCGTCTTTTATGTCTGTTCGTGTAAATGTATAAACGGCAAAGTAAACGAAATGTTCCGCTTCGCGGATTGTGTTCACTAGTTCTTTGTTTAGTGGGCGGTCTTGGTTATAGTAGACACGAACTTGGTATTGAGGAGCGTAAGAATAGGAATAGTAAAATTGTGCACATAAAGCAACAAGCAATATTATGACTGTGACATAAATTTTTTCTTTTGTTGAAAAAGTCATGAAGTTTTGTCTTTTAGTGACTATCCACTAATACCTAAAAGCTTTCTCTAATCTCCTTTTGTGTTTCTCGTTTTTTTATATAGTCTCTCTTGTCGGCTTTTTTGCGCATTTTTCCAACTCCTATTCGAATTTTTACCCAACCTTTTCCTGTTTCCAAAATTTCCAGCGGGATTAAAACGAGACTTTTTTCTTTGCCTAGTAGTTCGTCAATTTCTTTTTTGTTCAAAAGAAGCTTGCGGGTTCCGGTCGGGTCGTAATTTTTTTGATTGGCGTATTTGTAAGGACCTATGTGGCAATTGAGCAGGTTTACAGAGTTGCCCGAAATGGTTACGTATGAACCGTTTAGGGAAACATTGCCGCTTTTAATACTCTTGGTTTCGGCACCGGACAATATTAAACCAGCTACGAAAGTTGTTTTAATTTCGTACTCGAATTTTGCTTTTTTATTGGTAGCTAGGGTTTTCATTGTTGGTTACGGATTACTGATAGGGTTATGGATTACGGATGATTACAGATATACGGATCACTAATAGGGTTACAGATTACAGATCTTTTACGGATATACGGATGTGGATTTTCCTACTTACAACTTACAACTTACAACTCAGCGCTCACCACTGACCAGTTGATTTAATTTTAGCATTATTTTAGAATTGTTCCCATGGAAAGCCAGAAGAGTTGGAGAGTAGTTTGGAACCCTCGTTTGGTAGGTCCGGGGTCGGGTTTATATAGGGCTCATGGCGAAGGGCCCTTTGTTGGCAGTCCTTATGTTCATCAGCATAGGGGCGGTATTGCGGTAGTTTCAAAAGGGATTGTTAGCTTCATAAACAAGAAGGAGGAGAGAATTGCTTTAAGCGAGATGTATTTTACGAAGGTAAATGAGTAGCTGGTGCTTTGTGCATCGGCTTTTTTAATTTGTATTTTGGTCGTAAGGGTTCTGTACAATTTTAGTAACCGCAGATTATGTAGTCGTAATTGTTTTGGAACATATTTGGCAAATTTTGCCATAAGCAGGAACAGTCTGAGCCTTTTAATTCTCTGGGAGGTCTAGAATTGTCACTTTCAAGTTTGGTGGCGCCAATTAGATAAACGTCGCTGGAGCTTGCGACACAGCTGCCACCCTGATACAAATAATTTTTGGGTGCCACAAAATAAAAATATTGATATCCATTTCCAGGTTGTCCATTGTATCCCGCAGGAGAGTTGGACGGGTCTGTAGGTGCTTTGGACATAATGCCACTGGTGACCAGAAAGTTTAAAAAACCGTTTCCGGAAGTATTGGTCGAAAGATCCCACCAACCATCCCACCAGCCAGGGGAAACATTTGACCTGCCATAAGACGCCGGACTTGGTAAGGTTCCATTAAGTTGTTTGTAAAGTTCTAAACCTTTTTGTATTTGTTTTAAGTCCGCGACTCTTTTGGTATCCCGTGCCTTTGCCCGCGCTCTATAAACGCTTGTTAGAAGGATGGAAGCTAGTAGACCAATAATGGAAATTGTGACAAGTAGTTCGGTAAGGGTAAAGCCTTTCTGCTTAAATTTGTATAGTTTGTTCACTATATGTTGGGTTACTAATAGCATACTAAATTTTCAGTCTCGAAATTTTAGGTTATTTAGTATGATATTATTTTAGCATTATTTTATTGGTAGAGTGTGCATGAATTATTGGTCGTACAAATAGGTATTTTAAGGTTTGTTTCACTTTTTTTGCCTGTTTGTGC
>JAEUSF010000014.1 GCA_016788665.1 Candidatus Doudnabacteria bacterium | reverse complement strand
CTACTTCCTACTTCCTACTTCCTACTTCCTACTTCCTACTTCCTACTTCCTACTTCCTACTTCCTACTTCCTACTTCCTACTTCAAAGCTTCCTCTATAGCTTGCTCAAAGGTTGCAAATGGCTGCGCACCAACTATTATTTTACCCCCTATAAAGAAGGTTGGAGTTCCAGTTACTCCGTAGCTTGTACCGGCAGTCATGTCTCCCTGAACAGCCTGCAAAGTTTCTTTATTGTCTAAGCACTGGTTAAACTTATTTTTAGCAAAACCAAAAGTTCCTTTGTTTAAACCCAAAGTTTCCGCATACTTTTTCAAGTCCGCTAAATTCAAACCCGCTCCGTCGGACTTTCCATTTTGGAAAAGTAGGTCATGATACTCTCTAAATTTACCCTGTAAATTTGCACATTCCGAAGCCACCCCAGCAATTTCGGCGTTTTGGTGAAAAGGCAGAGGAAAATGCCTATAAACCAACTTTACCTTACCCGTGTCTATATATTTAGTTTTTATTTCCTTTAAAGCCTGATCAAAAAAGGTTTTGCAAAATGGACACTGAAAGTCCGAAAACTCATATATAGTAACCTTGGCGTTGGAGTTGCCAATAGTTGGCTGCCCTTCTCTGTCAGTTATTTCTCTAGGTGCTGTTTGGGTTCCGCTTCCAGCCTGCTGCCCGCCTGTTTGAACGGCCTGAGCTGAACCACCGCCTGAAAACCTTATACCTTCAATAGCCCCTTTAAGGCCATTTGATGAATAAACTAAACTTCCGGCAACTATTAATGCTGCCGCCAATATGCTAATAGGTAATACAAGTGACGAAGTGGGGCCATTTTCGACCACCACTGACTGCCTTACCTCTTCTGGATGTTTGTGCTCTGTCATTGTTATATTTTTAATTATGTTTATATATTATAGCATTAAACTTTACATAAGGACGTACTCGTTCCATAGAGGACGGCTCTATGCAAAGCAAAAAGGGAATCTTCACCAGTGGCAAAGATTCCCTTTTATTAACTTTAACTAAAGTTATTCGGCTTTTGTTAAAACAGCATTTACATTGGTTTTCTGAGCAGTTAAAGGACTAAAAGTTAGTCCTAAAATATCACCCTTGCTATTTTTTGCTGTTAAGGAAGTAACAACCTTTTCGTCTAGTTTGCCCAAAATTTCCCAACCTTGTTTTTCAAAATACTCTGTATATAAAACAAAGGTTTGCGAAGCGGACAAATTAGTACTAAACCTTATAATTGTTTGCCTTTCGCCTCCCGTTTGAGGCTTTTCTAAAGACTGGGCAGTGTAATCTACCGGGAAATCTTTAGGAAACCCGTCTGGCAAATTTCTTGCTTCTTTATTCTTTTTTTCTACCGCAGAAACTCCGTAAGGGTTCAAGCGGTCCTGGCTGTTTAAAACGACAAGCAAAACAACCGCCGCTGTAGCCAGAACACCAATAATTTTTGTTGATTTTGACATAATTTTTGTTTAGTCTTTTACTTTACACTTATTACCTTACCCCCAAGGGGGTCGCTCATCACTTAGTATTGATTAGCGTTCTGTAGCACAAGACCACATAACTTCCCTATAATTTTGTCCGCAGCGGTAAATTAACCGATTCCAATAAACTGTATTTGCCTGCAAATCTGGCGTTGCATCTTTGCTATTTTTTCCAACATACTGCTCATTAAACCTATTTGGGTCTGTAATTCGGTCAGGAGTTGTTGCGTTTAAGTTAACCTCTCTCCAAACCAAACATCCGCCGCTTGCCCCCACGTTTGTAGCACAACCAGAAATAACTTTTTGCTGGTCTTTATCTGCCAAGTAGGTTACCGAATCAAACTTCGCACCTACTCTTCTTATATCTTGGAAGGTTGAGATATATGCTTTAGTTCTTAAAGAAACGTCGAGCTTACCTGTAATGTCATAGCCCAAGGTACAGCTTGGCGCAACCACTCCGTATATATCTGCCTCCGAAGGCAACTGACAATTTGCATTGTTGTATGGGTCATTGGAAGCCGAAGCCGTTACATTGCCACTCGAATCCACACTGCAGGACCATACTGCCTGCCTGGTTTCTTCGCTTCCGCCGCTTCCGCACGAAACTTCGAGCTTATTCCAGTATGTTTTATTGTTTTGAATACCATTTACATTAAATGGACTATTAGCATCTGCCGGATCACCATTGGTCCACCTGACTTCTTGAGGCTTAATACAAGAAGTGCCGGACTGACAGCCTGATTCTACTTGAGATTTATTTTCCCCAGCCTGGAACTCAACCTTTGCTGGTATAGAGTTCGGCCCAAACTGGTCCCATACTGCTTTATAACCGCCCGAAACCTTTTCGCAACGCGGGTTAGAAATTACAGCCGGAAGTCTACAGCTCCAGTTAGTTATTTCACCAACTGTCTGCGAAGTACCGATGTTTATAACCAAAAGCCCACTTGGCCTAAGACCGCCCGAAGCAGCCGATCCGCCAAAAGTAGAAAACCAAACATCATAACTTAAATATAAAGACTTGCCTGCCAAGCAATTAGGTACTGTAAAACTCTTTGAACCCTGAGGGGAACTCATAAATCCGTCTGACGGATTGGAACTAAGTCCGCCTGGGACCAAAATATTAGTACACTCTTTTACTTGTCTTACCACCGCTTCATTTCCGTAATCATACGAGCCTAACACCTGGGCTTTTGACTCCCACGACTGTCCAACATTTTGACCCTGTGGGTCTTTAGCAGCCCAAGAAAGATCCAGCACATCACCAGGATTTGCGTTTATAGTAACACCGCATGCAACTCCTAAGGTTGTTCCGTTGCAGCTAGCCTGGTCACTGTTACTGCCCCAACCGACTCCGACCTGTCCTGTACTAATAGTATTTCCGCTGGAATTTTTTCTTGTATAAAATATTCCGCTCTTCGACTGGTCAAAGTTTCCATAGTTACTTACCGCAGAAGAATTATTCAATAAAGAAGTCTGCCCGGCTGGTGTCGGTGCTATGGTAACTTGTCCTGCCCCGTAGTCATAAGCAGAATACTGTGTACTTAAGAATATTGCCTCTATAATTCCGCCTCCACCCAACTTGTCCTGTTGGTTAGCAGGGTCAACATAAGGCAACACATAGATAATGTAGCTACCCGAAGCCAAATTACCAGATAAAGTATTTCCCACAATCCAGCTAAAAGATCCACAACCATAAGCATATCCATCACCGCCGCCTCTAGTACTGTTGTTACAATTCTGAGTAGACATACTAACTATACCTATACGCTTTGCGGACTGCGCCACAGAAGTAAGAGTCGGATGTTTATTAATTCCACCTCTGTCTGCCGGCACTGCCCAAATTTCCATTTCGTTAAACGAGTGAGCACCCTGTCCACCATAAGTCCCACCGCTTTGGTTCCAATATATTGTTGCCCTGCCGCCTAAAACAGGACCTGTTGCGGCCTGGCCATTTGGCTGGTAAAAATCTCCCAAAGTTACAGGGTATACATTTGTGTTCATAACCACAATATTAAGCTTTGTGGTAGTAATAACCTGAGAAGACCCAAAGTTACTGGTCATTTTATACTCAAACTGGTAAGTACCCGCGCTGGTAGTTATACCCTTTAAAGCTCCGTAAGTACAAGCTCCTTTTTCGTAATAAGTTTCTGACTTATCAGGACCTTTCCTGAAAGTAAGTCCAGGCACAGAAGACTCCTTTACAACTTCGATTTTGAACTTTGGATTATTTTCACATGACTGGTCAAAAGGAATATAGTAACCAAAAGGCGCCACAAATTCCCTGCCTACGCTGGCATATGCAGTTATAGTCCTAGGATTTTTAGGCAAAGTTTTGTTCTGATACCTAATTTGGTTTATTTGGTCCTGAGTTAAACCTTCTTTATTGCTTATTGTTAAGTCCTTAACCGTTATATCGTCTTTCTTAACTAAAATCGGGTCAGGCATATTCTGTCCGCCGTTAAAACCCATATCATTTGCGTTCAGGTTCATGTAAACCGGCACAGGCTCTGTAGCTGGTGTGGTACTAACTGGGACTTGTGTAGTACCGGTACTGCTTTGCGGAGTAATAGTGGTGGTGCCTGCGCCAGGGTTAGTGGTCGCGGTTGTACCAAGTGCTGGCAAGGTGTCAAAAAACTTTCTAAGTAACAGCCTTCCGCCGCCATTGGTCTCGGAGTAATATTCAATTCTGTACCTTAGGCTTGGGTCAAGCTGCAAGGTAGATTCGCCAATTCTGGTTATATCACTGCCGGAAGGCGACATGCTAACTTTAGTGTTTTTGTCAGACTTTGGACTAACATAAATACTACCTCTCAAATCTAAAGTCCTTCTCCAGCTAACTTTATAACTCCACTTACCAGACGAATACCCTAAGGCTTGTATTTGGACATTTAGGCTCAAATTGCTTGGGGAAGTCAAAACAACCGGAGCATAAGTCACTTGCGCACCACTGCCCGAAGGAAACGAGGCAAGCAAGAGCGCAAAGGCAAAAAAGAGTGCCCCGAGCTTTTTCTGCTTCGCAAAAATATTTTTTATATGCATTTTTAAACTCATATTAATTTTTTATTATTTTGGTAAAATTTTATCTTCTTCCCCGCTCTCAACCTCAGAATCTTCCTCCATACTAATGCCCTGTTTTTGCATGTTGGTAGAAGACGAACTCCTTCTGTAGAAAATAACCACCAAGACAAGGAGCAACAACAATGCAATTACTATAAACTTTTTATTTTTCATATTTTAAATAATTAGTTATTTAAATAATTAACGAATTAGATATAAAAATTAATGGAAACCATTTTAATACTTTTCATTTCCTGTTAAGCCTGCTTTTCTATTCAATTACTTCCACCTCTTCATCATCACCCACGTTAGTTACAGAGGGCATCACAGTTCCTCCGACCGGTGCAGAAACCTCACCGGTTCGCGCATTTACAAAGGCGGTTGACTGAGTCTGGGAAACCTGAGAAACACCCTGAGAGCTTTGAACCGGGGTACTCTGCTCCTCAGTTTGCCTTGCTACTGTTTGGGTAGTGCTTGAAACCGGGGTTGTTCCCGCGCCAGTCTGTAGTGAAAAAGTTTGGACAGCAGAGTTATTTGAAGCAGACTGCTGACTTAAACCAAAGACCTGTCCGCCTTGCTGCTGGTTCATTCCTGGTATTTTAAGCACATATCCTACACGCAAAGTTCGAACATTCCCCGGCCTAGACAAACTTTGTGGGTTAGCTTCTAAAATTTTCCTCCACTGCGTACCGTCTCCGTAAAAGCGCCTAGATATGTCCCATAAGTTATCACCCTTTTTAACTGTATAAGACCCACTCTCATTCGAGTCATTTGAAAAAGTCACAACTCCTGCCGCTTTTGCACCTGAAGATTGCAATACCTGCAACGCCTGTCTGAGCGACACAACTTCCGCCCGCAAGCTTGCAAGCTCCTGCTTCTCAGAATTGCTTAGTACCTGATTTGCCTCAAGCTGGTTAATACGGTTTTGTAGATTATTTATTTCCTGGCTTAAATATGTACCCGCCTGAGTGCTGGAAGAAGACCCAGAGCCACCAGAAGAAGCTGGCTGTCCTGCATTTGACTGCGTGTTTGAAGATGTCGACTGGTTTGCATTTTGAAAGGTCTGTATTGTACTGCCAGAGACCCCATTTACAGCAGAAGAACCCACCTCGTCGTATTCAACTTCTTCATCGCCGGTATTAGACTTATTGCCTGCCCCTGAAACTTCGTCATACTCCACCTCGCCATCATCCGAAGCTGCTTGCTGGTTTATGTTACTATTATTAACTTCGTCATATTCTACATTTTCATCATCTGCAACGTTAGAAACAGAAGACAAAGGACCACCAGAAGAAACTTGTCCATTTTCTTCAAAATCTCCCGACCCCTCGTCATCTGCAACGTTCAATACCGAAGGCTGCATGTTTGTAACCAAAACATTATTTCCATTTTCATTCGTCTCGCCTGCGCCTTCATCATCCGCGACATTTAAGACCGACGGTTGCATGTTTTGAGCCGAAGCTCCCACATTTAAAGTAAACTGTTTAGTTGCGTCTGCCCTGCCGTCGTTTGCCACCGCTCGTATTGTAAAAGTATAGCTACCTTCTTTAGTGGGTACGCCAGATATTACTCCCAAATGACTCATGGTTAGCCCTTCGGGAAGTTGGCCTGAAGAAACACCCCAGCTTATAGCTCCAGGAATATTGCAATAACCTACAAGCTGAGAGTTGTATGCCTGGCCAATTTGAGGAGCAGACAAAGCCGAGGTCACTATAACCATTTGAGCGTCAGTATTTATTGCCTGGTAAGAAACAGTCGACCGAACAGGGGTCAGTATTGGCGAAGATTCGTTTGCTGAATTTACACCCCCCGAAATTCCTGCAACTGTTGTGTCAAAAGTCTTAACAACAGATTCGGTTTTTTCAGGACTCATCCTAAGCGACTCATTTCCCCTGGCGCGTACGCTAAAATTTAAGTCTTTATTTATTGTTTGAGAACCTACAGTAAGGCTAACTGTGAGTCTTGTAGTTGAGGCAGAAGTACTTGTCGGTGGAGTGCCATAAAGCCTACCGGAGGAAGAATCTATATTCATCCAGCTCGGCGCTCCGCTTACAGACCATAACCCTGACTGAGAAGAAGACAAAGCAAAAGAATATGCAGACCCTGCTGTTGCTTCCGGCAATGACTGTGTTGTTATTGTTGCACTAGTTGCAGCGGGACTACCACTTCCTGAGGCGGTTTGTCCTATGGTAAAACCTAAGCTGGACGGCAAACTTATAACGGACGAACCGGACCTGACTTCAACCCTATAAACTCCTGCGGTCACCGTGGTTTTTGGAGAAATTCCAAACCCAACCTGCTGCCCGCTGCCTACCGACACCACGCTAGGGGCGCTTATATTAAAACTACTTGTTACATCTGTAGAAGAGGACCCTGTTACTTTATAAACTTTTAAACTGCTGTTCTCCAAGTTCTGACCGTTCAACCACAAAGCCATTTGGCTTGAAGTTGTTATTCCAGCAGTCGAAGTATTTATTGTTTTTAAATAGTCGCTATAGTCAGAAAGCGAAGCCTGGGAGACCATAGCGACCTGACTTGTAGAACCGGGGGTAACAGCTGTTCCCGCGACAGAAAAAGACACCTGGCCACTTGCCTGATTTCCTACAGTTATTTTTAAAGTATAAGTTTTGCCTGCTTGCAAGGCAGTGGGTAAATTAGCCACAATTAAGCTGGAATTACCCGACGAAACTGTAAAATCAGCCACTTTAGTCATGCCGTCAAAAACTTCTATTTTGTTTGAGTTTGGCTGTGTTGAATTAAAATTATTTCCATTTATAAGCAACATTCCGCCCTGATAGTTAACGGACGAAACACTGGGAGCTCCAACTGTTGCCGTGCTTCCACCTAAGCCAGAACCGCTTCCCAAACTTCCTCCGCTACCCGTTCCTGTTCCAGTTGTTGAAACATAACCCGGAGTTGTGGCATTACCACCAGTTGCACCATATGTATTTTGAGCAACTACATTACTATTTGGCGCAACAAAATATCTTAAGTCATCCTGACTTACATTTACTGTTGTCCTGCCATTTGAAGTATTTATATTGTTTTGCAAAAACAAACCCACGTTTATACGACTACCGTTCGGCAACACAACTTCATAGTAACGCCTTGAGTCCGAAGAAGAAACACTTGGCGACCAAGAGTCTGTAGTACCGCCAGGAAAACCAGCGTCTGTGACTCTTGAACCAGGAAACATACTTGCCACCCAATTAGCATCTGTTTGGAAAGACATACCCGTCACTCCGTATGGCTGCGAAACCGTAATTAGCTGACCGTTTGTATCTACATACTTTACATTTTGAACATGGGAAGTATTTGCTACGGGCAAATTAGCAATTCCAAGACCAATATTGGAGTCAATAAGCCTTGCGTTAACACCCGCAGCAAACAAAAGCTGCTGGTCACGGCTTGCATTTAAAAAATTATCAGAAGAACTCCAAGTGCTGGACAAAAACTGGTTTAAAGTCGCAGGGGTATAATCTTGGCGTATGGTTCTACCGTTGTCATTTATAGAAATAGTATACCCTACAACATTCCCACCAGAATCTTTTTTTACCGTCAATTCAAAAGGTTTAACCGACTGGTTATATGCCTGGGTTACTCCTTCTGTACTCCAAAATTGAGTACCGCTACCAGGAGTCACGGTTGAAGTTGAAACGGTAGTGCTTAAAATCATGCGCCCTACAGTATTGGCGCCAAAAGAAGAACTTTGAATATTGTTAGCGCTGGCAAAAGAAATTATTTGGTTTCTTAAAGCCTGGTCTGTTACCAAAGTATAAAAATCTTGACCAGTAGCTTGTAAAATTTGAGTTACTCTGGCAGTATCGCCATTTTGCATTGCGCTTCGTATATCGTTAGCCGCACTGTATGGAGCTGCTGTTGTAGTGCCTCCAGAACTTGCAGCAGGAGCCGAACTTAAAGCCGTGCCTCCGCCATACGAACCAAAAATTCTACTTATTACGCTTTGGTCAGTAACCTCATGGCCAGTGTCGTCCCACAAGTTATGAGGAGTCATATCAGAATTAACTACAATGGCATATTCATGGTGAGCCGTTTGTAAAGCAGTTTTTATAGCACTTATCTGCTGTTCTGAGAGACCACTGTTAGAAGTCGTTACAACCTGTCCGCTACCATTGTATAATTCGCCATTTTGCGTTGAAAGCGCATAACGCTGACCATTAAAATCCCCTTGTATGGCTCGCTGACTTAGAGTTGCGTCATTGTTATTTATAGAAATTACATTTGAAACCTGAACCGTTACAGGTGCCTGGGGCGTGGCAGGTGTGGTTGTGGAAGGAGCGGTGGTACTAAAAGAATAAAGGTTGTTGGACATTATGTCCCTTACCACCGTACCTATTTCGTCCTGCCTTCCCATAGCAGTATTTATATTGGCCTGATTGCCCAAAGAAAACTGTCCCAGACTTTCTCCTTGTGAATTAAATACAGACACGGCCAAACCAGAACCAAGCTGAACATAACGGTACGTTAAATTACCCACAGTTCGCTCTTGGGCACCTGCTACATTTGTCGGGTCACCATAGTTTGGGTCGTTTAAATGGTTCTGAAAAGCGTTACTTACGCTCGTCTGATAGTTATAGTATCCCCCGTAATAGGTTTGGTTTGCCTGCTGCAATTGTGCCTGCGTTGCCGCCTGCCCAGTTGCCGGATCTATACCAGTTGCCAATATTTGTCTGGCAACATCTGCTTCCTCGGCACTAACCGGAGCAGCTGCCTGAGCGCTTTTAAGACCAAAAATGTCTTTAATTTTTTGCTTTAAACTGCTCTTCTTGTCCTGCCCCGAAGCTAAATTAGGGTTGAAATCGTATTCTACGGACGGGTAATCCCCACTTGCAGTTTTATTTGAGTCAGTATCCACAGTCCTTACAAACTCAGTTGATGGATTTTTGGGCGCAATGGCACCAGCACCGCCTATAAGCGTGCTGCCAAGACCTAAACCTGCCAATATCTTCTCTTTTGTTGTAATTTTTTTCCGCTCTTTTTTTACGCGCTTGATTTTGACTTTATCCATATTTTTGGCTGGTTTTGTATGGTGTTTTGATTTTGCTTTTGTGTGCATTAATATGCTGAAGGTTATATTTACAGAAATATAGAGAATTAAGTATAAAGAATAAAAAAATTTATATCTCTACCTCTCTAAATTCTAGTTCTCTACTCAATCACTTTTTGTTTCAAAATACTAAAATTGCAAATTAATTATACCATACAAATAAACATAGACAAAATTTGCTTCTAAAACCTTTTAACCCATATTTACCAAGTTTTTTGGAGAATTTTGCTCAAAGGCGCGTATGTTTTCCACTGTGGTTTGTAAAATCCGTTCTATTGCCTCTTTGGTGTTAAAAGCAGTATGAGGAGTTACAATGACATTTTCCAAATGCATAAGCTCCATATCGGCCAAAATAGTTTTTAATTCCTTTTCACTAGGATGCCCCTTTAATAGCAAGGTTTCGTCCAAAATATGCCCCTCCTCTTCCAAGACATCGAGCCCAACACCCAAGAGCTTTCCGGACTTTAAAGCATTTAACAAGGCAAAGGTATCTACCAAACCCCCTCTGGAAGTATTTATTAACACTGCCCCATTTTTCATTAATCCAATTTTTGCTTCGTCCAATAAATGATGCGTAACAGGCATATAAGGCACGTGCAAGCTAACAATATCGGAATTTTTTAACAACTCTTCAAGGGTAACGAATTTAAACCCCAAAGTACTGTCCAAACCTACAGGCGGATGAGGGTCGTATGCCAATACCTGCATATCAAAACCCAAAGCCATTTTAATTAAATGCCTACCAATTCTGCCAGCACCTACAACCCCTAGAGTTTTACCTTTTAAATCAAGTCCCATTAAACCTTCCACGCTAAACCGTCCCTCCTGCTTAACTCTTTGAATAGACTTATATATATTTTTATAAACGCTCAAAATTAAGCCAAAAGCAAATTCTGCCACAGTATTTTCACCATAAGATGGCACATTGCATACTGTAATACCTTTTTCCTGACATGCTTTTAAGTCTATATTGTCAAAGCCAGTGCTCATTGCAGCCACCAGTTTTAGTTCGGGCAATTTTTTTAGCAAATCCGCACTCACTTTGTCATGAACAAATACGCAAAGTATTTTTGTTTCTTGCGGCAAAGCATCGGTTAAGTTGTTAGCAAAAAACAGCTCATGCTCAGACAACGAACTTTGTAAATATTCCTTTTGCCACCCATTTAAACCCAACAGGGTAATTTTCATTTTTCTTTTTTAAAAGACTTTTATTTATTATATCACAGCAAGACTTTATTTACTGCGCAAGCAGATAAAAAAATCTGCTACATTTGACCCTGTCAGGCCCGTTTGTACCCCAGAACCAATTTTGTCAAAAAAAGTGAAGCTATCGTTATTATTTAAGTATTTAGCGTAGTCAATATTTAAATTACTTGAAGCATTTATAACAAAAGTATCGACTATTGCTCCAGCTGACTCGGAATTGTCATGCCCATCCGACGCAAAACAACCAAACACTTGGTCAGGCTTTAGTTTTTCCAAAGCCGACAAGGCCATTTCCTGATTTCTACCCCCAATACCGTTGCCTAAAATTTTTACAGTGCTTTCCCCGGCGCCCAGCAAACATTCTCCTACCTTATTTTCTGTAACTATTTTTGGCCCCAAGAGTCTTGCTTCACCCTGATAAGCTTTAGAATATACACGTACATTAAAGCCCAGGTCTTCCGCCCTGTCCTTCATGGCATTTAATGCGGTATCGGGCGATACTATCAGCAAATTATGTACGCGTTCAAAATATTTTTTTTCTTTGGGAGTTTCTACCAACTCAATTTTACTAATTTGAGTAATTTTTAGTACATCGTACCTATCTAGAACACTCTTGGCATCTGACACAGTAGTTTTATCCAGAACCAAAGGTCCCGAAGCAATTACGGAAATATCGTTACCAGGCACATCTGAAAATAACAAATTTATTACGGTAGCCGGGTAAAAACTTTTTGCCAGCTGCCCGCCTTTAACCAAACTAATATGCTTCCTAACAGTATTAAGCTCGGAAATTGTGGCTCCACCTTTTGTTAGAGCAGAAAAAATTTTTGCTGCATCTTCCGCAGCTGTCTTATAAGGCATTTCAAAAATAGCGCTACCTCCTCCGCTAGTACTGCACAAAACTAAATCGCTTTCTTCTAACTCAGCAAGTTCCGACAAAATTTCCGCCGCCGCTTTTATATTCTGCTCTGAAACCTTAGGATGCGTTGCTTTAAAATATGTAAAGTTCCCAAACACGCACCTTTCCGAGCCGTCCGGGGTCTCCGCCACATCTAGCACAAAGGCTTTGTATATTTTTTGTCCCAAAATTGTCTTTAAGGTTTCCGCTGAATCTTTAGCTGCTTTACCAAATGCGAACAAATACACTTTTTTGTAAAGCTTTAAGTTATACTTATTTTTTCCAACTTTCAAAGTTTCCGCTGCCGAATCGTACTTTAAACTTGCCTGTATTGCTGCTGGAGTCGTAATTGAAGCAAACCCAGCCTCGGCAATTTTTAGCAAAGAAGCTCGTAACTCAGAACTTGCCAATTTTTCGTAATTTATTATTATCATCTTTTTTATTTTAAAATGTAAAAATCAAAATGGAAAATGCCAATTAAAAGTTAAAAATTCCATCCGAATTATAGAGACCATTTTGATTTTTGATATTTAATTTTTGATATTTTCCATCATATCCCAAACCTTTGCTGCCACATTCTGTTTTGGACCCTGTAAAGGCTGGTGATGCAAGTGAATAAACGGCAACGAATTTGCCTCCAAAAACCCACAGACCTGGTCTTTCCAGCTTTTTGTTATGTCTGGAATAATAAAATCAAACCCCACAATCGGGTCGTTCACAACCCTAGCAGCTTTTACAAACAACTCTTTGTTTTCCGGATGACAAACATTTATCTCTTCAGCAGAACTACCGCCATATGCTACGCCAATTTTTTCTGACAAAATTACCACTTGCCCTTTTTTTGGTACAAAATTCCAAACTTGCCCACTTTTGAGTTCCAAAGTTTTTTTAACAAAGCACTCGACTTCTGAAAAGTTTTTTATTTCTTCAACACCTGCTGGTCGACCATGGTTTTTTCTAATTAGCAATTCTTTTAAATTTAAAACTCCATCACCTTCGACTTGCGGAGGCTCGCCTTTTAAAACTCCGCACAACTCATAATTAATAACAGTAGCTCTATACACCGGGCCCATTATCTGCTCTTCTACCATTACCCAGAAACAAAGCTGTTTGGCCACTTTATAAGCATGTTTTAAACTGCTTTCGGTACTAATAAATGTTGTACTATGTCTGCCTCTGCTACCCGCCCTGGGTTTAATAATTACGTATTTATTTGAGCCTGTTGTTATAGCTCTAAAAATTTTTTTCGCCTGAATAAAATTCCACACCGACCGCCCTGCCGGAACAGGCAAGCCATTGGCCTGTAATTTTACTTTTAAAAGCCCTTTGTCGTCCATAGAGTCTAAAGCTTCCTTGCTTATATTCTTCGGTCTAGGCAAACCACTAAATACAATTGTCGTATTTTTTTTGGCTACATACACATCGAAAGGCTTTTTAAACAACAAAAGCTCTTCCATATATATTCCCCGCCTCTCCGCTTCCTCCCATAAAACTTTAGCTCTTTTTACTTTACATAATTCAGACGAGTTTTGGACGGATAAAATTCTAAAAAACTTACCCAAAGAAACCCAAAACAAAGAACTATTAAAAGAAAAATTGAACAGTTTTAAAAGCGCTCTCCTTAAAGGAGCAAACAAAATGTTCAAAGATTCGAAATACCAAAATACAAAATGTGGAACCGGATTATTTCCGCAATGCGGGCAATGTTTATGTCTAAAAGAAAAATACATTTATTTGGCGCCTTTACGCCAATAATACACCCCAAAAAAGGCCAAGGCAAGCGTTATAATTGAAAACAACAAAACTTTATACCCGCCCGAACCTTTAGATGAATCCCGCCCCGAAACTTTTTGCGTCTCCACGAATTCGGAGTCAGAAGTCCCAACCAAAACACCCTCCTCGCTCAGGTCTTCTTCAACCGGCGGTGAATTTAAAGGATTGGCACGATCAAAATCCACCCCAGCCGGAGGTGGCTGCAAGGGCACCAAAACCGGCACAGTACCCTTTATAGGCTGCGCAGCTAAAGCTACGCCAGGTGCAAAAATTAACAAGGTAGTAATAAAAAACTTTAAAAAAATCATGGGGAAAAATTCCTAATTCCTAATTCCTAATTTAATCCGACCCCCAACTTATCTGCTGGAAGCCTTCGGCGGAAACAGGAAAAGACGGCGGCGGAGCATATAATAAGTTGGAGTCGTATGTTGTAAATCTGGTAGGATACCCGCTCCCATTTGACCAGTAAGTACCGCCAACGGCAAAAGTCGAAACCGAACCATACACAGTTAGGTCGTCTTTAGAAGTGTCCGAAAAATTCCAGCGTCCATAGCTGCCGTTTTGAGCTATCATGGCTGCATTTATTTCCAAGTCATCAGGAGCGTAATATGTTATAAGCACATTTTGCTGACCAATTAACCCCAGTACATCAGTACCATCTTTGGCAGAATAAACTAAATTATTAGGAATAAAAATGTTAGGAGCCGATGCCGCGGAATATGGCAAAACCGCTGCCGCTACTAAAGCACGCCCACGTACAGTGCCTTGCACCCAGGCATCGTCTTCAATATATATAAGCCCGTTTGAAGGCATGTTGTAATCCTGTGTTCCAGGCAAACTTGCATTTCCATCTAACTTAGTTCGGTTATTGTAGTCTATGTCTTCGTTATGTGCGTTACCATTAAAGTCATAACCAGTAACATGGCTTCTTAAAGAAGTTACTCGGTAAATACTTATCGTCCCGTTGGAATTAAAAACCAAAGAATACCCTTGTGCATTGGAGGGCGGTAAATAAATTCCAGCGCTTTGTGCACCGCTCTTTATTGTGGCCAAATTAGAAGTAATGCTCGAAAAATCTACATTTGGCACGGGGTACTGCCAAAAACTTTGTGAAGGCGGATTACCCTGACTGCTCCAAATACCATTTTTTACTTGGTATGGGTTATTACAACCATGTACCGGTTGGCAATTATAAGTAGAGCGCGAAGATTTAACAGGCGCATTTGTCGTACCTTCAAACCTTATACCCCCGTTGGCGTGAGTTTCTCCCGTTACGCTACTACCCGACCCTATGTACAAATCGCCGTTAGTTAAAAAAGCGTACTTGGCCAAAGAAGGCACACCATACCTCACGGTTAAAGTTCTTTTGGTCTTTGGGTTTTGAGTCGTATAACCCGTTGAACGAATAGTGACCATAGTAGAGCCCAAAGTCGGCGGAGTGATTTGCAGACTATATTCGCCCACTTTCTGGTTGGTGTCTTTATCTATATAATCGTGTACATAAGGCCCTGGTGTGGTAGAAGCATTACCATCCCAATAATCACTGGAAAAATGTGCCAACCTCCACTGATAATAATTTACCCCTGCCTCGGCAATGTGAAAAGCCTGCTCACGGGAAATAGTACTTCTTACGACCCTAAGTTGTGCATTTGCGTAAGACAACACCGCGAGCATAACCATGGAGAAAATAAAAATAACTATAACAGTATAAATGAGCGTACTGCCTTTCTGGGAACTAGTCGTTTTATAATTTTTTATTATTAACATATGGATTTTAGTAGTAAGTTGTAAGTTGTATGTTAAATAGCCTAAATGTAATTTCTAAATTTGTTTGCTACACGCTAATTCCTACCTACTACTGGCTACTATCTAATTTCCCAAATTAGTTTTTAAATTTCTAATTGCCCCACCAACGTTCAAGGTATATACATTTATATCCTTTAAGCCGGCCTTGTTAAGAATTTGCATATTCAGCCTTACATACTTTACATTGGTTAAATTAATTGGCTGGCTTAAAGCAGCCTGAGTAGAAGAACCAACATAACTTGAGTCATAATATAAAAACAAAGGCGTGCTTGTAGAATTAGCCACGTTATTTTGTACGATTTTTGAAACTTCTGTAGTAGTATTGTACGCCGAACCGTTATATTCAACCACTCCCCTGTATAATTTTCCCCCGGATAAATAGTAACGTATACGCTCTATTGTATTGTCCCTGTCTGCATTACTATAAAAAACAATTTGTTGATTCTGTGCTACCTCTAAAGGAAATGCGCCATTGTTACCAGTTTGAGCGTTTCTAAGCTCGTTTATTATTCCATAACCGACTTTCCTGGCCTGGTCCGTGTCAGCTAAAACTTGGCTCTGTTTGTTAGCGCCGGTAAATATTTGGGAAGTTAAAGCAACAAGGCCGAGCATAATTATGGCAAAAGCAAAAATAGAAACTATTGTTTCGGCAAGAGTAAAACCTTTTTGGAATTTATGATTTATGATCTTTGATTTATGATTTATAAGCATTAAAACTTTAAACTCTATTTTTGCATTTAAATTTTATATCATATATCTTACTTCTTAAATTTCTCACGGGCTCATTAAGACTTCCAAAGTTTGGTTACCGGAAACATTTAAGTTATTTAAATTTACGGTCTGATACCCCGGCAAACTTACTTCCAGGTCATAATTATTACCAGCGGTTAAATCACCAAACCAAATCTGACCAGGCGTATAACAGCCCGAAACGTAGTTAACCTCCACAGAAGTTAAAACTGGAGTTTTTTTATCGTCCAATGTCTGCAAAAAAGCTTTATACCTAACATATTGGCTCCCGTCCAAACTACTAGGAATACTGGAGCCCGGCACACTAAAATAAGTAGACGAAGTTCCGTCTGGACCTATATAGTTCCATGTAGAGTTATCATTGTTTGCAGCAACTTGTAAAAGGAGCGTAGTTGATGCGCTTTGCGAAAGCGGCTGCCAATTTAGAGTTGTAAAATTGGTAGCCGAAGTACCCGTGTCAAAAGTAGAAGACTCAAACCAGCCGGAGGCTACATACCTGCCTGTAATCTTATTAAGTCTTACGCCAGTTGGGACAGAATTTATGTCTATATTTGCATCGTCCTGAAAATACCTGTCCGGACTAGAAGTCGACCAATTAACCTGCCCACCCCCTGCTGTCCAATCTTGTTGCACCCATACACTACCGCCAGTTATTCCATAATAATCTTGCGGCACACTTCCGCCTTTATGCAAATGCACATTGGCCCATTCCACCGCCGAACCGGTCGACGAATCTTTAACTATTACCAACAAACTATTTGCTGTAGTATTGGTGCCTAGAATGGCAGTAAAAGTTTGAGTAGTACCCGGGAGTACGTCTATTTTTTGTATTGGCGACGTACCCAAAACCACCCAAGACTGCCCGGTTAAAAGTGTTGGAGTATAGGTGTCCCACTCCAAATTAGAAAGCGCAATAAGGCCGCCCGCCGAGGAATAATTATTGTTGAATTTTAAAACGTCTGGAGTTATACCAATAAGCTTCGCTCCTTTAACATTCATATTTACCCCGTTTAAATTTTGGCACAAACCGTTTAAAGTCCTAATATTTAAAGTAGAAAGCAAGTCTATGCTAAAGGTAATTTGTGTCACCTGTCCGTCCACAATTGTTGCATCAGGTTTTATGGGGCTTGGGTTCTGAGCGGTTATTGGGTAAGTCTGGTCAGTACTGTAACCAGCTTTAGTCACAACTATTCTATAACCATTTACTTTTGCAGGCAGCCCGACTTCTACCCACTGACCAGCTGAATCACTAGTTCTGTCTAGAATTATATTTGGAGCTGTAGTAGTTGACTCAATATGAATACTGGCACCAAAAATAGGTTGTCCTGAAGAATTTATAACATTAATTCTTAAGGCTCCAGCATTTAAAGTCCCTTCTAGTCCCTTTGGTACCATATTGGTAGTAAAACTTGTCAGCTGCCCGGTAGTAGTATTGGTAACATGCATCTTTATCTGTTTATAGTCAGCAGGCTCCAGGTCTGTGGGCGCTGAATTATCTGCCGGGTCGTCTATATAAGTAACTTCATAATATATTCGGTAAGTATAACTTTCAATTTTTGTTATAATCGGGTTTGTAAAATCTGCCAAAGGGCCATTTGGGTTTCCAATTTTTGTACCCACCTGGCTATAGGGCATATTTTTCACTATCTCCATATAGTTGGAAGCCAAGGAAGCAAGTATTGTTCTTTCTCTAGCAACCTTTACGCTCCGGCTCAAAGCAGCATAAGAACCTAGAACCCCCAAAGCTATAATTACAAAAATCGCCAGACT
>JAEUSF010000013.1 GCA_016788665.1 Candidatus Doudnabacteria bacterium | reverse complement strand
CCTATAAAAAGCCATATTGACCGGATGCAAAACATTGCCGAGCGTCCAGTATAAAGTTTGCGAACCCTGCCTCTTTACCAAAGTACCTTCTTTGGGGGTCAAAAATTTCCCGGTTACCCAAGAATCTATTTCTAAAGAATCAACAAACTTTACGTCCTTAAAATCAAAACCCCTTTGTTTAAATATTTGAGCTGTAATTGGTAACTTAAGACCCTCGGAAACATAATACACGGTTGGCAGATTCAAACTCTTTACCAAAGTACCGACTTTGGGCATGACATATGGCCCCACGGGAACTCTTTCCAAACTATCAAGCGGCACATCTTTTATAACCGTATCCAAAAAACGCTCGTTAAAAACAAAAGGCGATATAGGTCTTCTTTGCCCTGAGCTAATTAAATAAACCTGTGTCTGCCCCAAAGCCCTGACCACATCTCCTTCAATAACATCTAAGTGAGGTATGGTTTGAGAAAGGCTTGCTGGCACGTCTATTAAGCCAGAGCCTATCTTACCAACGCACGAACGTCCGTCGCATTGAGCTAGGTTCAAATTATCAACTTTTTTTGCGGTGGAAATTATTCTGTCCCGCACCTGTGCCGCTGTCGCATAGGGATACAGACTTTTTATTAAAGCTGCCTGTCCCGAAACAAATGCGGTAGCAAGTGAAGTCCCGGAAACATACGCATAACCGCTCTTAGTCTGGCTTTGGCTTAAAGGGTCAACATTAATGGTAGAAAGTATACGTCTACCCGGAGCCGCCACATCTATACAATTTTTGCCGAAATTAGCAAAGCTGGGTTTTAATAAATTCTGGTCAAGTGCGGTAACACCAATAACCATATTTTGATTATTGTCATTACAGACAGGAAAAACTGGATTTTCATCCAGATCTTTTGCCGAAGCAGCCGAATCATTGCCCGCGGCAGCAATTATTACCACACCCTGGTTAAAAGCATAACTCACCGCTTTTGCCAATTCCGCATCTTGGTCAAAACCCGTACCACCCAAAGAAAGATTAATTATATCCGCCCCGTGGTCGACAGCCCAAACAATAGATTTAGAAATTACACTCGACTCCCCTTTACCCTCCGCATCCAAAGCTTTTACGGGCAAAATACTCACATGCCAATTCGTTCCGGCTATGCCTTTTACATTATTCGTTACGGCTCCCAAAATACCAGCCACCAAAGTACCGTGCCCGTTGTCGTCTGAGTTTGTATTTTTTTCAATACTTTTTACATTCAAAAAGTCATAACCAACCAAAAATGTAGCGTCTTGCAAATCTTCGTGCGACTGGTCCACGCCTGTATCTACTATTGCTACAACAGTGCTCGTGGAACCAACGGTCTTATGCCATGCTTCCGGAAAACCTGCTGCAGAGAGCCCCCACTGCCTATCTACGTTTAAAGGATTTAAGGTAAAGCCAGGATCATTTGCCTCCAAAGCAAACTCACTCACCATAAAGGCACCTGACACACCAGGAAAAGTTAAATAGAAAAAAACACCCAAGCCCGCGCTTAGGTATAAAAAAATTTTCAGATAATTATTTAAATAATTTTTTAGTTGCATTTTATAAACTAATACTTACCAGTCCATAAATTAAACCTCACCCTAAATAAATCCATTAGTACTCCGAAATAACTTTTCAGGCTAACTTTAGAATCCCCTGCATTATTCCATACAACAGGTAGTTCTTTTATTTTATAACCTAATTTTTTGGCAACAGCCAAAACCTCTATATCAAACCCAAACCTTTCTATAGTCACACGAGAAAAAATTTCTTGTGCCGCATGCCCTGTAAAAAGCTTAAAACCTCTTTGGGTGTCGTGAATATCCCACAAACCCGCAACCAACCTAATTAAATACTTAGACCAGTGTCCCAAAGCCCTTCTATACCACTGCGCGTGCTCATTAATTTTTGCACCACTGACTTCTATTGAACCAATAACTACTTCATAACCTTCGTCTAAAAATTTCAACATAGGCACCATTTGATCAATGGTCGTGGAATTATCTGCGTCCATAAATAGCCTGACATCACCCGTGGCTTTAAGCATGCCCTGTCGGGTCACATAGCCCTTACCATGATTCTGCTTATTGTCCAAAAAGACTAAATTCTTAACCGTCGAGCCCAAGGACTGTACCACTTCGGAGGTGGCGTCTTTCGACCCATCGCTGACTACCAGAATTTCATAATCATAAGCCTGTTTCTGTAAAAAATTATGAACAGCCTTTAAAGTATTTGCAATCCTTCCGGCTTCGTTATAAGCCGGTATAACTACAGAAAGTTTTTTTATTTGTGGCATGATTTTATTTTAATGCCCTTTAATTATAGCACTATTTTTTAGAATAAATAACAATTTAAATAAAATTAGTTAATTATTGCTTTAAGCTTGCAAGTTTTTGTTTCCAGGCTGACTTTAAAATATTTTCTAAATCGCTATATTGCGGCTTAAAATTCCAAGCTTTAAAAATCTTAGAGTTGTCCGCCACGGTTTCTGCCGCGTCACCCGGCCTTCTTGAAGACATTTCCATCGGTATAATTTTGTTTAAAACTTCAGAAGCCGAATGTATAATTTCAAGCACGCTCAGGCCTTTGCCTGTGCCTATGTTAAAAACCTGGTAGTTATCGCCCGAAAAATGCTTTAAGGCCTCCACATGGGCCCCCGCAATGTCTTTTACATGCACATAATCCCTTACGCCGGTGCCGTCAAAAGTTGAAAAGTCATTTCCAAAAACCTCCACGGACTGCTTCCTTCCCGCCGCAACCTCCATAACGTTATCTACCAAATGCGAATGGTGAGTAGGTAAAACTGAACCGTCGGGCCGGCAACCACAGGCATTAAAATACCTAAAAACTATGCCTTCAAAACCCGCAAATTGGCAAAAATATTTAATGGTTTTTTCGGCCAAAAGCTTAGAAAAACCATAAGGGTTATTTGGCCTGACAGGCGCAGTTTCAGCAATGGGCATTTTTTCCTGTTCGCCATACACAGCAGCAGTAGAAGAAAATACTATTTTATTTACTCCCGCCTCTTTCATGGCTACCAATAGCCTGGCAGTATTTGTAACATTGTTTTCCAAATACTTTTCCGGCTCCTTAACTGACTCCGCCACTTCTATACTGGCGGCAAAATGCATGACCGCCGAAATTTTTTCTGTCGCAAAAACATCTCGCAAAAAGTTTAAATCTTTTATATCGCCTTCGTAAAATTTGGCTCCGGGATGCAGGTTCTCACGCTTGCCTGCTGACAAATTATCTACTATTACCACTTCGTACCCGCTGCTAACAAGTTCTTCCACCACATGACTGCCTATATAACCAGCCCCGCCGGTGACCAAGACTTTACCTGAAAAAGAATTTACATCCTCAGCTATTTGTGTTTGCATGGGGTTTTTATGACTGGAAATTAGTTTATTATATTCCTCTATTAATAATACCACTATTTCTGGCTTGCCTTCCAAACTCAGCATCATACCACCGCCACGCGATTTAGTTTCTAAAATTAAATCTTCCAGGTATTTGTTGTCCATAAAAAAAATTAAATAAATAAACAGCCCTTTTTCGGCTGTTTTTGTTTTGGTATTTGTTGGTGTTATTTGGAGTATAAATTTAAAAAAAATAGTTGTCAAACTTTTAAAGTTTTTGTGCATTTATTTGCTTAGCTAAAGCAAATAAAAAACTCTCCGTCACGCAAGAGAGTAAGAATGACTAGTCCATGTCAATGTAGCTCAAAGAATTGGTCACGTCCTGCGAAGCCCGTAGCATAGTATTTAAATGCTCCACGCACTGTGGGTCGAACACCCCAATTACTCCACTTTTTGTGGAAAGGGTTACCTTACGGCAACGACCGATCCGAATTGACCGCTTTGGAAAGAAAGGCGAAATCCACTCGCCTTTTTCAAGGTCAATTGTCACACCAGCGGCTGCGACTTGAGGGTCGCTGCCCTCAATCACGTAAGTGTAACAGTTGTTAGATGCGAAAACCAAACAAACTACCTGCATGTGTCTTCCTTTGAAGTTTTTCTTGAGGCTAATTATACAGAAAATCCACAAATAAATAAAATAGCTTTATAGACCTACCCAAAACCTTTCCAGCAAATAAAAAAAACCGGCACGCAGATTAACGCTGCCGCCGGTACGAGATGCTGGAATCCACAGTCCTAACCCTCACCGCAAACCGGTGGAAAAGCGACCTGATGTTCACAGGCACCGTCTGCATTTCGGTCGCTATCTCTTCCTCCACCCACCCCAAAAGGCGCATTTGAAATATTTGCAATACCCGCTCAGAGTCCGTTTGCTTACGGAGCTCTCCTATTAAAATGCGGTCTTCCACAGATGCGTCCATAGAAACCAGGAACTCGCCCCACTCGTCAATAGGCTCCTGACCCGCCCAATGTTTACGGCTCCTAAAAAAATCTATAACCTGGTTTCGGGCTACGCGAAACAACCAAGCATGAAAGTTGTTTCTGTCCCTAAGCGCGCCGAGGCTCCGAAAACACTTCAGCCACACCTCGTGAGCCACATCTTCAGAATCTGCAACCGGCACACCATGTTTTCGTACAAACCCTACCAAAAGGTCGTTATTCGCCACATACAGTTCGGCAAACTCTTCTTTCGTCATTTTTCATTTTCTCCCTTCTTCAAACTACAAAATTCTACCACTTGCAAAGAAAATTGTACATATTAAAAAAGAGTAACCCTGTTAAAAAGGTTACTCTTTTTCCTACCAAGCTCTAAATCCAGAGCAGGTGTATAAAGGCTTAGTTGTTCAAAATAAGCCTGTTGAGCAATTCACGTTTTCTATAAGCGGCAAAACCTAAGGTAAGCAAAGCTGAGAAGGTTAAGCCAACGGTATCCGCACCAGTTTTAGGAGCCACAAAGGTACCCAAAACTTGCGGGTTATTTATTCGAATAGTTACAGTGTTGCCGTAAACATTGGTCATGGTGTAAGACAAGTTAGAAGCCAAGCTATATTTTACCCTGACTTTAAAACTCTTAGAAACGCTTCCACCTGCCGGAATAGTTAAGCCTGGGTAAGTTATGACGTTGCCGTTCAAACTACCACCACCCAAGTCAACCATATCTGCATAAGGCAAAACCTGGGACAAGTCATCGGTAATAACAAAGCTATTAGCCGGAGCATTACCAGTGTTAGTAACAGTGAGTGTATAAGTTATGTAGTCTTCTCTAGAAGCAGCAACAGAAGTTGCGTCCACCGAGTTACCGGCATAGCTGGTTTTAGTTTCGTTAACCGCGCGCTTCTGATAAGTAAGATTCACATTTCCGCCCTGTACCTGGCCTTGTACAAATACCCAAGCGTCATCCTGCACCTGGCTTACCGAGTCACCGCTTACGCGGGCAATGTTCTGTAAGCTTTGGCCGTTTATACCACCATTTACGCGGGCTTGGAAAGTTATGGTTCGGCTGTCATTTGTATACAGGGTGCCCAATTTCTGGTCCTGGTTGAACTGTCCAGAAACCCAAGACAGCCCACTAGGCAAAATGTCGCTAAGTCTTACATTAGAAACCGGCTGGTTGCCAATGTTTTTAACAACTATCTGAAACTCTACGGTATCGTTAATATTTGCATTAACGCTGTTTTGAAAGTTTTGGTAGCCAGAAGTATTTACGTTTCTAACTGTCTTTTCTATAGACAACTGCCTGTATTCGTTTGCAGGTACTGTGCCACCATTTTGCATGTAATAATTATTACAAGAATTGTTAACACAATTATTATTTGTTTGAGTAACAGTATTGTTATTACCATTTATAATACTGTTATTGTTCTGGTTAGGGCTATTATTGCCGGTAGAAGTTTGAGTATTGTTATTTGTGTTGGTATTACATGAGCCAGAACTATTGTTGCAGTTTCCTGTCGGTGTTGGAGCAGGAGGCGTTACAACTTCCGCCACAGTTACCTGACAGTTTACAGACTGACCGTCTTCAGAAGTAAGCCTTACAGACTTACTACCGGAAGCGGCATAAGAAGTGCTAAAATTACTGCCGTTGTAAGATGTATTACTGGAACCTAAGGCTTGCCAAGCATAAGGAGCTTTGCCACCTACAGCATTAAAGTAAACAACTTGACCAACCTGAGCATTTTGATGACTTGGGCTACAAATTAAGGTCTGCGGAGGTTCAGGCAAAACATTTACATTACATATAGAGGTTTTACCGGCAGAACTAACTGAGACAGTTTTTTGACCCGAAGTTACATAAGAAGTATTAAAGAAAACATTACCACCCGTCTGGTTTGCCGAAGACGGAGCTGACCAAGTGTACTGGCCATTGCCGCCGGATACACTAAAGTATACTGACTGGTTTATATTTGCAGTCTGATTACCTGGAGTACATACAACGTCCGGTATTTGCACTTCAACTACCTGTACGTTACAAATAGCAGTCTGACCGCCTGAAGTAACTGTTAAAGTTTTATAACCAGAAGAAGAGTAAGCAGTACTAAAGTTACTACCGCTTCCAGTTTGATTTACTGAAGACGGAGCTGACCAAGTGTACTGGCCATTGCCGCCGTTAGCAGAGAAGCTAGCGATCTCGCCTGCGTTTACAGAAGACCTGTGACTTTGGCAAGTTAAGGTTTGAGTTGGTTGGTTAACCACAACAGCAGGGCAATTTGCTGTCTGACCGCCTGAAGTTACAGTTACAGTTTTAGAGCCGCTGTCAGAATAAGCGGTGCTAAAACTGCTGCCGCTTCCGTTTTGCGGATTACCACCGTTAGAAGACCAGGTGTACTGTCCATTACCACCAGTCGCTACAAAACTTGCAGTTTGGTTAACATTTACATTTGAATTTAGAGTCTGACAAGACAAGGCTGGAGCAGGAGCTTGGTTTACAGTAAAACTAGCCGCTGGGTTTACAGCACTGCAGCTATTGTCAGCTTGTGCGTTGTTGGAAATTCTGCAAGACATATCATAATTACCAGGCTGTGAAGGAGCGGTACAGCTAAACTGGGCAGCGGTACCATTCCAACCTATAAAGCTACAACCCGGACTGGCATTACCGTCTAAAGTTACATAACCAGAAACTACTCCGTAGTCACACTGAGCAGTGTATTGTTGGTTCGGGCTTAAAAAAGAAGTCTTAGAACCGTTTACATATACGCCGCTATTAGCAGAATTAAAGTTTCTTTGTACACAAGCTGCGACTGGCGGCCTCTGAACTGTAATGCCGGAGTAACCTAAAGCACAGTTAGTTGCGCCGTTAGGAGCGGTCCATCCTTCGCCTGTTACAGTAGTAGAACCTATAGAAATATAAGTTGCAGTAATACGGTTACCACTTACGGTTACCACGTTGTTATTGCTGGAAACAAACCTGCCACCAAACCAACCAGACGGAGCAGAAGCGGTAGAACTTTCACCTTGGTTTATAACACTCGGAGAAAGAGTTACCAAAGCTGCCGGACAGACTGAGTTTACAGGAGGATTATTTGGAACAACAGGACAGTTAGCCGAAGCCTGTGCAGAAGCCTGTGCCTGAGCCTGGCTTTGTGCCTGGCTCTGAGCCTGAGCTTGTGCAGCAGCCTGAGAAATATTAGAAGTAGCAGAAGCAGATGCAGAAGCGGTAGCTGTTGCGGTTGCTCCACTTGGACAGCTTGCGGTTGCAGAAGCAGAAGCGGTTGCTGTTGCAGTATAAGTTTGAGGAGTTGGAGTTGTGCCACAGTTTAAGGCTGGACCAACATAAGTTGCTGGTTGACCTACTGGATTTTTAACCCCATTTACATTATCTACCAATGTAAACACATAAGTCTGACCAGGATTTATAAAGTCAGCGTCTTGAGGGCCACTGGCACGGTCAGAAGAAAATAAATTTTCTTGACCACCACTTTGTACGTAAACTTGAGGTACGCCGGAAAAACCGCTGGTTGACCAGTCAACAATTGCTTTAGACAAACATACGTTGTCCAACTTGTTACTAAACCTGACGGTTATAGTACCGCTTCTATTTACAACTTGCTGACAAGAAGGGCTAGCTGGTACATTTACGTACTTAGTGTCTACTAAATTATTGTTATTATAAAAACTAAAATTATAAGTGTGTCCCGGCACTAACCAGTTAACGTGTTCATTATTGCCGGTCGGAGAACCAGAATACAACTGGTTTGTTGCACCTTCGCTTACATACACAGCAATGTTTTCAAAACCAGTAGTATTCCAAGACAAATAACCATTTCTTTGGTCTGAGTTAGCTACACATTCACCAATGTTCGCGTCAAAACTGTTTACACGAGGCTGCTCAGAAACTGTTGGTCCGACAACCCTAAGTTCAAAGTAGTGGTCTTGAGAAAACTGAAAACAACCTTCCAAATTACCTATGGCAAAAGAAGGACTGCCTGAAACCAATTCCAAACGAGCACCGGCCGGCAAATTTATTTGTACATTGCCAGTTTTGGAAGAAGCATTAGCAGCACTTAAAGTAGTGGAAATAAAACCTGTGTTGTAGTCTATGTTTGTATTTACCTGCACACCATACATAGTATTGCCGGAATTTTCAGCCGCACCGTTGTGTACATAAATGCGCATGCGAATTGTATCGCCTACGTTTGCAGAAAAATTCGGAGCCCAATACCCAGCCCCACGTACGTTACCGGACAAAACCGCAAAGTCGTTACACCCGACACCAGGGTCATTTTCCCAAGTTACAGGAAACGGGTTAAATATTGGAGTGTCGTAAGCTGTACAATTTTCTGCACGAGTTACGCTACCGCGTCTTGGCACAAAAACCAAAGCTGCAGCAGCCACTGCAAACAAAGCAAAAAGACCTACTAACACGACCTTTTTATTACCTAACTGCTTAATAAAGTTTTGCATAAGTAATCCTTGTTTTTTAAGGCCTTTGCCCCAAAAAATTAAGAAATTTATATATATTATTTAATAACCCATAATTATACGCTTTATTTGGCAAATTGTCAAGCTTTTCTATATTAAAAGCTTATATTTAAGCCAAAAATTAAACTTTTAGGTTTATCTTTGGGTATTTAATACTAAATTCTAGCATATAAGTATGAAAAAATTCTAAAAGGCTTGGATAAGTAGTGAGTAAGTTGTAAGTTGTAAGGATAAAGGATAAAGGATCCATCCTTTCCTAATTCCTAATTCCTAATTCCTAATTCCGCGTTCCCGCTCTGCCTACTAGCTAAAACAAAAAAGGGTAAAGGATGGCATTTACATGCGTCCTCTACCCTTTTAGCTAAAACGTCGTGTGTGCCTTTTTAGGGCACCATGCCGGAACCAGCTGGCGAACCGGGATTCTTTACGGGCACCGGCGTGTTGTACACGTTCACGCTCTGGTGAACGCTTCCACCTCGCCCCTTGGCGAAGTAGGCGCCGGCCGCCCCTGCGGCAACTAGTCCAATAACCACCCACAGGGCCTTATGGCCCTTGTCCTTGCCGGGTTCTCCCTGCAGCCCACGCTGACCTTGCGGTCCCATGGGACCTACGGGTCCTTGCACGCCATCGCGCCCAGGAGGCCCAGCATATCCGCGAGGACCTTGCGGACCCTGATCCCCACGTTCACCCCTGTCACCTTTTGCCCCCGGGATAGGGACATACTCTACATACTGGATTCCGAGTGCAGCATTACCGCACTCCTGGCGATACAACGGCTTGAGGCCGCCTTCCGTGCTTGCGGAGTAGACATACGGCGATCCCGCTTGCTGCCGGACCCACGCTTCTTTGATTGCGATTTCCGGCAAAGGCATTTTTACGCACGCCTCACGAGGGAGACCAGCAACAAAATAATCCTTGCCAAGCTTGAGGGTCGACTTGGTGCGCGGGATGTAGTACACAAAGTTTTGTGCATCCCGGCACTGCTCATACGTTTCCCACCATTCCACACCTTGGACAGGCATGGGCCTCTGTGCGTGCAACGGCGCCGTAAACAGCGCGCCCTGCAAAAAAACCAACATCACGATGGCAGAAATGATCTGCCCGACGTTTCCTAACATAACTTTTCCTCCTCAGGATTCGATCTTGTGGCCTGCGGCCACTTTCGTGGCCAAAGTAATTTCTTACCAGGCGCTATATAAGTTTAAGCTTTCAACACATATAGCGCCTGGCAAAACAAAAACCAACAGGCTATTTGGTTTTTGTTTTTATTTATATTTTAATTTTCCCAATTCTTCATTCTTCATTCTTCATTCTTCATTCTTCATTCTTCATTTGAAATTTGAAATTTGAAATTTTCTCCCTTCTTCCCCCTCTGACTACTAGCTACCAGCTACTAGCTAATCTACTTTTCCACTTGTGTTAGCTCGCCAAACACTACAAGCCTTTTTTGCGTAGTATTTACGGGCCAACAAGTAGAAAGCGCAACTGTCGGCACACCGGCATTTTTAAACTGCTCCTGGTCGGTTGCCTGGTATTCTGCCCTGCGTTTAACTACAAAGTGGTACTTTACTGCTTTACCGTCCTTGGTATAAACAGTTAAAGTAAAAGAAGCATTGTCAGCTAAATTGCCCAATTTAGAAAAAACTTTATTGTAAGCACCTTTTGCCCATGGCACATTACTCGAATGTCCAGAAATGTAAACTGTACCTATTTGACCTGGCATAGCAGTACCCGGATAATGTATTACGCCGTTTTGCAAGTCTGTATCAAAGTTTTTAGGGTCGCTACTCCAAACTATAGGAGCACTAACTTTTAAAGAAGGAATTTCTAAAAGACCTGGTTTACTTAAGTCTATATTTGGGTCTTCGGTCGTTATATTGGCACCCGTTAAAGGAGCTGTGTATGCCGTGTTACCCTGGCTTGTATTACCGGTTTGAACAGGAGTATTAAAATTATTTTGCGTTCCAGTATTTATGCCCGTAGAAGCCCCGGCCACATTTTGCCTGTTTATATTTGCCACGGTCAAGCGGTTCATAATAATTTCCATGTCAAAATATTTTTCAACTATTGTCTTTTGCTGGTCGTTAAGAGCACTGCCGGTTTTAGGGTTAATACCGGCTGCTAAAGCCTGACTATCTGCCATACCAAGACCCAAAGTGTCATAAGACTTGGGGTTAAGCCCAAGCATAAACTTCTGAAAGTTAGTCAAACCATTACCTGAATTATCAGCGTCCATGTCGGTCACGCTCGCGTCAGACACAGCAAAATAATATTGGTTAGCCCAAGCCTGATACTGTACCTGATTTTGGCTCTTTAAAGCATCCAAAGCGGTCTCTTTAACCGTTTTAACTGTTTCTGAAGTCTGTCTTAATTTGCTTACAATGCCCGAAAAATCTGTATTACTTAAAAAGAAATAATAAAGCAAAATACCGACGCCGAAAACTGCAACATACGGGACAGCGGTCTTAAGCACTCTTTTCCAACTAGACATTTTTTTAGAAGTTTCTTCCAAAGTTTCTGGCTCATCGGCATGAGCATGAGATTCGGTTTTGGAAGCCAATGCTTTAGACACCGCATGGCTTTCCACAACAGGCAATTCATGTCCAGCCGCCGAGCTGTGGTCTTCGTGCCCAGATGCCTTACTCATACCCAAAATCTCACTGATTTCAGCGGGAGCCTGTGGATATTTTTTTGTTGTAGGAATTTCGCTCATTTATGTATATTTAAAGTATTAGTCTCAACAATGAACTTATGGTTAAAATCTGTTATATAATATAATAAAGTTATTAATAGCTGGTTTGACAATATATATTAACATATTTTTTAAGGCTTGTCAAGCTTTATTGCCAATTTTTCGCTTATTTAAAACCATTTTATTTTTAAATTAGATGTATAGGTAAGTATTTAACCTATGGAAAGCCAAAAAAGCTCCCGTTTTACCCCTGGTATTTTTATTAGCCTTGCCCTGACCTTATTGGTTGGTTTTCAGGTAGTTCGTATAAATTCCTCCGCCCCTGTTGCCGAAGGCCTTGACTTAACCCTGGAAAATATTTTAAACCAGGTTAATAGCGAAAGAGTCTTAAGAAATCTGCCCGCCCTTTTGCATGACAACCGGCTCTCAAAAGCTGCCCAGTCAAAAAGCAATGACATGCAAAGCAGGCACTACTTTAGTCATACTGACCCGGAAGGTAACTATATATGGAATAAAATTGTTGCAGAAGGGTATACCCCCTATTCCACTCTTGGCGAAAATTTGGCTATTGATTTTTTTAATACCGAAAGCCTGGTAAGTGCGTGGATGAACAGTCCCACGCATCGTCAAAATATTTTAAACGAAAGTTTTAAAGACCAGGGCATGGGCCTAACCATGGGACAAGCCAACACTAACAACTACTACTCGGCAATAACCAATACTTTTGGCACTCTCCTGTTAAACAAGCCCGTAGCCAATAAACCAGCAAGCTCTCCGGCGCCCGCAATCCCGACAAAAACCTCCACCAAAACTACTCCAACTAAACAGTCTGGCCAAAATACTAAAATTGCTACCTCTAAACCAACAGCTGCTCCACTCAACGTTCGCAATGCTTCCATCACAGAAGAAAAAATATTAATAGTAGAAAGCTCGACAACCTCGCCCTATTTACCTCAAGACTCTTTTTCTGACACAGCAGTCAAACCCCAAAAAATTAGCTGGTATGAAAAAAACCGATGGCTCAATTTAAGCTGGGCCACAGCCCTATTTATTTTTTTACTTTTGGACATAAAACTTCTGCAAAAAAACAACTGGCTCAACCTGGACAAAAAAATCAACAACTTGGTGTTATTAATTTTAGCCATTATTCTAACAGCCTTCTTATATTGGTCATAAATTAAATTGTAAAATTTGAATTAAGGTATATTTTAAAATACAAAAATAAGGGGAATCTTAAGCTAGTGCAGCATAAGATTCCCCTTATTTTATTTTACAAGGATTTATTATTTATATTCCGTGCAATCGGGCTCTAAAGTTGGTCGACCCCGCAGCCAACATAGCAATAAACATAGAAACCAAAACAATTTCCCAAAAGAGTCTTTTGTTCAAGTCCCCCTCCAAAGAATGATGGAAAAGTCCCCAGAACATATTATAGAATGCAGTTAAAAATAAAGCTGCAGTGAGGTTGTTATAACCCCAGTACAAATACACAAAGTAAACTAGAATACTTTGTAAAATAGCAATCAATGCCGCTCCTGCTAAATTTTTTAATTGAGCAAACTTGTGCTGGTTAAGCGCCTGAACCACTACCAAAAAAGTCAAACTGAAAACCCCCATAACAAGTAACACGGGTTCCAGCGCAAAATACCTGGTTAACGCTATGGCGGAAAAATAAAGCATTAAAATACTATAAATTTTTACCGCCGAAAGCGCGGCAAAAATATCTAAAGCCACTTTATCTTCCTTCCTGGTATAAATTTCTTTTACATACCAAAAATTTACTGCCAAAGCCACGGAAGACAAACCGGACACCAATTGCTGGGGCAATACCTTACCCATATATAAAAACAAAAAGGCTACGGTTGCCCAAAAAATTACTCCAGGCAAAAGTAAATAATTTCCCCATTTGGCAAACATTTCAAAACGCCTAAAGTGACCGATCCTGTCCCAAAGGGCAGAATTAAATATTTTTAAATATTTTAAAATTTTAAAAGAAACCGCTCCGTGCTTCACGCGAGCACGTCTTAAAGCCCCACTCTCCTTGAAATGCAAGTCATAGAGCAAAGTTACTTTTACCCATAAATATACCCAGACCGCAAAAGCTAAAAGTAAAAAAGTTTTTACCTGGTTTAAATTTATTACGTAAATTAAGGCCTGCAAACTGCCTACCGCAACGGCAGAAACCAGGCTAACGGTCAGGATTTTTTGTTGTTTTTGGTTCATATTTATTTTATTTGGTTTTTTTTCGGGCCAGCTCACCAGCTCTGTATAAAGACTCAAAAGTACCAGCATCTATCCACTCCCCTTTTACCATATCGACTTTTAACTCGCCTTTCTTTAAATACCAATTATGTAACTCGGTAATTTCGAGTTCTCCCCTTAAGGAGGGCTTTACCGACTTAGCTGCTTCTGTAACCCGAGAGTCATAAATATATAAACCAGTTATTGCATAATCAGACAAGAATTGCTTTGGCTTCTCTTCAATTTGCAAAGCTGTACCCTTTTCGTCAAACTTAACAACCCCAAATCTTTCAGGGTCAGGAACTTGTTTGGCAAAAATATGAGCACCTGACTTAAAATTCTTAATTATTTCCGAAAAATCATCTTCGAATATATTATCCCCCAAAATCATACAAACAGAATCCTGCTCTATAAAATTTTCTCCTATTAAAAAGGCCTGAGCAAGCCCTTCCGGTTTGTCCTGGACTTCGTATGCGAAACGGGCACCGAACTCCTTACCGCTTCCGAGCAAATTTAAATAGTCACCCGCATGGTCGGGAGCCACAATAATTAAAATATCTTTTATACCAGCCTTAAGCAAAGTCTCTAAGGGGTACATAATCATCGGCTTGTTATAAACCGGCAGCAACTGCTTAGAAGTAACCTTGGTAAGCGGACTAAGTCTTGTACCCGAACCCCCGGAAAGAATTATACCTTTCATAAAAAAGAGTTTAGAATTAGGAATTAGAAACTTTCCTAAATTATAAATTGAGCTTTAAAAATTAAATAGTTTGGTTATATTGTTTATTATAGTATTCCCTATACTCACCACTCTTTACCCGCCTCCACCATTTTTCGTTTGCTTTATACCATTCTATCATTTCTACTAAAGTTTGTTCTAAATTATACTTTGGTTTCCAGCCCAGTTCTCGAGTAATTTTTGAATGATCTATTGCATATTTTTGGTCATGTCCGGGGCGGTCTTTTACAAACTCAATACCATCTTCCGCCTTACCCATAAGTTTTATAACCTTTTTTAGAACCTGCAGGTTAGAAAATTCTTCGTTATCAGGCCCTACAAAATAAGTCTCCCCCACCTGCCCTTTTTTTAAGACCATATCTATAGCACTACAATGGTCTTCCACATGCAGCCACTCGCGCACCTGATTACCCGGCCCATAAACAGGAACTTTTTTACTTTCCATTAAATTGGTTATCGCCAAAGGTAAAAACTTTTCCGGAAACATATAAGGCCCTATATTGTTAGAGCAGTTGGTTATAGTAATCGGTAAATTATAAGTAGTGTGGTAAGCCCTTACCAAATGGTCGCTACCTGCTTTACTGGCCGAATACGGGCTACGCGGGTTATACGGAGTGTTTTCATTCCACTTTTCTTTGGAGTCAAGGGGTAACTGCCCAAACACTTCGTCCGTCGAGACATGATGAAATCTTTTAACCTCGTATTTCAATGCAAACTTCAACAAAGTGTGAGTCCCTAGAACATTTGTTCTAACAAACTCATCGGGCTCTAGTATAGAACGATCGACATGGCTTTCTGCGGCAAAATGCACAACTATATCGGCATTTTTTACCGCCTCATCTACTGTACCAGCGTCACATATATCACCTTTAATAAAATGCACCTTGTCGGCAACATTTTGCAAATTCTCCAAGTTCCCTGCGTAAGTAAGCTTGTCTAAAACAATCAGCTTGTCACCGGGATAATTTTTTAGCCAATAGTGTACAAAATTGGACCCAATGAAACCAGCCCCTCCGGTAACTAAAATAGTTTGGGAATTTAAGTTCATATTAGCGCAATTCCTTACCTTTAATTTTTACGTCTATATTTTGCCCAGCTCTAACTAAGCCCAAACTAACTTCCTGACCTATCTCATATTTCTCCAAAATTTCTTCCAAAAAAACTGCGCCACCGAGTTTTAACCCGCCTGCAGAAACTATTACATCACCCACCTTTAAGGCAGGGTTGGTAGACGACACCACCAAACTTCCCGAAGAAGTTTTTAATATTGCCGCCTTCGGCCCATAAACTTCTGTGTACGCAAAATCGTAATCGCTTGCAACAATCTTTTCTTTATTATTTAAATACTTTACCATTGCTGATTTTAAAACATCGGACGGTACAACCTCTTTACCAGCCGCAATACCTACGACCTCTCCGCGGCTATTTAAAATAATTTTTCCCTTTTCCTGATCACTCTGGTTTGCTAATTCAAATGAACGCTGGCTCAAACCTGCCGTAAAAACCTTTTCGCCTCGCTCATTCTCGGTCCGGGTAAGATAGCTTGCCCAGCCTTGCCAAGCAGAACCAAAATTATTGGAAAAAACAAAAACCTTCTCACCACTAAACAAACTTTTTGAATCTGCCAGCGCTGCTACCGGAACCGATTCCAAACCTGCCCGGAAAAATATCAATCCTGAGGCAGGATCCGAAACCACAGACCCCACGCTCGCATTTCTCCCCCCCTCCAAAAAAACAAAGTAATCTCCTCGTCCTGAAAAGACTTCTTTAAATGCCACAAATTCGCCTTCGGAAGTTAAATTTACCGCCGGCCCCATAAATTTTATATTTCCGTTTGGCTCCTGTAAATATACAGCAGAAATTTTTGACTTTGCCGCACTAACAGCCTCGTCCAACTGACCATTTTCTGTAATCCTAATTTCTTCTCTCTGGTTTATTACTATAGGTGCCTGAGGGCTTAAAATTTTGAGCCTATTTAAAAAAGGCCATGTAGAAACCTTGGCTGCCAAAATTCTTCCAAAGAGTAAATTCAAAACAAAAGCAACAATTGCGGCAAAAAATACTATCCTAAATGTTTTATTCATAAATTAAACCATTCTCCACGGGGTGGAAATTAAAACTAAGCCTAAGCAAATCAACACAAATATTAAATTAAACTGTATTTTTTTAAAATCTAAATTACTAAACAAAAAATTATAATTTACAACCACTGACAAATAGTATAATGCCGTTAAACCAAGCGCCAAAGTACTATAATGCTGAGGTAAAAATCCAGCCGACCAAAAAATTTCCGCCATAAGCAGCGAGACTGCAAGAGAAGAAACCAGCTTGGCTTTCTCTGAAGCGGTAGTGTATTCAAAAAATATACGACTCATTAAAAACACCGACAAAAACACAACCCACGAAACATAAAATCTATTTTGAGGTGTGTACAAGTACGCCCAGGCCGTAAAGCCCATAAACACCCCAAAAGAACTAACTAGCGTTTCATTTAGAAGCAAATTTTCTGAAAAAGAGCCAACTGTACTTTGGAAAAAACCCACCACCGCTGTGCTCACAACTAAAAACAAAGCTCGTAAAAACGGTGTTGGGATTATGGCAAACACAACCGCTCCAGCCAAAATTAGCAAAGGAAGACGCAAAGCTTTATAAAAGCTATATTGACCAAGTTTTTGCAAGTAAGCCTTATTATAAAAAAACACCGCCAGAATGTATAGAAAAATCAACAAGAAAAAACGGGATGGCTTAAAGACAACACCTACGGCAGTCTGCACGACCGCCAAAAAACCAGCTCCAATAAAAAAAGAAAGCCAATAGTGGTTATTTGAAAGCCAATGTTTTTGAATTTCTGGCATTTATAAAAATCATTACAGCACACAACAAAACCAAACCTAAGCTTACAACAGAATTTTGTCTGAAATCACCTAGAATAGGGCTGTCTGTCCTTAAGAACTCTAAACCAAATCGCACTGTATTATACAATAAAACATAGACTAAAAACAAGTTGTGCCGGAGCAGCTCAGAGAATGTATTCTTGCCGGTCACTTTGGATGTTTTTTCGAGCCAAAGCAAAAATAACAATATGGCGGAGTTAAAGACCTGCTCGTATAAGAACAGCGGATGGAAATAATTATCTGCCAAAAACTCCTGGGGCCTAAATTCCTTGGGCACAAACATTTTCCAGGGCAATGCGGTTGGGTATCCAAAAATTTCATAATTAAAAAGATTTCCAAAACGCCCGATTATCTGTCCCAACAAAACAGACGGCGTAAGCCAATTTAACAAATTTTTAGCAGATAGATTTTCATTTTTAAATTTTTTATAAAAATACAACGCCAATGCACCACCCAAAACTGCTCCGTAAATTGAAAGTCCTCCGTGCCAAATATAAAAAACTTCCGAAAAATTATTTCTATAGTATTCAAAACTACTTAACACATGGTAGATGCGCGCACCAAGCAAGCCACCAACCAACAAATAAAAAATTATATCCTCCGCCTGACTCCTATTTATACCAAACTTTGTCGTGCGATAGATAGCTAAATAAAAAGCAGCCATGGTCGAAAGAGCTATGAAAAAACCATAAATGCGAATATTGAAAATTCCCAAATGTAATTCTTGCGGAAGAATAAAGGCGCCCGAAAAAACACAGTTTAGCGCCAACACTAAACCGCCAAAAAATAATATTCCTAATATTTTATTCTTTTTCAATTCCTGCTGACTCCCTTACCAAACTAAATTTTTAGAATTATTTTTTAACCGACCGACTGAAGACCAAAAATAATTTTCCTAAAAAAGAGCCGCCTGATGCTTTACACCCTGCCTTTGCAAAGGTTCGGAAACTTTTAAAGGGATTTCTTTAACCTTAAAAAAATCTTTATACAAAAGTTTTCCGGTCTTAAATACATAATCGTATACCTGCTTGGTAACTTTAACATCGTCTAAACAATATTTTTCCAAAGTATCCCATCTGCCTTGTTTAAAATATAAAAGCGCGTCTTTCCCGCTACCGCTCTTGCCTTTACCCAAAGTCGCCTGCGCAACATCTTCCAGCTTAATACGGTGACCTATTGCCTTAGCTATTTCCTCAAGCAGGTCCAAATACGGAACAGTGTCGATATTAAAATTCAAATACGGCCTCAAAACTTCAAAGTCAAAATCTTTTATATTATAACCAATAATTTGGTCTGCGGTTTGAAGCAAAGAACCTAATTTGGGTATTTCATGCTCTCTATAAATTGAATACTTGTCTGTAGTATAGTCATATATCCCGCACACGGATATTTTCAACAGATGATTTTTCCCCCTGCCACCCACATCGTCAAACGACTTTTGGGTCTCTAAGTCCAATACAATCTTTTTTAACATAATATTTTATACATTTTATTTTTGTATGCCCATAATTTCTGCCTAAAGCATTATAAAAGCTTTTTAAAAAAAATCAAAACATTTTTAAACACCCTTGGTCCGAACAAGGGTGTTATGCATGAGAGGTTACATAGAATGGGCCTGCACTCTTGTCTCTTATAAGGAGACTTCGGGACAGATGTGCGTACGGCCACGCCGAAAAAAGAATTGTTACTCCTCCTAAAAGTAACTTTCCTCCTTGCGTCGCCACTCGTGTGGCGACAAATGTATTACGGTTAAGCCTGAGCCTTTATGGGGCTACGGCGTTAAACTTTGATCCTCAGGAGTTGTGGAGCTCCTAGGGACACGCGTAGGGTACAGGCATTTTACCGCACGTCTAAAATAATTGCAAAAAGCTCTAAATTTATGTATAATTTGTGTAAATAATTCAAGGGTCTACTGCAGAATATCTTTCTAATAGTATT
>JAEUSF010000012.1 GCA_016788665.1 Candidatus Doudnabacteria bacterium | reverse complement strand
AAACTTTTTACGAATTAACTGCCTTTCCGGATTGTTTGGATTACGTCTATGTCCAAACGCAGATTTTAATTCCTCAGTTTTTATGTCAATTTTAAAAACCTCTTTTAATTGTCCGCTAATAATGTCAGGCTGTTCAAGCTTAAAAATTTCCTCTACGACCGAAAAAACAGCATCGTCTAAAAACTTTTTACTACTGACTTCATTCTCAAGCAAAAATTCCCGTAGCTTATAAACAACTGTGCGCTGGTAATTGGTAACCCTATCATACTTGTACAAATACAGCCTCGCATCATAATTCTTGCTTTCAACAAAATCTTGTGCCCGCTTAAAAGCAGCATCCAAAGAAGGTCCGGAAATATATTCATCCTCTGGTATGTCATACGCCTCCATAGCGTCAATAATTTTTTCGCTGCCAAAGAGCTGCATTATCTCGTCTTCCATGGAAACAAAAAACTGTGAACTGCCCGGCTCGCCTTGCCTACCTGCCCTACCCACTAACTGATCGTCAATGCGCCTCGACTCGTGCCTTTCAGTCCCAAGAACATACAGCCCTCCCATCTTGTCTACGCCAGGACCTAAAATTATATCTGTCCCACGGCCCGCCATATTGGTTGCCACAGTTATCATTTCTTCCTGTCCCGCCTGCTCTATTTTTGCCGCCTCAGAACGATTATCAGCCGCGGTTAAAAGCTGATGAGGAAAATTGTTGTCGTTTAACAATTTGGAAACTTTGTGAGCTATTTCTACGTTTCTTGCACCAATGAGCATAGGCTGCCCCTTACTGTGAATTTCGGCAATCTTTTTCATCATTCCTGTAAACTTGCCTTTTTCGGTTTTGAAATACAAATCGTTTTTTTCCAGCCTTGCCAGGGGCTTGTTGGTCGGTATCTGCACGACCTCTAGCTTATAAACTTTTTGAAACTCGTCACGGCTACGCATAACTGTACCCGACATACCAGAGAGCTTTTCATACATTGGAAAAAAATTCTGGAAAGTTATAGCCGCTACGGTCCTGTCCGCCTCTTTAACCGCAACATTTTCTTTTGCTTCAATAGCCTGGTGAACTCCGTCGGTAAACCTACGTCCTGGCAGCACCCTGCCGGTAAATTCATCTACAATTTCCACCCCATCTTTACTAATAATATAGTCACGATCCTTTTCAAAAATTATTTGCGCTTTCAAACAAACATCCAAATAAAAAACATACATGGGATTATCCTTAGAAAATACCTTTCCGCCCACCATTGACTCCACCTTGTCGAGTCCCTCGTTAGTCATAGCCACTTGCTTGTTCTTATAATCTACCGTAAAATCCTCCGCCTCTTTTAGCTTTTTTACTATTTTAGTAAACAAATCGTAAAGTCCCCGCTCCTCTTTTACTGGTTCCGCAATAATTAAAGGCGTACGAGATTCGTCTATAAGTATAGAGTCTATCTCGTCTACAATACCGAAATTTAAAGGATGCTCCGCTCTTAAAACCCTCTCGCTCCTTTCGAAAACCAAATTATCACGTAAATAGTCAAAACCAATTTCCTGGTTTGTTACATAAGTTATGTCTGAAGCATAAGCCTTCCTCCGAGCATCGTTTTTCATGTCCGAAGTCACAAAGGCAGAACTCAAACCCAAATAGTCATAAAGCATGCCCATTTGCTTTTGGTCCCGCTCAGCTAAATAGTCGTTAGTTGTAATTATATGAACGCCACGGCCAGAAAGAGCATTTAAAAAAACCGGCATGGTTTCGGTTAAAGTTTTACCTTCACCTGCTTTCATTTCTGCCACCTTACCTTTGTGAATAACCAATCCGCCTAAAATTTGCACATCGTATGGCACTTTACCCAAAATTCTTCTCGCCGCTTCACACATAACGGCATAAGATTGAACCAAAATAGAATCCAAAGACGCGCCCTTTTTTATATCATCCTTAAAAGCCAAAGTTGTAAGTCTTAACTCCTTTTCGGTCCAGCCCTTTAAATTTTCCCGCTCGCGCAAAATAGTCGCCACAGTACCCCGAAGCTTAGCTACCTCTTTAGCGTCCAAATAGTCATTTACCTGTTGTTTTAAATCTTCAAAAAAAGGCATTTAAATTTTATTTTTTGGTTTCAAACTTGTTTTTATTACACATGAATTATACCACAAATTACCCATAAATGCCATTTTATTTTATTCGGCTTTTTGTTAAAATACATTCGCGAGGAACCATGTCAACACTTTTAAGATGGGAAACATCAAAAAAAGAAAAGCCTCTTCTGACTTTACAAGCGCCACCTGCCCCCGAGCAAACCCCTCTACCTTCCGACCCGTGCAGGGTCGCCAAAATTACGCGCTGGATACCAACCACATCTAAAGGCTCTTTTTCCATGAGTATTAGAGCCAGAAGACTTAACCGTTAAATCCGCACTTTTTGCAAAGGCGGTATTTTTTTGTGGATAAATATTTAGTATTAACAAATTCCCTTTTGTTTTTGCAATTTGTATAACTAAAATAAATTAACTAGAATTAACGTATAAAAATAAATAGTTAAATTTAAAAAAAACACCCAAAATTGTCCAAGGGGGCAAACCACACATAGGTGTTTTTTCGTTTACAATAATTAAGCGATCCTAATATACGAATCACATCCGAATCTACGAATGACTAAAGATAAATATTATCCGTAGCCATCTGTAGATTCGCCCGCCTGCAACGTATATGTTTAGCATTTCGGGCAGGGATTGTAGTACATGTAGATTCGGATCGGTAGGAAAATAAATATGTCACAAAAAATCATGGCAGAATACATTTGGCTGGACGGCAGAAAACCTACATCCAAACTTAGAAGCAAGACCAAAATATTTGATGGTCCGGTCAATTCGGTATCCGACATACCAATGTGGGGCTTTGACGGATCTTCCACCGAGCAAGCCGAAGGACACTTTAGCGACTGCATGCTAAAACCTGTTTACTATATAACCGACCCTATAAACAAAGCGCCTAACCTGCTTGTTATGTGTGAAGTTTTAAATGCAGACGGTTCACCACACACGACAAATACCAGACATATACTTGCCAAAACGGCCGAAGCATTTAAAGAACACGAGCCAATTTTTGGCATTGAACAAGAATACACTTTATATAGAAAAGAATGGCCTTTGGGTTGGCCGAAAGACGGCTACCCTTCTCCTCAAGGCCGCTACTATTGCGGAGTAGGCCACGACGAAGTTCATGGCAGACCGCTTGTCGAAGAGCATTTAAAAGCCTGTCTTAACGCCGGCATAGCTGTATCCGGCATAAATGCGGAAGTCATGCCCGCCCAATGGGAATTCCAAGTTGGGGCTTTGCCGCCTTTGGAAGTTTCAGACCAGCTTTGGTTAGCCAGATGGCTGCTTTACCGTTTAGGAGAAGAACACGAAGTCTACGCCAAACTTGACCCAAAACCAATGCCAGGCGACTGGAATGGTGCCGGTGGACACACGAACTTTTCCACCAAAGCCATGAGAGAAGAAGGCGGAATTGCGGTTATAAACATGGCCTGCGAAAAACTTGGACGCTTTCATAAAGAACATATAAAAGTATACGGTGCCGACAACGACAAACGCCTAACCGGCAAACACGAAACCTGCTCCATCCACCAATTCCGTTACGGTGTTTCCGACCGTGGCGCTTCTATTCGCATTCCTATGGACACAGCTAACAAAGGCAAAGGCTACTTAGAAGACAGACGCCCAGCTGCAAACCTAGACCCGTACCAAATCTGTACTGCACTTATAGAAACCACTTGCGGAGCCGGTTTTAACCCAGACAAATATGGCTGGGGCAATATGACAATTTAATACCTTAAATTACCATCCGCCAAAAGAGGTGGGTCCGCGCATCTTAAAAAGATGGGAGTCTTCCAGAAGACTCCCATCTTTTTCATCTTTTTATCAAAACCAATATTTTATCCTACTTCGTCATCTGCAGAATCATCTTCGCTTTCCTTCGGATTAGGACCTGTCCCCTCTGCTTTAATATTCGTGCTTAATGATTCCAGCTGGCCTTGATACTTAATAGGGTCTGGCAATATGTCAGGATTTTCCATATTATACTCTCCCATAGTCGTCTTCAAACCTTTCTATGTCATTTTCGTCATAGTGTCCGGTCTGAGACTCAATAAAAATTAATTCTTTTTCTTTTGAAGTATTTATTATGCGATGCTTGTCCCCTATTTTTATATCTACGCTGCTACCGACTTTTACCGGCATTTCCCGTCCATTTAAAACCACTGTGCCTTCACCTTGCACAAAAAACCAATGCTCGTTACGCAATTTATGGGACTGGTAAGAAAGTTTAGCCAAAGGCTTTACCACCAACTTTTTTATACAAGAGTCAGTAAAACCCGTTTCATTTACACTAAACTCACTTAAAATTTCGTAACTTCCCCAAGGCCTATTTTCAATATGATTATTCATATGCACAACATTACCTTCTTATTTACATAATTCTATTATACACAATATAAATATTTTATAAACATCTAAATGAAATATTCCTACCCTGCCTAATAGTACTTCAAAAATACGTTAGAAGGTACCGGAAAAACCTTATAAAAATAATTAGTCCATATTTCTATATGTCCGCTTATTAACAATAAGCCCAAAACAACCAATAGCATGCCACCGAGCAAGGAAGTTATCCTTAAAAATTTATTGGCGTTTTTTATTCTTTCCAAAGCCCACGCACTACTAGAGGCGACTACCAAAAATGGCACCGCAAGTCCTAAAGAAAATATTGCCAACAAAGTTACTCCATAAACTACTGTTGAACCCGTTGCCGCTAAAGTTAAAACAGCGCCCAAAACAGGACCCACGCAAGGAGTCCACCCAAATGCAAAAGCAGCGCCAAATAAAAAAGAGCTTATTGGCTTGCCTGGTTTTAAATATTTAAAAATTCCTAACCTGCCATCCCTATATAAAAAACCAAAACTTTTAGCCTGAGGCTGAAAAACAATAAATAGCCCAAACAATAAAACAACAAACCCTCCGGCACTACTTAAAATTGCCCTGTACCGAAACAAGGTCCCTCCACCCAAACCAAACAAGCTTCCAAGCACCACAAACACAAAACTAAAACCTAAAACGTACAATAAAGCATTTATAAAAACTTTCCTTCTCACGGACAGGCTTGGGTTTTCTTTTATTTCATTTAACGAAACCCCGCCAATAAAACTCAAATAAGCAGGCAAAAGCGGAAAAGTGCAAGGTGCAAAAAATGTAAGCAGCCCGGCTAAAAAAACGGGAATTACTAAAGATAAGTCCATAAATTTTTTTCTAACTAAATAGGGAGAACTTGCCAGTAAACTCTCTTAAGTCTTGCGTTGAACCGAACAAGCAGATTCCGTAATACTCCAGCTCGGCCTCTGGTGTATTCTTTGTGCGCTCTTGTTGTTCTGCCGAACTTCCAACTGTCATTGTGCTGGTAAAATTAGTAAACATAATGTTTCGGCCAATAGCTTCATTTCTTACTTTTCGGATCTGATTGGAATTTTCTGCCTTCAAAACAATAAATGGAAAATGAGAAATATGAGGATGGACTCCACCATCTTTGTCTTTATACTCTAAAAAGCACATTTCCTGACCTTTACCAAAACCACCCGCAAGTCCAGCGGTCATGTGCCCCAAAGCATTCATAAGTTTTCCAGACTCAACTTTCTTATTTAGAATAGCAACAAAGCGTTGAGATTTTTCGTCAGGTAACATATTGTTCATAGTTTAATTTAGTTATTTTTCTTTCTCATTAAGCCCCCATTGCCAGCGAGGCTTCTCGCCTTTTTTGTAACAGATACGAATAAGTAAGCCTGTTAAAAAAACCATTGGCATAACAAAAGTAAATACAACTTCTCTGGGTGGAGAACTTTCATCCAAAGTCAGCGAAAATACTATAACCAACAACAACCAAACACTAATGGTTACCCAACCCTGCCACCTAACCGGCACCCAACCATAACCATAAAGTTTCCTTTTAAACCAATACCCTTCTGGGTTATTTTTATAGTAATCAATGTATTTGTTTTGCATATGTATATTATATACCAAAATCAAAATTCCAGTTTAATAAATATATGAAAAAACATGACCCTATAAAATAATACAGGCCATGTCCTTACAATCGCCAGTGATGCGACTTACATTTGTACTAATTAAATCTTTTGTTGGCTGGCCTCCTCGGTCTCGTATATTTACCCATCAAGCCCCACAAGGCTTTTTTGATTACTTTTATTCTACAATTTTGACGCTCCTCGGAATGGGTTATTTATCACCTATAACTCTGCCTTTCTGTGACTTCATTCTCGGTATCCAAAAAAGAATCAGAGCGATAATCACAGAGATTGTTAGTAACAGTAAAGAAGTACAAAAATCAGGAGTCCCATGGAAAACGAATACATAAAAATTTGAGACCAAGGAAAAGAGGTAAGCGTACAATAATGACTTACTTATGCTATTCCAAAACAATACAGCATCGTGATTCTCAACAGACTTTCTCCATACCAAATCCAAGTATTCATTCGTCTTTTTCAAAATCTCTGTTTGCAGTGAGGAACCAGTGGTGGCAAATGGATGCCCCTTGATAATTGAAGAAACTCTTAGAGAGGCAGGCCAATAAGTGGCGATAGCTAATATGAGTATCCAAAATGTCCAAAGCAGAAACGAAGATATGTATTCGCTATTTGTGACGAGTAGCTGAGGGAGAAAAGACAATAAACCAACAATGGTAAGTAGAGTACCGGTTCCAGCCGTCTGATCCGAAAGAATTTTTCCAATCTTCTCTAGTTCCTGAGTGAAGAAGGCTATCTGCTGATTATAGATATCATTGTTCATATTTTATGCTCGTGGAGTCCGAGCCTATCTCAAACTGGCTGCCCGGCTAGGATTCGAACCTAGGATGGCGGATTCAGAGTCCGCAGCCTTACCACTTGGCTACCGGGCAATAATTCAGGCACAATTGTGAAGAGCAAAATTCTCACATCATAAATCTTACATCTTATACCATACATGTCTTCAACAGCACACATTATAAAGTTTTTAACATAATTTATCAAGTTTTGCCAATTTATGGTAAAATAATGTATATATTTCTATATATAAAAATGAAAGAATTTTCAGTATTATGCTGGAATGTACAGGGTGTGGGCAGCAAAAGATCTGTCCTGCCTTTTAAAAGGGCTGTTCCAGTCTTAACTTCACAAAACTCCGACATTATCTGTCTTCAGGAAATGACCGACGCAAACGAAAAACTTTTAAACACGCCTGAACTAAACCACTATTATAAGTTCATACCAAAAAATAACAGCCTGTCCCACGACCATACCCCCGGTTTTAACCATAACGTACTTTTAAGCAAACATCCAATCCTAAATGCTAGCGAACTAATCTTTCCGCAATTTTCTAGCAAAAATTTACCTATTGAAAATGCCATACGAGCCGAAATTGAAATTCACGGAAAAATAGTTCGTTTTTATGTTTGCCATTTTGTCATAAAGAAAATGGGGCTTTTAACCAGGTTAAAACAAATAGAATATATTCTCGCCGACGCAATAGAATGGCAAGGTCCTATTATTATTTGCGGCGACATGAACGTAGCCATGCCAAAAAACCAAATCGCCAGAAAAATAGTTAAGTGGTGGCACAGCTGGCCAAACGAAGAAATGCACCTGGGAGCAGAGCATAAAAAACTGTCGGAAAAAGAAATTTTTCACCGCAAAATTTCCGACCATGGCTTTACAGAAAGCTTAGATCTAAACCAAGCCACCTGGTCTCCTTTAAGAATTGGTCTTGAGATGTTCAAATTAAAACTCGACTGGTTTCTGGTAAAAAATTTACAAACCGTAAAAGCCTCAGTCGGAGGTTATGTTTCCGACCATCGTTTAATAAACGTAACCTGCCAATTGCCCGAGAAATAGCATGTTTAGACTACTAAAATATTTTCTATACCTACTTATCTTTGCAGCAATATATTTTTTATATTGGTTTTTACCAAAATACTCATATATTCACAAAAATCCGGGCTTTTGCGTAAACTTAACCAATAACCTTTTTTATTGCGGAAACGACGCCCGGTTGGACAAACTTTTCGACATTGCCAAATAGTTTGACATGTGAATTAAATTTTGATTTAATAAAAATACAAGCAAATCAAAATGAAACAAAAATTATCTTCACAAACTAGCAGTTTTATAATTCTCACCAGCCTAGCTTTCATAGGTGGCTTGTTTGTAATACTTTCCAGTCAAAATTTAAAAAACAGTAACCTAACCTATATTGTAACCGGTTCCTCAAAAAACGGAGCACCTAGCCCTGTTAGCACCGCCTACGCAGCTGAAACAAGGCCTTTACCGGACACCTCTTCTTGGCAAACACATGACCTGGGGACTTTCGGCTTAAATTTTAAAATACCTTCTTCCTGGAAAGTTAAACCGGCTAAAAAATCTGGCCAATACCAAATTGTCGAAATAGATCCTGGCAAGAAATTTTACAATATCAAAATCTATGTGTCCGAAAACAACTACTACGTTATGGAAGGACTCCCGGCCGTTACCACTACAATAGGAGGCGTACCTGCACTAAATGTTTCAAACCTGCTTTACGGCCTCAATACTAACAATACCTACTTTACTTTCGACCTCGGTCCTTCACTGAGCCTTATGCCCGAATTTAACGCCATGATAGCTTCCATACAAATATCCCAATAAGCAAAATAAAAAATCCGCCCCACACATTAAGGGGGCGGATTTTTTATTTTGTTTACGATTCGTAAACTTTTTTTGTCGCTTCCAGTTCTTTTACAGCCCTGTCTTTATCTTCAAAACCTTTTACTTCTACCTTCTTGTTCTGCAAGGTCTTATAGCTTTCAAAAAAATTCTGAATTTCTTTTAAAATATGAGGCTCTATGTCATTTATACCCTTTACAGAAGCAAACCTAGGGTCAGATACGGGAACTGCCAATATTTTATTATCAACTTCCCCCGTGTCTACCATTTGCATAAACCCAACTGCCCTTGCCTCGACAACTGCTCCTGCCAAAATCGGGTTAGTAGAAAAAAGCAAAACATCTGTATGGTCACCATCTTCTGCTCGAGTCTCCGGCACAAAGCCGTAGTTTACAGGAAAACGCTGGCTGCCATATAATACGCGATCCAACTTTATAACGTCTAACTTTTCGTCATATTCATATTTGTCCTGGCTGCCCTTGGTAATTTCTATTACTACATTAAATTTTTCCAACTCACCAAAAGGTAAATTTTTAAGTCCCATATTTTAAAGTGAATAATTTGCTAAAAGTATAACAAATTGCTACTTTAATGTCTATTTTCCATATTTTTTAAACACCATCACATGAAAACATGGCATTTGCCGTTCTTGAGTTGCCTCCAACTTATTTTGCTTTTCTAAATCTATTAAATATTGCGCCGTCCAATCAAGCTGCGTCTGACTCATTCCGTTATAAACGGTATAAGGTCCTTTAGGCAAAGCATTATAAACAAAATCCACAACCGCTCCCGTTGGATGAACCGAATTCCTTGCCGCATTGCCATTCTTTTTACTTAAAGCCTTTTGCACGCTTTCCGGCCTTACCGCCGAAGTCACCATAATTGGCTCAAATTTAGAATTAAAATTCTTACTTGCCATGCCTAAATCATTTAAAAACTTAGCCACTTCAGGCAAGCAATATCTTCTAAATGCTGGCAACGAGGGGTCAATCATTACAAAATCATTTTCAGGTAAAGGAACCAGTTTAGGATTTTTGCGTCTTTCAACAGGGGTTTTATGCTGAGTATATTTGTTTAAACGCTCCTCGTCACTTATATATTCTAGTCTGTCGCGTCTAGCTTGCTCGTGCTGCCTCTGCATAGAGGCTTTTGAACCACGAAGTTGCAACGGTACCTCCTCCAGCCCCAGCTTTCTATTTCTATTTCTATCTACAAATCCCGCTCTGTCTTTTTTCTCAAACTTGGCTTGTGGCTCAGGGCCCGGATCGTTTTCAAACAAGCTCTCCAATGCCAAATATTTCCTTATATAATCTCTCGACTCCGGCGGCACGTGTCTAGTCCAACCGTCTCCAAACTTCTTAACCGTTTCGGAAATCCTGGGGGCTCCAGCATTGTAGCAAGCCGAAAGATACATACCTAACAACTTTGACTCCTTATCAAATCTTTCCCTAAATTCAGCAGGTGCACTCCTCCTGTCCGAATCAAAAAGTAAAAGAGCTGCTTGGGCCGCGTTCAAATGTTCTGTAGCACCACTTACAAAATCAGGTTCAAGCTTGGCATTTGGATACAGATCGCCGGCTAATGACTTATATGTCCCAGGCATAAACTGGAAAAGACCGCGGGCGCCCACAGGACTTCGCGCATAGCGCCTGGACACTTCCCTATTTGCACCCATTACAGTCAAGGCCTGGTTTGCCATGCTTTTCATAATTCTAACATCAGCCTCCTCCATACTTATACCCAGCCTGGACCGAAGCCTATTTGACCGGTTTTTAAAAATAAAAGGATCAATCTGCTCCACCAAAGCAAGCTTTAAAACCAGGTCCTTTGGCACCGCTTCGGTAACCCGTAAGCCTTTTTTGGAAATAGACCGTACATTCTTTTTGTCGAGCTCGGCAGCAGACCTGTCAACCAATTCCTTTAAATAGCTGTAGCCAACTCTCCTTAAAACCGGGGTATCAAGCTCTGCCGCATAAGGAGAGTAAATCACTTCTTCAAATTCCCCGTTCCCGTTTTTTATTGCCCGCTTTGTGGCAAGTACAGTATGGTTGACTGGCAAAGTTACCGAGTAACTTGTGCCCACTCCTAAATTTGAGCCGACCTGAACCTCGTGAGCACCTTCCTCCAAGGCCTCATTCGGTAAAAAATTTTCATCTTGCCGCACATTTCCAACCTCGTCTACCTTTAATATATGAATTTCTTTTTTTGCGTTTTTGCTTAAATCAATTAAAGCGAGCAAAACATTATATCTAAGTTTGTCTGCAAACTCAGGCGCCCGTTTACCTTTTGGCTTTCTAACCGTTTTCCTTTCTTTTCTTTTCTTAATTGGTACTTTCGTTACTTCAAAGCCAGCCTCTATTGGCTCTAAAGCATCCCAAGCTTCATCTACAATATCTGCAATATTCTCGGGTACCAAATCTTTGTATTCATTGTTAGTAGTGTCATTAACAAAATCGGGGAAAGGTTTTCCCTTTTCTTTTTCTCTATTCGACCCGATCCTCTCAATAACTTTTTTTGACAAACCTGCCGCCAATATAGAAGCCCCGCTGCTCAAAGCAGCTTCCAAGAACTCCCGCCTGCTCATGCTTGCTCCCCTCTCCCCTTTATTCTCCTTTGGCGGCTCCCAATTTTCTGGCCTAAGACCAAATTCAGGCATATTTTTATTTTATTTCGGTAAACAATTTTTAAGCAATAACCCCTCCGCCCACGCACACTTTACCTTTATATAATACCAAACTTTGTCCAGAGGCAACAGCCTTTTGTGGATGTTTAAATTTCACGTTATACAAATCCTTTTTTACGTGAGTAATTTTTAACGGTACCAATTCGCCCTGATGCCTGTATCTGCCTTTTAGCTGGTAGCCCGTAGCGGGTAGCGGGTAGCCAACAGCAAGCCAATTCATCGAATGCAACTGAACTTCCTTTGTATACAGCCTTTCGTCTTCCGGGTTATTGATCACATAAAGTCGGTTTTTTGCCAAATCTTTTGCATAAACAAAATAAGGACCGCCGCCGCCAACTTTTATCCCTTGGCGCTGGCCAATAGTATAGTTATGCAAACCTTCGTGAGTACCTATTTTTTTCCCATCCTGGTCGAATATTTGACCTTTTTTTACTTTAAGCTTTTGTTCCAAAAAATCTTTCAAACGGATTTTGCCCACAAAACACAACCCCATGCTTTCGCGCCGTTCGGCATTTGGCAGACCAATTTTGCGCGCCATAGCTCTGACCTTTTCTTTTTTCATACCACCAATAGGAAAAAGCACATGGGGCAACTGCTCCTTTTTTATATTGTAAATAAAATAAGTCTGGTCTTTAAATTCATCTGCGCTTCGAACTAGTGAATAGTGGTCAGTTGAAAATGAATTGTTTTTATTTTTTAATATTTGATTTTTGATATTTGATTTTTCGCTCGCGTATACACGAGCGTAATGCCCCGTCGCCAAGTAGTCAAAACCCTTTTTCATTGCCCAGTTATAAAGCATTTTAAACTTTATTTCCTTGTTACACATAACGTCGGGATTTGGAGTGTGTCCAGCCTTGTACTCTTTAAAAAAATACCCCATTACATTATTTTGGTACTCTTTTTCAAAGTCTAAAGTATAAAGCGGAATGCCTAAAAAAGCCGCTACACGCAAAGCTTCGCGCCTGTCTTCTAGCCATGGGCACTCGTTCTTTAAAAGCCCTTCTTGGCTGGTCCAATTTTTCATAAAAGCTGCTTCTACTTCGTAGCCCTGCTTCAGTAAAAGCCAAGCCGAAACCGCACTGTCTATACCGCCTGACAGAGCCATTAAAACCTTAGGTTTTTTTTGCATTTGCTTTTTCATACAAGCGGTATTGTACCAATATTGACTTACAATATCAATATACTATAAACTGTTATGTTCGCCCGTATAGGGCGAGAACTACAAGGAGAGCCGATGAAGAACATTTTTTGGATTGTGACGATGATGGCTTTGGTTTTTTCGACGGGCTGCGAGGAAAAGCCTATTGCATATGTGCCGATTCCCGCCCTGGAAAAAATAGAACCCACGGGGGACGTACTGAAAGACTGCGCCGACTGGACAGCCAGCGGAACCATTTGGAACCGCGGTACGGGACCTTTGTTCGTCGACTGCGATTACGACGGCGCATGGGACCTGCGGGCAGAAGCGGGGCGGGAAACGTACGTGGTAAAAACCACGGACGAGCTGGTAAAGCGGACTACCGAACGACTTGAAGACGCCGCCAGCAGTAACCGCGTCTTCCGCGACCTCAGCGGAGAGGTTATAAATACCCGGATCCAGCGCGGAGGCAAAACCAATGGTACACGAGACCTTTGCGTACCCATACAGGACGACCCACAAAAACGCGAACTGTGCGGCGACGACGCTTTCGTAGCTCGCGAGTCCGAGGCATGGAAAGACTACCAGGCCGAATTTCAAAACCTGTTTGGGCCACCACGCTTGGTGTCCAAAAACACGCTCAAGTAACCAAAAGGCTCCATTCAAAACCGAAGGGAGCCTATTTTATTTGACAGTAAAAAATTATACCTGTAATTTTTATGTAAGTTCGAAATCTCAGGAAAGGAGGATGCCAAAATGAGGGGCCATGGGTCACTTATTTCTTTGTTTGCCACACTCGCACTGGCTTTGGGCGCAGCATTTGCTGCAACCTTGCACGGCTGACGCGTAAATTTTACGCGTTTTTTATTTTATATAAAGCGGTTCAACCTGTTTCGTTAAATCTTCTAAAGTTCCCGAGGTCAGCTTAATTTTTGTCCCATTAAACATAAGAGTCGGAGTTGCATCCGCACCTACGCCAACAGCTTCAAAATTATCTGCCTGGATTTTTTCACTATACTTGCTTTCCAAAATATCTTTCTTAAACTGTTCTATGTTGCTTACGCCAGCTGCTGCTGCTATCTCCACCATTTTTTCAAGCGGATTTTTTTCATTTGACCATTCATTTTGTCTTTCATACATCATGTCCACAAATTCCCAAAATTTACCCTGAGCTCCGGCTGCCTCAGAAGCATACGCCGCAGACAAAGCATTCATGTGCGGAGTTGGGTACAGCGGATAATGCCTAAAAACAACTTTAGTATCCTTAAGCAAGCTTGGTAACTGCTGCAAAGTTGGGTTAAATGCCCTACAAGCAGGGCACTGTATGTCTTCGTATACCACCAGTGTATTTTTAGCTTCCCTATTGCCTCTTACATGGTCCTCTGCGGTTACATCTCTAGGCCTGTCGACTTGCTTTACCTGACTAAAGTCAAACTCTTTTAGCTTAAGAGCCGAAACCGGTGGGGGCGATATTTTATAAAGTAAAAAACCAAAAGCTAAAAACAAAACCACAACTACAGTTATAATTACAGACGTCTTTTTATTCATAAATTATTTAAACTAATTTTTTCATAAAATTTTTAATCAAAAAATATTTTTCTACTTTCCTAAAACTTGTTTACAACACTTCCCTTCAAGATTATATATTACTACTATTTATTTGAAACAGAAGTCGATGTTCCCAAAACCGCACTAAAACCAAAAATTCGTTTTGCCATAGCATCGTAAGCAAGTTTCTTTACCTGCCCAAACTGAGCAGCTGAGTTTTCCGCCCCCAACACCACAATTATATACTCATTTCCAAACCCATCTTTAGTAATAGTGGCAAAGTTATATTTCGACTCTTCTAAATACCCAGTCTTCCCGCCTAAAGCGCCCACTTGTCCGTCGCCCAAAAGCTTGTTAGTGGTCACCAAATTATGCTTATAAGTTTTACTGTTTACGGCCGTAAATGAATAAGCATTTTTCTTAACCACCTGCCCAATATACGGGTCGGCAAATGCCGCGTTTATTATTTTAGCAAAATCCGACGCAGTAGTTAAATTTTTTGGATCTATGCCCGTTGGCTCAAAAAATTTGGTCTGCCCTGCTCCAAGCTCGGCAGCTTTTTTGTTCATAAGACCCACAAATTTTTCCCTACTGTATCCTGTTGAACGCGCAAGCGCATTAGTTGCATTGTTATTTGAAGCAATCAAAGAAGCATGAAAGAGGTCAGACGCCTTATATTGCACACCAGTCTTAGTATAAAGCCTTGACCCACCAACTTCATCTTCTTTTTTCATAGCCACTTTTTTACTCAACATGGTCTTGCTGTCTAAAAAAACCATAGCAGTCATTAGCTTAGTTAAAGAAGCAGGCGTCCACAATAAATTTTCATTTTTTGAAAGCATTACTTCATTCGTTTTTTTGTCTATAACAATGTAGGCCTCGGACTCCTTAACAGCATTTACGGTTCCAGATTTGGGCATAATTTCTTCCATGTTCAAAGCAAAAACACTTTGGCTACTAAAAGCCAACAAAATAAAACACGAAAATATTATACCTATCTTTTTATACATTCTTTTATACAGTTTTAAAAAGGTGTCCTCCAAGAAATTCTAAAAGAACCTTTAAAAAATAATTACTGAAGCATACCACTAAAATTCTTTTGAAGCATTTTCTTGTGCTGCTTGAAAGTGTCTTCCAAGGCAGACCGGACATGCCGAGCGACCTCGCTCTTATCGCCAGCCACTTCCGGAGCAACTTCAACGCTTTTTACGTCCATATTTCCATCGATAGTAATCTTTACTTTACCGCCCCCAGACTCGCCTGTAACGGTCTGTTGTGCCAACATTGCCTGCATTTGGCTAGCCTGTTTGCGCATTTCATTTATATCTTTTAGCTTGTCAAATAATCCCATATTATTATCCTTTAATTTTAATCTTTTATCGCAAAAGTCTTAAATCGATTTTTCTTTTAATTCACTCTTTATATATTTAAACAAAGCACCCAAAACCATGACAAATACAGCGGCTTTTACCACCCATCCTACTATCGGTATTAAAGATAATAATTGCCATAGCAATACTCCCAAAACCGCAATTTGCCAAGAAGGAACATGCTTCTCGCCCTTAGCCAAATATCCCATTGCCAAGTTTCCTACAAAAATCGCTGACATTAAACTAGCAATAAGCAAAGCGGCTACGTAAGCCAAGCCTAAAACCAAAGCCACATAATAACCCACAATAGTTAGAGCCACAACAAGTACGGCAATAGGCCAACCAATTAAAGCAAGAAAACCAAAACCCAAAGATTCCCAAGGCTGAGATTTTACCGTGGCTAAAACGTTTTCTAATTTAGTCCTTCTTAAAACCAAGAGCAACCAAGCTGCCAACATCCATGCCAGAAGCTTTATAACCAAAGTAGCTGTAAAAAACCCTGCCAATTTAGCCCGGTTATCCTTTTTGGCCATTGGAGTATAAACAACTTCATTTAAACTTGCTCCGTCTTTAACAACAACTTCAACCGGAGATTTGTAACTTAATTTACCAACAACCTCGGCCTTACTGTCTACCACCACACGACTAGTCGCTCTTATATTAACATCTCTGTCTACTTTAGAATTTAAGGTTAACTCTCCTCCCACAAAACGCACAGAGCCTTTTATGGGTGCATTTATTACCACACTTCCGCCCACAACAACCAAATCACCCTCAACAATAGCTCTTTCGCTAAGTATTACATTTCCCCCGGCTACCACTAAGTCACCGGCTACCCGGCTAGAAACATTTATATTTCCCCCCGCTATTCTAGCATTTCCACCAATTGGCCCATTCACAAACAAATTCCCGCCTGCCAAAATTAAATCATCTTCTACCTGCCCTTCCAAAGTGACAGTTCCACCAGCAGCGGTAAGGTCGCCTTCGGTTTTGCCATTTACAGACAAATTAGGCGCAGCTACATACAAATTTTTATGCACTTCTGAAGCAGAGATGTTTAAATTGGCTTCCTTTTCGCTTTGAGGAGCCATTAATTCTGCCGCCTGAACCGAGGTTGTCACCAGAAGCAAGGCGACTATGGCTAAGATTTTTTTCATATTTTTCACGTTTAATTTAGGAGTTTTTAACAAACCCCTGCTTATTTAAATTATACCAAATTCGAGCAAAATAAACCAAAACAGTTATTCACCGACACATGCATTAAAGGCAGTCACTTGAGAATTATATTTTGCAGTAAGTTCCTTTAACCAATCCACCTTGTTGTTAAAAATTTTAACCATATCATTATACTCACCCACTTTTACATTATAAACATCTGTTTCATCCTGAGTCTTTGGCTCTGTGGAGCTTAAATAGCTCTTTAAATCCTCAACCTTAGGCTTCATAGAATTTATCTCCTCTTTATATTGCCCAATTTGTAGCTTTAAACCAGAATCTACACTCGGACAAGAACTTTTTGGTCTTCCAAACTCCTGAACTGCTATCCACGTTGAATGACCTTCAAATTCACCTTTTAAAACCGCCACACCAATTTCTGTATATTTGGAACTTAAAATATTTGCTCGGTGACCAGGACTATCCATCCACGCCTGTACTAAAACGGCATCATTTTTAAAATTACCCAAAGCCAAATTTTCCCCAACCGCTACAAAAAAATAACCTGCCTCTTCTGCCAAATCCCCAGGACCTTTACCTATAGGAGAGATGTGTTCAAAATACTGCCCCTCGAACATATCTTTGGCCTTAGCCAAAGCGGCACGACCAAGCTCGGAGTTTTCCACCAAAGCCGGCAAACCCAACTGCTGCCTTTGCAAATTTGTCTGATTTATTGTGCCTACACGAGTTAGATACGAATTTTTCGACTGATCCTTAGACCGGAGAGCACCCGGTGTTATAACCTCCCTTTTTTCCTCCGTAGGTCTTATTTGACTTAGTTTTTCGTAACCATCAGCAGCAAAATCTTTTATTTTTTCATGATACCGACTGTAATACTCAAATCCAGTTACTAAAATAGCAACGAGTACCAATCCAGTTAAAATTTTTTTCATAACTTTTTTGATTTAAAATTCCATTCATTCAAAAATCTGTCCAAAAACTTTATTAAGAAATCATGTCGTTCCTTAGCCAAAATTCTTCCTGTTCTGGTTTTCATAAGCCCTTTTAACAAAACAAGTTTTTCGTAAAAATGGTCCAAGCTATTGCCGATGCTTTTTCTAGCCGGATCATAAATAGGCCTTCTTTTAGATGCCCCATAAGCAAAGCACCTAGCTATACCTACGGCACCCAAGGCGTCCAACCTGTCTGCATCTTGCACCACTTTTGCTTCATAAGAATCGGCTACGTACTTATTCTTACCCCCTTTAAAAGAAACCGAACGGATAATCTGGATTACAAAGTCTAATAATTTTTTTTCTATACCCCACCCAGCCAAAAGTTTTTTAGTCATACTCAAATCTTCATGAGTTTTACTAAATTTACTGTCTTCTATATCATGCAACAAAGCAGCCAGCTCAATAACAAATTTATTGCCCCGTTTTTCTTGTTTTGCAATATATAAAGCTACTCCCGCCACCCTTTCCATATGGTAAAAATCATGCCCTGTCGGCTCTGCAATAAAATTTTTTCTTATGTATAACCTAGCCTTTTGAAGGATTCGCTCTTGCTTCATTTTACTGAGTCAATGTTTCTAAAAACAAAACACCTTCTTTTGTCCGGCACTGGCGGGGATAACTTTCCATAATTAAATTACCTGCCTTGGCACACTCCTCAAAAGATTTAATTTCAACCTTGGGTGAGGAATCATTGCTTTTTGGAGCAAGAAAAGCAACTGCAAACAAAAATACAACTACGAACAAAAAGAACAATAATTTTTTTGGCATATTTTATATAAAAAGTTCAGCAACAACTGGTACCGCATCTTTACTGAATTATAAATTTAACAAATTTTCTTTTATTAGTAATGCAATATAACTATCTAATTCTGCACCCAAACCACTTACCTCTTCTGCGGAAAACCATTTAGCCTCCGTATGCTCTTCGCCGATTTTTATTTCGCCGTCCGCACTACCGACATAAGTTAACCTAACCACGTGCTTGTCCGATTTTAAAATATCCTGTGCAGCAACTAACCTTACCCCGCTTATTTTAAGACCAGTTTCCTCTAGTACTTCTCGCTTTAAATTTTCCAACAAACTAACACCTGCCTCTATCCTACCTCCCGGAATATCCCAAACAGAAAGTCCGGAATATTTTTCCGGATTTCGTTTCAAAAGCAAGTATTTACCGCCATGGTTTTTTAGTAAAACTTTTACTCCTACCTGCAATATCATACGACACCAATTCTACTTAATAAGTTCAACAATTTTTTCTTTTTCTACCTCTATTTCAGAACTATCTTTTAAATTCTTTACTTTAAATTTACCAGTTTTAACTTCTTCTTCGCCCACAACTAAAACATAAGGGATTTTTTCACGATCCGCGGCCTTAACCTGCAACGAAACTTTTCTATTTGTTAAATCCACCGAAACATTTATACCTAGCTCTCTTAAATAACTTCCAAGACTACTTGCAGCATCTAAACAACCTTCCAAGTGACAAATATAAAGCTTTACCGCCGGTTTGTATTCGGGCATTAAGGCATGCGTCTCCAAAAAATCTCTCATAGTTACATCGCCCATACCAAAGCCTATACCAGGAACTTTTTCCACGCCAAAAATTCCCACTAAATCGTCGTAACGTCCACCCCCGAAAAGTGCACGATTGTTTTCTGGACTTGTATCATATACCTCAAAAACAGTACCCGTATAATAGTCAAAACCTCTGACTATACTAAAGTCAAAAACCAAATTGTTAATACCAAGCTTATTTAGTTTTTCAAAAAGTTCTTTTACCTGTTTTCCGCCTTCACTGTTTAAAACTTCTTGATTCAGACTTTCCAAATTCTCAGACTTTAAAGTTTTATATAATTCTTCAAAAATTTCTCCAACCACTTTTTCCAGAGCTTCTTTAAATTCACTTTCGGGCAACTTCTTCATTTTATCTATTAGCTTGAAAACTTTGTAAGTTTTATCTTCGTCTAACCTAAAAAACTCTTTAAGTAAAAAAGTTGTCAGTTTTCTATTGCTAATTCGAATATTAAAATCGCTGTCCTTAGCTCCAAAACCTTTCATTATAGAATGAGCCAAAGAAATAACTTCAACATCTGCCTCCATTCCATCAACACCAAACATGTCTGCATTAAGCTGCCAATGTTCCCTAAGTCGACCTCTCTGCGGACGCTCATACCTAAAAAGATTTGGAACACTAAACCAGCGGAGAGGAAAAGTTAGTTCCTTTCTTTTTTGTGCGACCATGCGTGCCACCGTTGGCGTCATTTCCGGGCGAATAGTAACATTCCTGCCGCCACGGTCGGTAAAAGAATAAGTTTGTTCGTTAACTATCTCTTCCCCGCTTTTGGACTTATAAAGTTCGGTTTCTTCTAAAATTGAGGCATTGTACTCCAAATAACCATAGCTCTCGCATACTTTTTTCCATACCGAAAAAATATAGTTTTGTACAAACTGTTCTTTTGGGTAAAAGTCTCTTGTTCCTTTATAAGGTTCTAAAGATAACTTATTTTTTATCTCACTCATAATTAACAACAAAAATTAAAACATAGTTACCTTAATTTTACCAAAGATGTCTAAAATAACCAAATAATACGACATAGGGCCGTCCTCTGCCTGCAGAGGACGGCCCTATGAACTACCATATATAAATAAATTTATTTTCTGGAGCGGAATACGGGAATCGGACCCGTGCCTAAACCTTGGGAAGGTCTCGTACTACCATTATACTAATTCCGCATACTTTCGGAACCAAACTTACTACTTACTACTTACTACTTACTACTTACTACTTACTACTTACTACTTACTACTTACTACTTACTACTTACTCTAAAGGATAAAGGACGCCCTCCGCCTCCTACTTCACAAAAATACTATATACCATCTGTAAAACTGGGTCGTTGTTTGGACCATAAACCATAAGTCCACCTAAAGAAGCCGTAATCAAAATACACACAAAACCTAGTATAGCAAAAATCCAAGCATATTTGTCCAAAAATTTTTCCACGAAACCTACCAGATTACTTTCCAAAATTATTCCCTTTTCCTTTTTATATTTTGCGTACCAAACAATAACATAAGCTAAAAACAAAATTCCAAATATACCGCAAGACAAAAAAGCAAAAAACTCATGCTTCTCTACTATACTGCCAATATAAGGGTCAGAGGCAAGCAAGTCTTCCGAAACCTTTCCAGAAAGCAAAACCACAGGGGCTGACAAAACACCGGCAAACAAAACCACGGCCTTTGTGTAAAACCAAAACGGCAGGTTTGTAAATGCCCTAAACCTAAGAACTTCCAAAAAAGCATAAAGACTAAAAAAGGCTATGGGAAAATGCACTAACGCTGGATGTATATTCATATACTTAATTTTAGCAGATTTTTTTAAGCTTTCAAATAAAAAAAGCCGTAAAGAATTAATCTTTCACAGCTTAAGTAAATTTTGCAAAGGCAGTATATTAGCAGTTAAAACTGGAGATTCGGATGTGGTAGAGCACCTACCGCACTGCAGCTTTACCTTACCCAAGTAGGAGCCGCAGATCACCTTAAACTCGTTAGAACCACACCCCGGGCATCGCCGCGGATCGATAATCCCCGTAGGGTTAGGAATTTGACAATGGCTTTGAGTGCAAAAACCCACTGAGTCAGAGCCGCTCACGCTAAACTCATTTCCGCAGTAAGCGCAAACTTGACTATTGCCAAATAAACTCGCGAAACTCAAATCGATACTTACCTGATTCATAGCGGCCTCCTTCTCTTCTATCCCATAAAAATACCCCTTTCTTCGTGAAAAGGGGTTGGTTAAGTTCGAAAAGTTTCAAATTCAATCAAGCCGCTTTCACTTAAGAAAGAGGCATCATCATACCCACGGCTGTTCTGTAAATCTGATTATTCATATGCTAAGATTAGTCCATGAAAAAACAATTGTCAAATTCAAAATCCACAGACGTAGTGGTGGTCGGCTCTATAGCCTTCGACACCTTAGAAACCCCCTTTGGTAAAATAAGTAAAGCCTTAGGCGGTAGCGCCAGCTATTTTTCCCTTTCGGCCGGCAATTTCTGCAAGCCGCATGTTGTAGGTATTGTAGGCTCCGACTTTCCTGACACCGACTTCACAATTCTAAAAAAAGGCAATGCGGACACAGGCAGTATAGAAAAAGCCGCCGGCAAAACATTTCACTGGCAAGGAAAATATCATTTTGACCTAAACACCCGCGACACTATAAAAACCGAGCTTGGTGTTTTTGCCAATTTTAAACCCGTGCTTAATGTAAATTTAAAAAATGCCGAGTATATTTTTCTAGGCAACATCCACCCTTCTTTGCAGCTCTCGGTGCTAAAGCAAATAAAAAAACCAAAGCTAGTTGGTTTGGACACCATGAACCTCTGGATAGAAACCGCGCTTCCCGATTTAAAAAAAGTTATTAGCTTGATTGATATTTTTATTATTAATGACTCAGAGGCCAGACAGTTAAGCAAAGAGCACAACATTTACAAAGCCGCAAAAATAATTTTAAAAATGATGGGCCATAACAAAAACAGCGTGCTTGTAATAAAGCGCGGAGAATATGGGCTCTTGCTCTTTAAAAAAACTGAAGTTTTCCATCTTCCTGGGCTTCCGATAGAAGACGTTATAGACCCAACGGGCGCAGGAGACAGCTTCGCAGGCGGCTTCTTTGGCTACCTAGCTTTAAAACGTAACGCCAATACTCAAACTCTAAGAAAAGCCTGCCTATACGGTACGGCTATGGCGTCTTTGTGTGTAGAAAATTTTGGTACCAAAAAACTACAAAATGTAAATAAAAATAAAATTGAATCAAGAATCAAATTACTTCAAAAGTTAGTAAAAATATGATACACTTAAGCCAAATTAATTAAACAAATTAAATATGACAATATTTTTAATAATTCTGGTTGTTTTGGTTATTTTTGCAATAGGTATTTACAACAGCTTGGTTACCGGCAAAAACCGTGTAGACGAAGCCTGGAGCGACATAGAAGTGCAATTAAAGCGCCGCTATGACCTTATCCCTAACTTAGTAGAAACAGTTAAGGGGTATGCCAAGCAAGAATCTTCAGTACTTGAAAACGTAACCAAGGCACGCAACATGGCCATGCAAGCCGGAAGTATGCAAGAAAAGCTTAAAGACGAAAATATGCTTTCCGGAGCTCTTAAAAGCTTGTTTGCTGTAAGCGAAGCCTACCCTGACTTAAAAAGCAACACAAATTTCATGCAGATGCAGCGCGATTTGACCGACACAGAAGACAAAATCCAAGCTTCCAGACGCTTCTACAACGGTACCGTCCGCGACTTTAACACCAAGGTACAACAATTTCCAGGCAATATCTTTGCCAGTATGTTTGGTTTTGCCAAACGAGAATTCTTTGACATAGACGAAAAAGGCGCAGAAGGCCAGCCAGTTTCCGTAAAATTTTAAAAGAATTTAGAATTCAAAATGCAAAACGAATAAACTAAATTTTGCATTCTTAATTCATAAATCTTCCTTTAATCAATGCTGACCTACGATCTCATTGCAAAAAATAAACGCGAAAGCTGGATTCTTATATTCAGCTTTTTAGTAATAATTACTTTGCTAGGTTTTATTTTTGCTCAGGCTTATGGCAGAACCGAGATTTTATATTTTGCGGCCGGTTTTTCCATAGTTAGTTCTTTTATAAGCTACTACTTCAGTGATTCCATAACCCTGGCGCTTTCAAAAGCCAAAGAAGTAAATAGGCAAACCGCCCCCGACCTATATCGTCTCGTAGAAAACCTAACCATAGCCGCCGGCCTTCCCATGCCAAAAGTTTATATTATAGAAGACAGTGCCCCTAACGCTTTTGCCACGGGCAGGGACCCCGAACATGCGGTCGTCTGCTTTACTACGGGTATTTTGCAAAAATTGGAAAAAGCAGAACTAGAAGGAGTTATTGCGCACGAACTTTCTCACATAGGAAACTACGACATTCGTGTCATGACTTTAGTCGTAGTTTTAGTTGGCACCATCACACTGCTTGCTGACTGGATGCTTAGAGTAACTTTTTTCGGCAACCGAAAATCAAATGACCGTGAAGGAGGCCAGCTTAAAATCATACTACTCATAGCCGGAATAGCCTTAGCAATTCTTTCACCCGTTATAGCAACCCTTATTAAGCTGGCAGTTTCCCGCAAACGTGAATACTTAGCCGACGCCAGCGGAGCTCTCCTTACCCGCTACCCAGAGGGACTAGCAAGAGCTTTAGAAAAAATATCGGGAGACAGGGAGCCTTTGGAAGCAGCAAACAAAGCCACCGCCCACATGTATATAGTAAACCCCTTTCACGAAGATAGTAGACAACTAAACGCAAGATCGGGGAAAACACCCGGACAGGGGTGGTTATCAGGCCTATTTAATACACACCCGCCAATAGAAGACAGAATAAAACGCTTAAGAGAAATGAACTTATAAAACCGTACTTTTAGTGCGGTTTTATATTTACCCAACCTTTAACCCACCAGGATTATGTTTTTTCACGGCCGTGAAAAAACATAATCCAAAACAATATGAGCTTCATAAGTTTAATACTTGAAGGCTTAACTGGAATAACAGAATCAGTTCCGTACCCATATGAAAAGGCTTTTAGATTTGTATGCAAATACAGGGAATGGGAATTGCGTCACTACAGGTCAACAATTGCTCAAATGCGCGAAAGGGGTCTTGTTACAGTATCAACCCTAAATGGTCAAAAATTCATCACCTGCACAAAAAAAGGACAACTGGAACTACTTATTAATAAAGCAGTAAGAAACAGAATAAAAAAATGGGACCACAAGTGGAGGCTCATTATTTTCGATATCCCCGAAAAGCACAGGGAAAAACGAGACCAGTTAAGATGGATTTTAAAAAAGAACGATTTTATAAAATTCCAAGCCAGCGTTTTTATTAGCCCGTACCCACTTAACACAGATGCAATAAACTACTTAAAGCAAAGCGGCCTAATAGATTTTATACGCATATTGCAAGTATCAAAAATTGACGACGACACCGGTCTAAGGAAAAAATTTAGTTTATAATAGATTATGGATTTTCACGGCCGTGAAAATCCATAATCTATTTTACTTTATTTACCTAGGGGAAAGAAATTTTGTTTTACAATTTAAAAAATAATTTTACCGATCACCGACCCTCTAAACCCACGCGCGGTCAGCTTTCTAAAAGCACCCGCCTTTTGCTCTTGGGTAAACAAACTCACACTCATCTTTTTTAAAAACTTATTAGCAATTTTTATTTCCTCTTCTTCGTCCAAACTTTCCCGCATTACCTCCTCTATTATTTGCGAAGGCAAACGCTTTTCCATAAGTTTGCGCTTAATGCCAAAAAAACCCAAGCTTTTATATTTCTTTAAATTTTCCGTATATACTTCTGCATAACGCCGATCATCTAAATAGCGATACTGCTCGAGCTGCCGAATCACCTTATCTACTATTTCAGTTTTGTGCTTTTTGTTTCTTAATTTCTCCCTTAATTCACCTTCTGTCCGCAGCCTAAGGCCCAACAAATATACTGCGTAGTTATAAGCCTTTTCCAGTTCCGTCTTGTCCGGACCTGTTTCTATAGTAGCATTTGCCAGCTTTTGAATCATAAAACTTATGCCTACTTATCACTCTCTTGACTGGAGTGATAATTAAGAATATAATCACATTATACATGATATACTAATTATAATATTTATTATATATTCTTTCTTTAAATTATGAATAATTTTTCCTCAATACTTGAAAGGCTTTCTTCAAGGGCCAAAAATGCCCTCATTGCAGCCCAGCTTTCCAGCGAAGAGCTAAAACATGACCACATTGGCACAGAACATTTGCTTTTAGGGGTTGTTTCAGAGAAGTCTAGTTTTGCCGCTGAAATTTTAAACAAAACCAAGCTAACACCCGAAATTATAAAGCAGGAGTTAATTTTGGTTAATAGCAACAACAAAATTAGTGCCTGGAAACCAGTTCTGTCTGACAATCTTAAAAGCGTCATAGAACGCGCAGCAATAATTGCCAGCCAATATGGCTATCAGTTTATCGGCACAGAACATTTTTTATACGGGCTATTAACCGTTAATCAAAGCAAGGCTAAAGTTATTTTATCCAAACTAAGCGTGGACGCTTTTGAACTCGAGCAAAATCTGCTTAACGTTTTTGAAAATATTTCCAAATTCCCGGAAATACCCGAGGGTACCCAAGGCCCGGCCGGCATGTCAGCAGGCCCTATCCCCCCTCAAGCCAACCGAAAAGAAAAAAATTTGCTTGAATACTTTACCACTGACATAACAAAAAAAGCTTCAGACGGCCTGGTAGACCCAGTAGTTGGCCGTAAAAAGGAAATAGAAAGATTGATATCTATTTTAAATCGCCGCACGAAAAATAACCCCTTGCTTATTGGTGAAGCGGGCGTTGGAAAAACCGCTATTGTAGAAGGATTGGCTTTGGCTATATCTAAACGAGAAGTCCCTGACTCTCTGTTAGACAAAAAAATATTATCTCTAGATTTGGCTCTTATTGTAGCCGGCTCAATGTTCCGTGGAGAATTCGAAAACCGTCTTAAACAAATAATAGACGAGGTAAAACAAGAACCGAATATAATTCTTTTTATAGACGAGCTGCATACTATGGTAGGCGCAGGCGCAACCACTGGAAGTTTAGACGCAGCCAATATATTAAAGCCAGCTCTTGCTAGAGGCGAACTCCGCGCAATTGGTGCAACGACTTTGGCCGAGTACAAAAAGCACATAGAAACTGATGCGGCTTTAGAAAGACGTTTCCAACCTATTTTAGTAGAAGAACCAAGCCGTGAAGAAGCATACGAAATTTTAAAAGGGTTAAGGCCGAACTACGAAAAACACCACTCGGTCACAATAACCGACGAAGCTTTAAAAAGCGCAGTCGAACTATCTTCCCGGTACTTAAATGACCGCTTTTTGCCTGACAAAGCCGTAGACTTAATAGACGAAACAGCTGCTTTTTTACGCAGCATAAATTCCGGAAGCAAACTTTTAAGAACTATTAAAAAAATCGAAAGCGACCTGGAAAGTCTAGAACAGGAAAAGACCAAAGCAGTCTATAACCAAGACTTCCCTACCGCCATACACTTAAACACTCAGAAAGAAAAACTTCTAAAGCAAAAAGACGACTTGAGCACAGAGCTTTCAAAAGAACAAAAGCCTACCCACGAAATTTCTTCCGAAGACATTGCACACACAGTGTCCATGATGACCAAAATTCCACTTTCGAAACTTACCAAAACCGAAGTTGGCAAACTAGCCAACCTTGAAAAAACTCTCAAGGGCAAAGTTGTGGGTCAAGACGAAGCTGTAGAAGAAATATCTCGTGCAATTCGCCGCTCCCGAGCAGGTATTTCAAACCCCAACCGTCCCTTAGGCTCTTTTGTATTTTTAGGCCCGACCGGCGTAGGAAAAACCGAAACTGCCAAAGTATTGGCTCGAGAAGTTTTCGGCGACGAAGAAGCCTTAATACGCGTGGACATGTCTGAGTTCATGGAAAGACATAATGTTTCCAGACTCGTTGGCGCTCCCGCCGGCTACGTGGGTTACGGCGAAGGCGGACAACTTACCGAAGCCGTAAGACGTAAGCCTTACTCAGTAGTCCTATTCGACGAACTTGAAAAAGCCAATCCCGAGGTCTTTAACATACTTCTCCAAATTTTAGAGGACGGACAGCTTACGGATGCGCAAGGCAAAAAAGTAAATTTCAAAAACACGGTTATTATTATGACCTCCAACCTGGGCATGCAGGAACTAAGCATGCAGGCTGCCAAAATTGGTTTTGCCGAAAAAGACGAAAACAAAGCCGACGAACAAAAAAAACTTCAAGAAGAGTATGAAAAAATTAAAGACGGCGTAATGGAAATGATGCGGCACGAGTTCAGACCAGAATTTTTAAACCGCATAGACAAAATTATAGTCTTCAGGCCCCTAGGCCTAAAAGAGCTCACTGCCATTTCCAAACTCCAGCTCATGGAACTCCAAAACCGTTTGCTCGACCAACAAGTCCAACTAAAAACCAGCCCGGCTTTGGTAAAATTTATAGCAGATAAAAGCTTCGACCCCGCCCAAGGCGCCAGGTTTGTTAGAAAAAATATCCAAGAACTACTAGAGGATCCTCTCGCCGAAAAAATAATTTCTGGCACAGCCAAATCGGGCAGTATAATAACTGCCGACCTGAAAAAAGACAAAATCTTTTTCAGTATAGAAAAATCCCCCGTTCGCAAAGTCCCAGTCCCAGCATAAAATACACCAAAACACCTTCCTGCAAATAGCGGGAAGGTGTTTTGACTTTAAAAACCTCTTATGTTAACCTTTTTGCTAAGATCTCTTAAGGGGGGATCTTTCATGCCCATCACAGTGCTCACGCACAACGGCAGACCACCCTCCAAAGGTGGACTGCGCGTTGGATACCTGTATATCTCCGATGACAAGGGCGCCGGGGTAGTACCAGCACATCTGGTACAAAACACCGCGCCGCCCCCGCAGCCTGCGCCAGCGGAACCGACCACACCAACGGCCCCCAACCCGCAACAATCAAACTGCGCTCCGGTAGCATGCCAACACGAGGCAATGCTGGATCCTGAGTTCGAAGACGTGAGATGTTTGTGTGGTAATTACACCCACGCGAAAGACTTAAAATTTGTTCAGTGCGGATACTGCAATCGGATGATCAAAGTCATCATCCGCTAACAACCTGGAACCCTTCCAGGTTTTTTATTTTGCTATAATTCTATTGTATATATTCTGTTCAGCTACCAACTACACGCTACTTACTACAAGCTAATCTATGCATCATTCCTTCCTAAAACCCTTTCTCCACGACATAAAAGTTCAAATCCTAGATATTCT
>JAEUSF010000011.1 GCA_016788665.1 Candidatus Doudnabacteria bacterium | reverse complement strand
TTTAAAAAGGCCAAATTTAAATATCTTTTTATATAAAAAGGGAAATGCACTAACATAGCACCCGCCTCAAACAATAGCTTTGCTTCCAAAATTGCACTCGCAAAACGAACATCATCCACATTCCAAAAGCCTAACAATTCCCCTGTAGCTTCTCTTACCCCCCTGTTCCAAGTTGCATAAAGCGACTCGCGCGGCACGTTTATAAACCTAAACCAATTCTGCCCCGAAAACTCTTTTGCCAAATTTTCTTCTTCTTTTGTAGCCTCGTTAGCTATAACAATCACTTCAAAACTAACACCCGCAACAGTTAACTCGCTGGCAAACTTTCGTAAATTTTCTTTAAACTCCGGTAAATACTTATCGGACTTATATAAAGATGTAATTATGCTTATCATTAAACTTTTGAGTATCTAAATCTTTCTATTTTTTACTGCATCTTTCTGACTACTCCCTACAAGCTACCAGCTACAAGCTAATCTATCTTTCTATTCTCATACCACTCAATCGTCTTCTTCAAACCCATTTCAAAGTTTACTTTAGATACAAACCCAAACTCTTTTTTAGCTCGTGTTACGTCGAGCTTTCTTCTCGGCTGTCCGTCTGGCTTAGTTTTATCCCAAACTATTTTACCCGTAAAGCCTGTTAATTTTGCAATTAAAGGCGCCAACTCTTTAATTTTAATTTCGTTAGCCGAACCTAAATTCACCGGCTCCGGTTTGTCATATTTTAAAGCAGCTAAAACTATTCCCCTTGCTGCGTCTTCCACGTACAAAAACTCACGGCTGGCTTTACCGGTCCCCCAAACCTCAACTTCTTTTTTGCCCGCTTCTTTTGCCTCTACAAACTTCTTTATAAGCGCGGGTATAACATGCGAAGACTGCTCTTTAAAGTTATCTCCTGGTCCATAAAGGTTTACCGGAATAACATATATTCCATTAAAATCGTATTCCTGCCTATAGGCCTGTAACTGCACAAGCAGCATTTTTTTAGAAAGCCCATAAGGCGCATTGGTTTCTTCCGGGTAACCCAGCCAAAGGTCTTTTTCTTTAAATGGCACAGGCGCAAATTTGGGGTAAGCGCAAACCGTACCAACTTGAACAAACTTTTTTACCTCGGCAAGCCTAGCTGCTTCTATAAGATTTATACCCATTATGGCGTTGTCATAAAAAATTTGACCGGGATTCGTTTGGTTATAGCCTATACCCCCCACGTTAGCAGCCAAATGAATAACCAAGTCCTGGTTCTTAACTGCCCGTTTCGCATTTTCAGCGACCCTTAAATCCAACTCCTTCATAGTCGGACGGTAAATATTCTTCCTAGTTGCGCCCTGTTTTAAAAGCTCATTGTAGACTTTTGTCCCCAAAAACCCATGCCCACCCGTTAAAAGTATTTTATTTGTCTTTAAATTTAAACTGGACATATTGTTAAAATTATTATGTAATACGCTCTTAACTAAGTCACACAGGACGGCCCTCTATACAAATATTTTGTTAAATATCTCCCTAAACCTAAGCTCGTAGGTGTGTTCCTTTAAAGTCCTTTTATAGCCTGCTTTTGCTATACCCACTCTTTCATTCTCATGACTTAAGTAGTATTTACACTTTTCTATCATATCATCTTCGTTTTTAAAAATCACCACCTCTTTACCATCCTCATAATACTCTCCTAAGTTGTCGGCATCTTGTGTAAGCATAAACCCTCCGCAAGCGGGGATTTCAAAAGTACGCCCCTTTATTTGATTCCTTTGTGCGCCCGCATAAGCTTTCATATACGAAGCTGCGTTATAGGGATGCAAAATTGTCTTGGCTAGCATTTTAAACTTTCCGGTAAAATTAGCGAATGCGCTCTGGGTAAAATTTAAATTAATTTTTGAATTGCTAAAAATTTTAAGCATGTCTTCAAAACTAACCCTCCCCTTCTCCCACCCAGCTCCATAGCCGACAGCTGGCAAATCAAATACCTTTAAGGCGTTTATATATTTTGAACGATTACCATAATTCTTCCCAACAAAAGTAATATTATTAGCTGGTAGCGGGTAGCTTGTAGCGGGTAGTAAAGAGGGTTTATAAAGATGTATATTTGCCGCCCACTGGGTCTTTATGATATTTACACCTATAGAACGATACTTTAAAACCGCTTCAGAATCGGTTGTAGAAACAGCTGTAAACAAGGGGGCCCAAAGTCTTGAAAAAATTTCAAACCTCCAGTGGTCGTCGGCAAACCAGTTAAAAGTTTTGGTCTTAGTTTTTTTAGTTATATATTCAATAATCTCTTTATTTATTTCGTCCGTGTACAAAAAGCAGAACAACAGGTCTGGTTGTTTTTCTACCACACTGTTTTTAAGCTCCTCGTTCATTTTTTCCCTGCCAACAGCCAACAGTCTTTCGTCGACCGCAAACATTTCAACTTCCAATTCTGGCATGGCCTGTAAAGTTTCAAAAAAATTTCTATATTCAAAAGAAAGCCCGCTCTCAGGCTTTCCGTACTCATATTTTAAACCACAAAATAAAACTTTCATAAATTCAAAATTAAGAATGCAAAATGCAGAATTTACTTCATAATTCTGCATTCTTCATTCTTAATTTATAATATTTTTTTATCAACCCCCTCTTCTCTCATATCCGCCTCAAGCATGATTTTAACCAGTTCTTTAAACTTAACTTTAGGCTCCCACTTTAAAATATTTTTTGCTTTGGAATAATCGCCCAAAAGCAAATTAACCTCCTGAGGCCTATAATATTTAGGGTCAATGCCCACATATTTTTCATAATCTTCCACACCCACCAACTTAAATGCTTCTTGTAAAAACTCACTAATTGTATGGGTTTCGCCGGTAGCTATAACATAGTCGTCCGGCTTTTCCTGTTGGAGCATAAGCCACATTGCTTCAACATATTCAGGTGCAAACCCCCAATCTCTTTTCGCATCCAAATTGCCTAAATATATTTTATCGGCCTTGCCGGCCAAAATAGCAGCAATCCCTCTAGTAATTTTTCTCGTCACAAAAGTCTTACCTCTTCTAGGACTTTCGTGGTTAAACAAAATTCCGTTACAAATAAACATTCCATAAGCAGTGCGGTAATTTTTGCAAATCTGGTGGGCAAAAACTTTTGCCACTCCGTAAGGCGAAGCCGGGTTAAAAGGGGTGGTTTCTTTTTGTGGTGTTTCCAAAACATCGCCGAACATTTCGGAAGAACCAGCTTGATAAAACTTGGTATTTAAATTATTTTCTCGAATTGCTTCCAAAAGCCTCAAAGTTCCCAAAGCCACTGCGTCAGCAGTATACTCTGGTATGTCAAAACTTACTCTTACATGACTCTGAGCGCCTAAATTATAAATTTCGTCCGGCTTAATTTGCCTTAACAAAAAACTTAAACTAGAGGCGTCTGTTAAATCTCCGTAATGCAAAATTAGCTTCTGGTCCTGTTTTGCCAAGTCGTGCGGGTCCTTATAAATTTGTTCAATTCGCTCGGTATTAAAAGTACTAGCACGGCGAATTATACCATGCACTTCATAGCCTTTACTTAAAAGCAACTCGGCCAAATAAGAACCGTCTTGTCCGGTCACACCCGTAATAAGGGCAACTTTCTTTTGGTTGTTCATAAATTATAGTTTAAAACCTGCCGTTGTGGCATCTTTATAAAAAGTTTTTACGGTATCCAAAGTTATTTCGTTTAAATCTTTACCCGACATTGAAAGTTTTTTTATAATATCTTCCGGTGCGGTGATAATATGACACCCCGCCTCCCTGGCTTGTGTTACGTTTAAAACCTCTCTGCAGCTTGCCCACAAAATTTCAGCCTTGAGTAAATTTTTATATTTTTCTACTGCTCGCTTCATGGTAGGCACAGGGTCAACTCCGGTATCTGCGATGCGCCCTGCAAAAATAGAAACTATTACCACATCTTCCGGCTTTAAAATTTCACAAAGTTTATTTATATGCTCTTCGGTTAGCAAGGCAGTTATATTTATTTTTAAACCCTGGTCTAAAAGCCTTCTTATAAGGTGCAAAGAACTTTCACCTTTGGTATTCACTATAGGAATTTTTACATACGCATTCCCTCCCCAAGATTTTATAACCATTGCCTGCTTTTCCATTTCGGCGAACTCGTCCGCAAACACTTCAAAGGAAATGGGCATATTGCCAATAACCGACAAAATATTTTTTGCAAATGCCGAATAATCTTTTATACCTGCCTTAACCATAATAGAAGGATTGGTTGTCACACCCTCTATTACAGGATAAGTTTTTAAAGCCTCTAAATTAGCAGAATCTAAATATATTTTCATATGTTCGATAAAACAAGATTATCACAAAAACCCTTTTAAATCAACCAATTTTGTTATACAATACTACTACAGAAACCAATTAAAAGATTCAAAAATAGAAATATTCTTTAAATCTTTAAATCTTAAATGAATATATTATACATAATAACCCAGGCCGACGGCGGTGGAGCACAGAAATATGTTTTGACATTGGCCAGGCATTTTAAAGGCACTATCGCAGCTGGAAACGAAGCCACTCAGCTTTTTACCGACGCAGCTAACCTACGGCTTAAAACCTACAACTTACAACATCTTAAAAGAAATATCTCCCCTGCTAACGACCTACTTGCCATATTTGAAATACGCTCACTAATAAAAAAAATTAATCCCGACATAGTTCATTTAAACTCCAGCAAAGCAGGGTTTTTGGGCTCTTTAGCCTGCATCGGCTTAAAAACCAAAGTTGTTTTTACAGCCCATGGGTTTATTTTTAACGAACCAATGCCTGGGTGGAAAAAAACTTTCTATATTAGTCTAGAAAAACTAGCTTCTGCTTTCAGGGACTTTACAATTACTGTGTCTAACGCAGATAAAAAATCCGCATTAGATAACAATTTAACTCAGGAAAATAAAGTTCAAACTATTCATAACGGCATCCCCAAGCTCACCTTTTTAGAGTCCCTGCAGGCCAGAAGCCACCTCAATCTTCCAGAGGAGTATTTTATTTTTGGAACTATTGCTAACTTTTATACCACCAAAGGTATAGATGTGCTCATAGAAGCTATAAGCCTGCTCAATACTAACACTCTTACTAAATGCAAATTTGTCATAATAGGAAACGGCCCAGAACTAAAAAACCTAGAATTAGGAATTAAGAATTTAGAATTAGAAAAAGCGGTTATTTTTATCCAAAAAAACCAAGCCTGGCAGTATTTACAAGCCTTCAATGCTTTCGTTCTTCCTTCAAGAAAAGAAGGGTTTCCTTACACCCTTTTGGAAGCTATGCAGGCTGGTTTACCTATCGCCGCAACCCGTGTTGGGGGAATTCCTGAAGCTTTGGGCGATGCTGGTATTTTGGTAGAGCCGGGAAACGCAAAAGCGCTTGCAAAGGCTATCGACAGTTTATCAAACAAACAAAAACAAGAAGAGCTTTCTAAAAAAGCTAGGGAAAGATCTTTTAAATTCTCCGAAGAAAGAATGCTGAAAGAAACCGAAGAAATATATAAAAAACTTGCAGCTTAAACTGCAAGTTTTTTATTTTGTATATATTACATTAAAATAGCCCGTTGTATTGTCAGGTATACCCGAAAAATCATATGAGTTTGCATGGGATACTATAGTTGCCTGGGCCTTCTGGAAACCACCCCAAGCTAAAACAAAACGAAGCGAAGCCGGTGAATCAAGCTGCTCTAAAGTTAAACTACTTGCCTCCAAATTCCTTATTTGAACTTCCGTACGGGAATCTATAAAATTAGCTTTTTTTACAGTCTGGTAATGCGAAAAATCAATACTGCCCACAACCATTGCCTCGGGGAAATTTTCATAGAATTCATTTGCCAACTGTTCAGGTAAAACAGAAGAAGCGGCGGAAGAAAAAATTATTGCATTTACTTTTGCATCGGGAAAATACTTTTTTATAAAAGCGGTCTGCACCCCCACAGAGTGCTCGTTTGCAAAACAGTCATTATTTACACCCACTCCACTTTTTTCAAATAATCTTACGCCGTCAGGACTATTTTCTAAAATTCCAAAAGGGGTTAAGAAATCCTTCTTGGTGGTTGTAACTAAACCTTGGCACCGTTCAAAATGATCCGGCCCAACTATTAAAAAATATTTTAGATTTGGTCGTAATTTTGACAACTTTGCATAAAAAGCATGTATAAAGTTCTCGGCCGTGGGCAAATGGTGAGAAGTTATTCCGGCAACAGGCAAACCCTTTTCAATCAAGCCCGGTTCATCCGAAAGCTTTTCGGCCTGTCGTAAAGTATGTGAAGTATAATCAATAATATTTACTCTTCCAGCTTGACTCATTTCACTCTCCGTTCTGTTTGGCCAAAACCGCGGCCCCAGGAATAAAAGGGCCGCGGTTAGAAAAAATATTACAATTATTGCTTTGCCTTGTTTACTCATTCTGGTTACTACTCAATAATTTTAACCGTCTGTCGCTCACCAATATTTAAGCTGTCGTAATTTACCAGTGATTGAAACAAAGGAGGGTTTACATTAAACTCTCCGCTTGCAGCCGCACGGGCGTAATACTCGATAGTAAAGTTAGTACAGATGCTAGAAAAATTAGTACCATGGTAAGCCATAAAATACACGCGGTTACCTTCCACAGACATTGGCTGAGCCCGGTACGAACACTGGCTATAATCTTGGCTTAACCCCCTTTGCCACAAGCTGCTTATAGGCCTGAGTCCGCTAGGCAAAAAGTCGACAATTTGGTAAGCACCGTCTATAGATTTTTTGTCCAAAGCGTAAACCAATCTAACCAAAACTGTCTCACCTTCTTTAAAACTGGTTGCTTGTTTACCATTTACCAAAAATTCACGCCGTATGCTTAATTGAGGGTTTTTAGTCATACTCTCAGGACTCTTATATCTTTCTAAAACCACCAATGCTGTTACATCACCCTTTACATTACTGAACCTTATTTTTTCCAGATCCGCTTTTGAAAACAGAATTGTCTGGGAACGGCCTTTTTCCAAAACCACTTCTGCCTTTTTACCACTTAATTCGTAAGTAAATGAAGCAGGGGCTTGATTCGCCATTGCCAGCTGGTCTTTTATTATCATCAGCCTTTCTAGAACATCTAAATCTTCAGAAGGATAATGACTTTGGAGGAATTTCCAGACTTGGCTTACATCGGAATTTTCAGAAATCGCGGAGGCCGCAACTCCAAACAAAGCCGTTAGTTTTACCTGCTTAGTTTGATTATCTTCTCCTTTAAGCCATGCTTGCCCGCCTTCAAAATGGATTTCGGGCTTAAGCTTTCCAAAATAAATTTTTCTTGCATTTTCCTTATCCCCTAACCTGGCTAAACCGAGTGCAACATATAACCTGTCTTCAAAAGTTAAATCAGGCTCATCTTTTATAAACTGCAATTTATTTAATACAGGCTGCTTTAAGCTCGCCAATCCATAAAGCGCCTTACTTGTGCGAGACAAGTCAGCGTTTTTATCTTTAGTAGAATTTTTAAAGTACTGAATTACCTGAGGGCCATAAATAGACTCTGGCACCAAATCGGCTATTTTTGCAGACAACGCTAGATCTGAATCGCCATAAGTAAACAAGCTCAAGGCGCCGTCCGGCACATGGTAGTTACCTAAATCTAAAGCCGCATTGTCCAAATTTTGTCCAAAATGCTCTCTTAGGAACTTTTGAGACAAATAGGATGCCGCTGCTTGATCAGCTCTCTTTCCACCCTGATATTGGTTCCATACTAATTCCGAATAATACTTCGCCTTCCCTGAATCTGTAAAAGTCACGTCCGAATAACCATTAAGCCCGGTCGGCAAAGTTGTCATACCTTCAGAAATTTTTATTTCTTTAGACTCTTTACTAACAAAATAACTCTCAACCACTTTGAACTTGCGAAGCACGCCATCTTCCATACCTGACTGCTTTGCCTTTAATTTAATTTCATAGTCTCCAGGATTTAGGGCAGGAAGGTTAAAGCTGGTATTACCACCTTTAACAACTTTTGTTTGTTTATACCCCAAACCTTCTACCACAAGCTCAAAACTTGTTTCTGCCTCGTCTGAATAGTTAGTGCCAAATGCCCTGGCTTTTATAACAGGCTTATCGGAAGTCAAATAAGTTTCTGAAATTATGGAATCTACAAAGAACGGTAATGTTGCCTTAATGTTTACTGCATTTTTCGCCGCAAAAATATTACTTGTGTCAAACACGCTCGCAGTCACTCGCCAGGAAGTTAGATTATCGGGCAATTTCAAAACAAATTCCGCCTTCCCGGACTCTAGCGACTTACTTTCAAAATGAGCCGTGTCTAAAAACTCACTTCTATAACCACCACCCTTTTCAGCATTGTGAGCATACACACCGTCTGCGAAATAAGTATGGAACTTTCCAACATTAAAGTTATAGACCATTGTCTCTGGTGCCAAGACTTTTTCTACCGACTTAACTTCAACATTTTTTCCGTCCACGCCAAGGAAATAGTCTCCTACTTTTACAATTCCTGCGGCTTTCCATTTTCCGTTTACATACAACGGGTGTTCCGGAGTAACTTTCAATTTTCCGTTTATAACCAAATAATCATAAACCTTGTGCTTAGAAATTCCCTGCACAATTGCCGGGACTAACCTGGGGTCAGATTCACTAACCCTGGTTAAAACAACATCTCCTACCTTTATATTTTCAATGGACTTAGTAAGGCCATTTGGTAAAGATATTTGAGTACCCGCCAGGAAACATCCGCCCCCTTCCGCTCCTCCCTGCTCCCCAAAACCAGGCGGAGTAAAGTCAGAGGCTTTACTTTGCGGCTCGCTGTAATCAATTTGGAACAAGCTTTCTAAAATATCCTGTTGCCAATAGTAAGGCAAAACATCAAAGACAGCCTCATCTACCACAGACAGGTTAATTTCTCCACTGCCTGCTTTCCCCTGCTTATCTTTTACTTCAACCATAACCTTTGCGCTATCACCAGGCTTATAGGCTGCTTTATCTGGAGTAATTTGTATATTTAATTTTGCACCTTCCTGATTATACCTTGCAAGCAAACCATTGCTTTCCACAAAACCATAGGGGCCAAAAGTTACCGCCTTATAAGAAACCCCAGGCCTGAATTCAGATTTAAATTTCTCGCTAAAGCTAGTCCCCTTTACCAAGTCTATTCTGCCAATACCTTTATTCCCGTACCTATAAAACAAGGTGTCACCCTTCAAATACTGCGAACCTTGCACCGCTTTGGCTTCTAAATTTATATTTTCCCCCACACTGAAACTCTTTTCATAATCAAACTTACCCTCTTGAAAGCCCAGGGACAAAACCAGACGGTTACCAGCTAAAGACGCTTGGTCATAATAATATCTACCAAAATCCTTAGAATAGTACGGCCAAACTTGCGAAGAAATCTCATGACCCTCGTTGTCGGTTCCGGTAATTCTAACAATATAACTAACCCTTTCCTGGTCAGGAAGCTCAATGTCAAATTTCCACTCCCCGCTTTCGTTAGTAGTTCCCTGAGTCGAATAGATTATACCTTTCCTTTCCTCGTACCTATATTTCGGGCTATTCGTTTTATTAATAGGATCATAGTAAGTACCATCTTCAATTTGCAAATACTCAACCTTCTCCACTTCGGCGCGCAAAGCTGTACCACGAGCAGGAGACCCAATGAATTCTGGAGAATATCTAACTTGTTCCCTGGTATCAGCCAGCTGATTAAGTACTATTTGGTTACTTTTAGCTTTAATTGAAAATTTATTACTGCCCAAGTATTCTTGGGAAGCCTGCAAATACAGTTTAGGTCCAAACACAGAAACATAAGCACTTGTTTCTGAAGTTATCTCACCTTCTTCCATTTTAACAGGAGAAAAATTTAGATAGGCAGAAGAAGGGTAATAAAAACCCTTCTGATACGCTGGAGTAATAACCACCTGACCCTCACCTTTTTTGTTAAGAACCGTAACGCCATTTACATTGTTACCCCCCGCGTAACCATTATAAGCAAGCCTTAGGCCCGAAACGGGCGTACCATCGTAAAACTCAGCTTTTATAGCAAAAGTTACGGCTTCGCCAGTAAATACCATTTGTTTGTCCGGCGTAACAGTTACCTGATAAAGCGGTTTTACATACGATAAAATTTCTACACTAGTCTGCGTTACTACTTTGTCATTAAGCAGTACTACAACTTGATAATTGCCAGGCGCAGCCCCCAAATACTTTAATTCACCCGCAATGGTATCAAAAGAAGAAATAGTAGTTTCTATTTCTGCCAACGGCTTATCCTGACTGTCAGAGCCAAAGCCTGGCGCCATGTAGTCGTAATAACTCCAACCGCTTCTTAATTGAACTTTGACTTTCTGGTTTTTATAATCCAAATCTTTTCCCTTAAGTACTCCCCAAAACTTCAAACTATCGGCCTGTCTGTAAGTAAAGCGGTCTGTTGAAAGATATTTCCAAAAACTATTAGCACTTTCCCCCTGTCCGTAATACCACCACCCGGCAGAAATTAATGCAAAAGTTCCGGGTTTACCTGGAGGAGTAATTTCCAAAAACTTAGGCTTACTATAACTTTCGTCATAAAAATTATTGTTTGCCTTTAGCGCATCTGGAGTATTGAATTCCAAAATACCCCTATTATCGGTTTTACCTATTTCTCGCCTCTTGCCCCAAGCATCATAGTAAGCCACAACAGCACCAGGACTAGGCTTTTTTTGTCCGAATTCATAAGCCCACACAAAACTATTTTGCTCGGAAACAGAGTAATAATGGGAAATATCGTTTACCACAATCCAAGCTTGGCGCTTTATTCCGCCCGACCCCACCTCTAACAAATAATACCCAACCGCCAACTTATCTGGCAGTTCGATAAAAGTTTCATAATCTTTTTTAGTTATTTGTGGCTTAAAACTGCTAACTTTATTTAGACTATCAGTATTAGCTAGGCCACCATTTTGTTTGTAATAATACGACCAGCCTAAAGTCCAGTCCCTGCTTTTATAATAAGCTTCTATAAACTTATTTTGGTCAGAAAAACTAAAAATATTTGCTTCGCTACCATCAAAATTAGTCGAGTATTCATACAATCTTACAGCGGGATGCTTTTCTGGAGGAAAATACATTATTTCCTCACTAAAACCAAAATTAGACCACTGATTATAGGAAGTCGGCGCAGTCTCAAAAGCAAACGAAACATCTTCAGTCAAAGACTCCGTCGAATCTTTAGCGGTCAAACCTTTTTTTACTTTCACCGAATAAATTTTTTGGTTTAAAAGAGGCGCCTTAGGTAAGAAAACAACATTTTCACCATGCACTTCAAACCTGCCCTCCGCCTTCGGACTTATTTCAAAAAACTTCTCTATCTGCGTTATACCTTCTCTGTTAAAAGTTATTTCAATGCTGCTATTTATAGGTACACCGGTTGACTGATGCCGTGGAAAAGTACTTACAGAATTAAATGGGGATCTTACCTGAAATGCCCAAGAATACTCGCGTTCTGCAGCCCCTTCCTTAATGACTACACTATAAATCGCATTGCCCAAAAGCTCTCCCTTGGGCTTAATTTCAAAACGGTTATTGCCTAACGCTTTTACATCAAACTCCACTTTCGGAGAAATTTCTAATACCTTTTTTACCTGGGAAGCGGTAATATCTTTTGAACTTTTTAAAATAAATTCCGAGTTAGGTGAAATACCCGCCGAGTCACTGTCTTTGGCGCTTAGCTCAAAAGCAGCCTGGATTTTAGGTACGCTAAAATATTTATAATATACTCCTCCAGTAACAAACACAGCTAAAATAAAAGCAAACGCCAAACGCGCAGCAAAACCTGTGTTATTTTTTTTTGCTGGCAGCTCCAACAAACTCACCCGTAAAGCATTCGGGGCTTTTTCTTTTGGTATTTTACTAAATAACTTATCTATTATATCCGCCATATTTTTTATAAGCCCTTAATTATCTTGTAAAGCCTTATCTTACCCCTGTAAAATTGGCTTTTTACTGTGTTCAAAGGCCTTGCCAATATATCTGAGATCTCTTCAAAAGTTAAATCTTCATAATACTTCATAACCATTATTTCTCTCACATTTGCAGGTAAATCTTTCAACTGTTCTTTGAAGGATTCTAAAAATAATACGTCATCTAACTTTGTTTCCAAACCAGGGTCTTCAGACGGAACTTCCAAGCTCTCTTCTTCCAGATCGGAAAACAACAAAGCCTTTTTTCTCTTAATAGCATCTAGACAATTGTTGCGAGCAACCCGGAACAACCAAGCCCTTACAGGAAAATTTAAATCTAATTTTATAATATTCTTATGCAGGGCAATAAAAGTTTTCTGCGCCACATCCTGAGCTTCCTCATGATCAAAAAGCATATGGTAACTGAAATTGTAAATCTCATCCAAATGCGTATTAACCAAGTTTGTATAAACTTCTTCGTTGCTCATAGGTTTGACAAGCACTGCGCTTTGCGAGCTTTCAAGAGGCACATAAGGCATTACTGGCATTGATATTGTTATTATAACACTATTGTACTTTACTATGACAAAAACTAATGCGTTTTAACATAAGCCAACTTAAGTTGGTCATATACTTATAACACGACTTAACCACAAAAAAAGTTGCGCCCGTAAGAGAGTAAAACATTTATACAAAAAAGGCGCCCTTCTTTGCGGAAGGACGCCTTTTGCCTAGCTATTTTGTGTATATTTCTAAATCTGGCTTAAGACTACTATCTGCCTGTATTAACTTTTCTGCCAAAGACTTGGCTTCCTGAGTTTTTCCAGCCTGGCTGTATGCATCGACTAACCCCACATACCAGGTTTTATTTTTTGGATCCAAATTTATTGCTCGTTCATAAACCTGGATAATACGGCTGTAATTATTATTCTTTTTATAATATTCTAACAACCACACCAGCGATCCCGTGCTATTAAACGGGTAGGCTTTATCCAAAAGCTCATCCGATAACTTAATTGCTTCAGCTTCGTTACCGCTTTCCTTTAGAGCAATAGAGAGCTGCCACTTAGAATCCAGGCTGGCAGGATTTACTGCCACCACTTCCCGGCCTATTTCTAAAGCTTTTTGCATATTCCCTTGCAACAAATACAGTTGCATTAAGACCGACCTGGCTTCGGTTCTGCCGGGAGCCAGGCTTACAGCTTTTTCTAAAGATTCTTTAACTTTAGGATCCGGCGCAGTCTGCGTAGCAAATGAATAACTTAAATATAAAGTGCCCAATTTTTGCCAGGTAATAGGATTGTGCGGATTTGTGGCGAGAACATTTTCCATAGCATCAATAGCGCCTTTAACCGCTGTGTCAACAAACTCCCTATTACTATCCTGAGGATTCCTTAACAAACCTAAAACAAACTCCTGGTACTTGTGCGACGTCTCACTCTGGTCAAAATTAAAACCTTGGCTAACTGCATCTTTAAAATAAGCAACAGCTTCTTTGTACCTACCTGCCTGAGCATAAGCATATCCGTAGTTAGTATTTTTTGAAGCCTTCAAAGGTAAAGCGTTGCCAACCCAAATAGCATAAATCGCAACCAATAACCCGACAGAAAACACGCTATACGCCAAACCCTGGGATGCCTGTGCTTGCCCTTTAACTTTTTTATTTTTTTGATCTTCGGGTTGTAAAATCTTTTCCCACAAGAACGCAGTAAAAGCTGTATAAATAAAGAAAGTCATGCTCGCCGATACGGTATCAAAAACAAAAAGATTTTGCACTTGGTAAACTAACAAACCGCACAATAAAAGCACGCCTTCTAAAACACTCACTGCCCCAAACCGCCAGGCTTTATAAAAAGCCACTAAACTAAAAATTATTATGGACAAATATGCTGCCAACCCCAATATTCCATTTGTAACCAAAACCTCCAAAATAAAATTGTGAGGCTTGTCGAACCAAGAAGGGTCGTACTTATATATTTCAGGGTTATAGTATTTATTTCCAGTTATATAATAGTTCTCTGCGCCCACCCCCAAAACCGGATAGTCCTTAAAGCCTTTTAAAGCAACTCCCCACTGTATAAGTCTAGCTTGGGTGTTACTATCCTTAAGCTGAAATATGCGCCTTAACATACTACCTTCTGGCAACTTGCCGCTATTAAAATAGAGCAATCCTCCAACCAATACCAAAGCTGCGGTTGCACCCAAACCCCACATTTTTACTTTTTTATTTTTACTTAACGCTATACCCACCACGGCCGAAATAAAACCTCCAGCTAAAAGCCCAACCACAGCACCGCGAGTTCCAGAAAGAAATATGGCAATAACCTGCAAAGCCGCGCAGGCAAGCAAAACGTACCGGCCCCAATCCTTTTTCCTAAATGCCCAGAACAAAGTTAAGAACAAAATAGGTATTAAATAGCTCGGGAAAAAAATTGGGTTACCAAAAGTTGCAGAAACACGTGGTAAAGAAGGGTCAGGAACCCACGGCTTCATACCCATTCTAACCAAAACAGCATAAAAACAAAGTGCGCTAGCAATAACGATATTGGAATAAACAATACTCTTTAAAAAACTAAACTCTTGTTTAGCCAAAACAACAATATAAAAGTAGAGCAATACCAAATGAGTTAAATAGAATACACCACCCATTCTTTCAAAATTACCCCACAAAGCTTTTATTGGGTCTAGGCCAAAAATTCCAGAAAAAACATTTACAATCCAAAAAGCAACAACGGCAATATGCAACGGATTTTTATAAGACGGCCTAGACTCTTTGTCAGCCACTAGCATATATACAAAAAACGGGAATCCGATCTCTACCAAAATCCTCAAATAAAATGCCTTGCTTGTAATAAAAGGAAACAATAAATCTTTAAATACCCATAAAGGCGTTAAAAAACTCAATATTGTTGCAGTTAACAACACATACTTCGAAATGCTAAAAAAAGCGGATCTGTTTTGCATAATAAATTTCCCTTTAAATATAAAAACAATATTACCCTATGGCAAAAAATTGCCTTAGGGTAATATTAGCATATACTTAAGCATATTTACACCCTATTTAGGGGCAATATAGTAAACCTTACCTTCCCCTTCCACCACTTTAACCAACCTGTTTACAGAAACCAAATGCTCCAAGTATGCGGAAATTTTACTACCACTTATGCCCAAGCTCCTTTCCAGGGCACCCGAGGTAATATGAGAACCATGGCGTGCCAATTTTAAAATCTTTCTAAAAACTTTTTTAGATTTTTTTAGCGGGTCCGACCCTAACTGGTTTTTGTACTGTTCCGCACCTGCGAAATCTTTCAAAAAAAAGACTTCCCACACACCCAAAGTCGCCAAAATTGCAGCTAAAGCAAAGAGAGCGGTTTGATATTGTAATAAAGCGGCTAGTAATACCGCTAAGCCCATAAAAGAAAATACTGGACCATAAGCTTTATTCATACAAACATGGAAAATAAAATACTCCCGCATTAGGCAGGAAATTTTTTTATGCTGACATAATACTTCTACAACCGGCTTATTAAATACAAATTAAAAACCCCTCTTACGAGGGGTTTTTAATTATTTGGCTTTTATAAAAGTTACTATTTCAGTTCCTTCACTTAAACCTTCCGATATTTCTACCAATCCGCCGTCAGCTTCCATACCGGTCTTAACCTCTTTCTTTTCAAAGGCCTTTGTTTCAACATCTGTAACTACCCTTACATATTTTTTTCCGTCTTCCATTAGAACAGAACGCTGAGGAACAGCAACAACATTGTCTTTTTGAGCGGTCAATATACTAACATTTGCAGTCATGCCTGGCTTTATTTCCTGAAGCTTGTCTAAAGCAATAGTAACCTTGTAATTAACAACTCCAGAAACAAGAGTCGACGCTGGATCAACTGCCTGAACTTTAGCATTAAACTTTCTATCCGTACCTAAAGCATCAAAAGTAACCTCTACCATCTGTTCTGACTTAACTGCAGCTATATTAGCTTCGCTAATGTTAGCTTCTATATATAAACTCTCAATATCTTGTAAAACCAATGCCTGTTTTTGCGCTGTTGCAAGCTCTCCGGTTTTAACATCTACAACTGTAATGGTACCGTCCGCAGGAGCTCGTATAATAGTATTTTCCAAAGTTGCGGCTGCTGCCTGAACCTGTCCCTGAGCGCTCAATACCTGGGCTTCCGCAGATTTAACCTCTGCCGGAGTTGCCTGGGCTTTTTTTAAATCTAAACTTGCCTGAGCAGAAGACACGGAATTCTCAGCTGTTGAAACCGCTGTTCTTTGAGTTTCTAAGGCTGATAAGTAAGCTGCGTTAGCTGTTACATAACTACTAGATTTAGAATTTGGAACACTGACAGTCCATATATTATTTGTAGGCACGCTGGTCGAAGAAAACTGAATATACAAACCCTGCGTACCAAGCGGCTGGGGTGTTATATCAACATTTCCACTACCAACTTCCAAACCACTATGTTGATACCTTAAACCATTCCCTGTAGCATAAATCGTAATATTATAACTGCCCGTTTTAGTACTAGTATAAGTTCCGGTTATGGTTGCCGTTACACTGCCCGTATTACCTGCTCCAGCCAGAGCTTCAAGACCAGTGTTAAGCACTGCCTTGTAAGCATTATCAACCAAAGTTTGCTGTTGTTTTATAGTGTTAGCCAACGATGCCTTGGCGTTGTCCAAAGTCACCTGGGCGACTTGAACCTCAGCACTCGAAGAACCATCCAAAACTTTTTGGTAGTTTGCCTGAGCCTGTGCCAAAGCTCCTTGTGCCTGGGTATAACTAGCAGCCTGGTTCTTCTGGTCTAATACGGCTAAAACCTGACCGGACTTAACTCTGTCACCCACCTTAACATTTACCCTATTTACCACCCCGCTACTGTTAAAGCTTAAGGACAAGTCTGTCTTGCTGGTCACCTGGCCGGTAGCCAAAACAGTTTGCTTTAAATTTTGACTTTTTGCCGTGTCAGTCTGGGTGTCGCCAGCGGTTTTATTGCCACTTCTAAACATAAAAAAACCTACAACCAAAAGAAGTATAACGCCTGCAATTATTCGCTTTTTTGTAAAAAATTGTCTTATTGCCACAGAATTTTAAGTTCTAATAATATTTAAGCTTATTTATTTTATCAGATTTTCCCATTAATTTCAAGTTATTTAACAGATTTCAAACGACCAATTTCCAATTCGTAAGTTTTTTTTGCGCCAGGATTAGACTTTATTGCCTCTTCCCACATACTAACCGCCTTATCTTTTTCTCCTATCTGCTCATAAAAATTGGCTGCCTTGGTTACTACGTCTATATATCTTCCGGTAGCAGCAAGAGCCTCTTCAAATAAAGCTTTAACGCCCTCCTTGCTAACACCTCTTGTTCTATTTATATCTATATACTGTAACCAAACACTGTAATTTTTAGGACTGTATTCAATAGCGGTTTTTAAACTTTTTTCCGCAGATTCTAAATCCCCCGCTTCAGCAAACACATAGGCTAAACCTACTAACGCTGCCTCATTCTTGGAATCGAAATTTAAAACCTTTAGGTACTCCTGTTTAGATTTTTCTAATTCTCCCAACCCAAAATACTGCTGAGCCAAATACAAATGGTTATTTGTCTGCCTAAGACTTGCATCCTTGTCGGTAAACTGAGTCTCAGCCAAATCTTTTTCTGCAGCTTCAATACGCTCCATATACACCCGTCTCGAGTCTTCACTTAAATTCCTATTTATATTTTTTAGTCCTGTATCAGCAACAGGAGTATTGTTTTTATTTATAAAGTACAAACCAAAACCTACAGCTAAAGCAATTATGCCTGGAATAAACACCAATAAAAACTTTTTCATATTTATAACACTTAATTACCTTATAAATATACTACAACGCTCCAGGGATGACAAAACCCCATCCTTCAAGGTTAGTCGAAGGATGGGGTTTTTATGTTTATTTCAGGTTTTAACCTAAAATATTCAATTTTACGTTTTTAAAGCGTAAAGCCTTACGTTAGTAAGAAGCGGACAAACCTTGTGCGTCTGTCGGCAAGTTCTTTACTAAGTAATCCCTGTACCAGTCGGAGGTAGTCAAACCATGGCTTTGAGCCGATAAGTCAGACCATACGAAACTGGCTGGGGTTGCGGTTGCAGTCACAGCTGAAGCACCTGCAACATTGGCCAAAGTAGGCTGGGTAAGGCTGGTAGATACAGTCTTAGCACCTGTGCCAGTTATGGCAACAGTACCTTTAACCACGTAGGTCTTGGTACCGCTTACTTGCTGTTCGGTAGCTGGCTGGAATTCGAAGCTTAAGTTACCGCCTGCGTAGGTTGTGCTGGCAGCACCCGAAATTTGGGTGTTGGTATCAGCGTCCCACAACTGCGGAGAGGTTACGGTCACACCGCTAGAAGTAGCGATAGTGAACAAGAACTTAGCCCAACCAATTGTACCTGCGCCTGAACTTACAGAGAACTTGTAGAGGGTGTTAGAACCCGCGGACAAGGTTGCAGAAGGCAAAGCTACGTTAGCTAGGGTTGGTATAGCTTTGTAAACATACATAGCATTACCGCTTACACCAGCGTAGGTAGTTGAGATGGAACCAGTAGAAGAAGGAGCGGCTTTATAATTCTGCAACGCAACAGTTACGTTTTCGTTGGAAGAACCTGCGCCGAATCCTACGTTACCTAGCTGAACTTCAACTGTCAAAATCTTAGTTGAGTTAGCCGGAATAACTATGTTCAAGTTGCTGAAAGTGGTGGTAGCCATACCAGGCTGAGTAGCCACGGTGGTGCTGCCATCTTTTAGCATAACGTTTTGAACAGTAGTATTGTTAGCTATATACAAAGTAACTTCCGAGATTGTGTGCTGATCGTTAGTGGTGGTCCACTTAAACGCAGCGGCAGTCTTGGTTTGGTTACCAGAAGTTATAGAAGCTACTGGAGTAGAAGGATCCTGAGCTGCAGTGATACTGGCAGAAGCACCGGTAGTAACCTGTCCAGTAGCGGTAGCGGTAACAGTTGAAGCAGAGTTCAAAGTAGTACCATTAACAGTTACAGACGGGGTAAAGGTGTCAGCGCCATAAGCAACAGCAGGAGTTCCAATGTTAGCATAAACTTCAACCGGAACGGTTGTGTTCTTTGCTAAATTATAGCTGCCGGAGAAAGTTACAGCAGTACCGGTAGCTACGGTTGACTTAACAGTGCCATACATGACACCGGCAACCATAATTTTAACATCGGTAACGCTTGCCAAAGTTCCGGAAGCATTAACAGTCAAGTTAACACTGTTTACATTTACATCTTCCGAAGAACTACCAACCAAGTTATAAGCAGCTAGCTTATAGTTAGTTTGTGGGAACGGAGAAGACTGTGCAGCGTATGTGTTGTTCTTGCTAAAGGTAACAGAACCAGTCACGTTAGTGATGGTGTTACCAGCAATGGTTGCAGTAGGAACGTTTATGTAACCTAAGGAAGCCAATTTCTGAACATTCAAGGTACCTGCCAATATACCGGCGGTTATGGTAACACCGTTAGTCATGCTATTTCCCTGAGTGTCATTGTCGTACATATCAGCTTGGATTTCCAAAGTTACTGGAGTTCCAGGCTGTACAGTATAGTTCAAAGTAAAAGTAGTACCGCCAGCAGTGGTCGAAGCCAAAGTAGCAGTGCTGCCATATTGAACACCGTTGATCAAAATACGACCATTGCGTAAGGAACCAACAGAAGCGGAGCTAGGAGTATAACCAGCTTTTATGGTTTCTATCTTTTGAGCTTCACCATAGGCAGTTACGGTGTACTTAGCCAAAGTTACACCTGAGCTACCATCGGTAACATTACCAGACGGAGAATCAGATGATTTTTGGATTGTCATAGAACCGGACTGTATAGTTACTGCATAAGCAGAACCAACTGGGAATGTATCATTAGAAGATACAGACTGGTTGTACTGGGTATCGGTAAAGCTTACATCAGCAGCGCTGCGGATTTGGAACTGGAAGGTTCGGGAAGAACCACCAACCAAGTCAGCGAGTACGCTGATAGTTCTAGTTCCGGCCTTCAAAGTTACCGGGCTAAAACTAAAATAGGTGTAACCATTTGCATCCATGTTAGCCACCTGAGCAACTTCAAGACCATCAACGCGCAAGCGGAAATTCTTCATATCAGCTTGCTGCGCAGAACCGATGTTCCTAAGAATCAAACGGGACATAGTCATGTCGCGCTGGTTAATAGAAACATTGCTGCGGAACACTTCAACTCCTGCAGCAGGGTCAAGTTGTTCACTTGCAGTGTTGCCAGGAGTGACGGTGTTAAAATCAGCATAAGCCAAGTCGCTTACTTGGGAAATAGTCATGGTGTTGCCAGAAATAGCAACAGTAGCGGCAGAGCCGTTAGCTACAGTGAAAGAAGTCAACTGTGCACCAACAGTCTGTCCAGCGGTTGTACCAGCTGGAATTTCTACAACAACAGAAACAGTCTTGCTACCAGAAACGGTAAACAAACCATTTGGGTTGGAGAAAGTTACCAAGCTGCTGCCACCGACAGAAGCGGCGTCAGTCAAGCGGGTGTTACCTTCAAAAAGGTAAACGTTAGAAAGAATAGCGTCAGGAGAGACACCAGTTCTCTTTAACTGTAACTGAGTTACAGTACCGTTACCAGAGAAAGTGAACTTTGCTAAAGTAGCAACAGTTTTGGCTCCGGAAGACAATACAGCAATAGTACCGGCAGCTGGAGAGTCAGATGCCAACATGGCATTAACAGAACCAGATACTGGGCTGCTGCTTAAAGCTGTCGGAGACAATTGGCCAGCCTGGCGGGCAGCCATAACACCAGACATAGGCAAAGCCTTGTCAGATGCATTGGCAGGAACTACTTTGTTCCAGGAGTAACCCCAGGAATTAAAAGTAGCCATGTCGGGAATACCGAGCACGCCATTGTTGCCAACTAACTTGACGGTACCATTGTCGTTAACAAGCACGCCCGGGCGGTTTGCGTCGGTGGTGTTGTCAATGTTGGTGGTCTTGGTCAAGAAAGAGGAATCGCCGTATTGGGCGTTTCCAAAAGAAAAACCGCGGCCAGAGAAGTTAGCTTCGCTGGTGAAAGCAGCTTTCATACCACCGGTGATAAGAGAGCATTCGCCCTGTACATCGGAGGCTTTGGTTGCTGTTGCGCAGAAGATGGTACCATCTTGCGGCGGGATAAAAGCACCTTGAGGAAGAGCTGCGTCTTCGCCGTTAGCATCCACTACGGTTGCAAAAGAATTGAAACCATAAGAAAGGAATGCGCCAGCTGAAGTGTATGCTCTGCGGGTGCCGTCAGGCATTACCATCCAAATTGTGCCGTCAGAAGTCTTGACGTTAGTACCAACTGCATGAGGAGCAGCTTTTACGAACGGAGCAAAACCCATAAGCACTGTGGAAGCGGTAACACCTGCTGCAAAGATTTTCTTTGCTAAGGAAGTTTGCATTTGTTTAAATATATACTTTCATTTTCCTTGTTTGATTATTCAATTGAGACAATCAAATTATAAGGAAAATATGTTAATTTTCACCCCTTAAACCTTGGTAACTTAAAGCTCTAGAGGACCTTAAGCTAAAAAGTTTAAAAGATGTTTATTGAATTGCCAAAAAGATCAACTTATCCCCTGTTTACAAAAGTAAACAAAGTTAAAACGCCGCCAGATCGACCAGACTGTCGGTTTTTACGTATTATTTCCAACTTGTTGGTTAAATACATAAAATTACAATCCCAAACGACTTGTTAAGCCCTTTTGGGTTCAATAAATAATAATAAAGTGTATATATTGGCTAAAATTCAGATTTTCTACGAGTACTTTTATTTCTAACTTTTTAACTATCAATATACACAACTAATAGACGTACGTTTTTAGGCTATTGTTACAAACGTTTCTTACGGCTTTACCATACAAAAAGCCAGGTAAATTATACAAATTTGGGCTTATTTACAACAAAAACCCAAATTTACACTCTTTACTTGGCTTTCTTACCAATAATATTTACCGTTTCAAATGCCATAGTTTTATGTATTATAATATAATGCTTTTATTTTGTCAAACCAAGTTCCAGCACGTAGTTGCGCTTTCCGCCCCCTAAATTTTCACGCTTTTAGAAGCCATCCGGTTAAAAAAACCTCTAAAATCGCAGCCACAAAAAGCAATATAATCATTAAAGGAACAAAAAGACATACATGCTTCAAACTCTGAAGAAAAACCTGGCTTCGGCTTAACCCAGCCCGAGGCTTAAGCCAGGAAGTACCTAATTTAAACCCAAGCGCGATGGTAAAAAACAGTACCGGCAACTCTACAATTCCGTGAGGTAAAATTCCCAGCAGCAAAACCTCTGCCTTTTGCCATAGGGACAAGTTCTCTAGGCTCCCTACCCTCTGGAAAAGCATGCCTAATATACCCCCATTTATTGCGAGCGAAACTATAGGAAAAATACCAAATACCACGCCTCCAAAAAGAATAAGCAAAGAAGCCTTCAAGTTATTGTAGAAAATACCAAAGACCAAATCCCAACTAAAGGCCGACAAACCGCCAAATTTATTTTCAAAAGATTTGGCGACCATATCCATAAGACTGGGGAATAAAACCCCCAGACCAAAGCCCGCCATTGCAAAAATAAAAAAACTCAAAGTAACCCATTTTACCGCCTGTTTGTTTTGATGTAATAACTCTTTATAAAAATTCAACACTTTTTTCATGATAAAATACCCAACTTTTTTATGTTTTGTTAGTCTTAATCTTCTAAAATACACTTTACCCAGCTTCTATATACCTACTTAGGTAAACATTCTGGCTATGGGCCAGACATTACATTGCCAAAGAAGTATGAAAATAGAACAATTTCAAGGGCTTTTGTATTTGTATCTGAATAAACCACTACAGTCCCGCTCGTAAAAACCTGGTGGGAGTTAGAACCGTAAGGTCCTATTTCAAACTTCGATAAACCTACTTAGGTAAATAGCCTGGCCATGTGGGTCAGACGTAGCTTCAGCGAAGCCTGGTCGGGCTGCTGGGAATCGAACCCAGTCTATCTGCTCCCAAAGCAGACGTACTACCGGTATACTACAGCCCGAAAACTAGAGTCAATTGTAACACCAAACAACAATAAAAACAAGGATTCCCCTTGTGCCTCGCAAGGGGAATCCTTGTTAGTTAAACAATCTTTTATTTTTTGACAATTCCTTAATAACCTTATAAGCCTCTTCCGCGTTGTCGACCAAATGATACAAATCCATATCCTGTTTATTTATTGCCTGATTTCTCTTAAATAAATACTCCTCTATCCAAGTTAAGAGGGGTAACCAAAATTCTTTGTTTACCAAAATTATTGGCACGGGCCTAATTTTACGAGTCTGAATTAAAGTTACCATTTCAAAAAATTCGTCTAAAGTACCAAATCCGCCGGGAAAGAATATATACAAGGAAGCGCCAGTTTCAAGCATAACTTTCCTAGTAAAGAAAAACGAAAAACTTTCGTACTCCTTAACGTACTGGTTTGTCCTCTGCTCAAAAGGAAGCTTAATGTTTATACCTACACTCCTGCCGCCTGCTTCATAAGCACCCTTATTTGCTGCCTCCATAATACCCGGACCTCCGCCTGTTATTACAGAAAAGCCAGCCTTAGCAAGCTTAAAAGCCAAATCCTCCGCCTCTTTATAAACCCCATTCTGCAAACTTACCCTGGCGCTGCCCATTATGGAAACCGATTTTTTGAATTTCTTAAGGAAATCAAAACCCGAAATAAACTCGGACAATATTTTCATTATGGTCCAACTGGAAACTTCCCGAGTAGTCCCTTTCTTAAAAATATGCTCGAGCTGCGAAGCAGGTATACATATTTCCCTACCTTGAGAAGTAAAACATACTACCTCGTCTGGATGACTACTATGAGAATGGTTTTTGTTTTGGTCAAATAACATAAACACGGATAAACGGATTATTCACGGATCTGCAGACACCTACCGATCAGCCAATAACACACGTTTGGGATTTAAATATTTTTCTCGAAAATTTACTAAAATGCCTAATTTTATTTGTGTTTCGTATAAATATCTTTGCGACTGATAATAATCAGTTTTTAACAAAAATGGTTTAGTCTTTAGTTCAATTATAATTATACCCTGAATTATAAAATCTGTAACGTTACCGCTGTCCCCAATTCACTGTTCCCTTTTGTAATCCCAGTTTTTTGCCTTAATTTTTTCTTCAAGCCAATCACCCACCTGCTTTTCCCTTGCAAATCTTCCCAATTCATTATGAACACTAAAAAGCACACCCCTAATCTCATAGGTCAAATCCGCATACAATAAATCAATTTTCTTTTTCCCATACATACTTTTTGTTTTTCCATCAGAAGAAATCAGCTTATCCGCGTACAATCAGTAGGTCCGTATTAATTAATCTTGGGTCACCTCGCCACCTGTACTGGAAGCAAAACCCTCTTCCATTTCCTTTGAATACTTTCCCAATGAAGCCAAAGAGTTCATTTTTGCCCTGTGCATAAAAGTTTTTTGGGCAATTTCCATATTTTCCTGCTCACCAGACCAAGCTTTAGTAGCTCCATCTTGTAAAGCTCTGGCATAAGAAAAAGTTAAAGACCATGGCTGCTTGCCTGAGCTATTTATGGCATTTAAATTTTCAGTCGCTTCAATTTCCCCTTGCCCCCCGGACAAAAACACCACACCAGCTAAATTATTGGGTAAAACCCTAGCAAACACTTCGATTGTTTCTTTAGCAATTTCTTCCGGACTTGCTTTGGCCGTATAATTTTTACCAGGCAAAACCATGCTTGTTTTTAAAATTAAACCTTCCAATAAAACACCAGCTTTGTTTAACTCTTCAAACAAAGCAGTCAAAATTCTACCGCTAGCATCCTTAGCCTGCTCTATAGAATGAGAGCCTTCTAGAAGCACTTCAGGTTCAACCATAGGGACCAAATTGGCTTTTTGGCATTCTAAAGCGTAACTAGCCAAGTCTTTTGCATTTTGTCTTATATTTTCCTCTGTTGGGGTTCCTTCCCCAATTGTTATAACCGATCGCCATTTACAAAACTTAGCACCCAAAGCAGAATATTCTTTTAAACGCTCAGCCAATCCATCCAAACCTTTAGTTATTTTCTCCCCGCTCTCACCAACTTCCACCAAACCTTGGTCGACTTTTATACCCGGTAAAATTCCTTCGCTATTCAAAACTTCCACAAAACTTTTACCCGAAGAAGTTTTTTGACGGATGGTTTCGTCAAACAAAATTACTCCGCTCACATACTCGCCTTCGCCTGGCGCTGTAAGTAACATTTCTCTAAATGCTCGGCGGTTATCTTCCGTATTTTCCAAATTAATTGCCGCAAAACGCTTACCTACGGTATTCATACTTTCATCTGCCGCTAAAATCCCCTTCCCCTCCGCTACCATTTGTTTAGCTATTTTGCTAAGTTCTTCTTTATTCATAATTCCTAATTCTTAATTCTTTTTATTGTGATAAGTTGTTATATACCTAACCGTCCCTGACATTCCTCTTATAACTATAGAATGCGTAACAACTGCATTATTATAAGTCTTTATGCCTTCCAGAAGCGGACCGTCTATAATACCAGTTGCTGTAAAAGTCAAAATTCTACCTTTACATAAATCCGATACGCTGTAAACTTTACTATCCTTTAGACCAGCGTTTTTTAAAAGCTCCTTATGAGAATCTTTTAAAGGACTAAACCTGGCAAAAAGTTGACCACCCAATATTTTGACGGCTGTACCCGCAAGCACAGACTCAGCCGAAGCGCCAATACCTAACAACATATCTATCCCCGACTCAGGCAAACAAGTCGCAACCGCTGCGGCTACGTCGCCGTCAGTTATAAGTCTAACCCTTGCCCCACTTTTCCTTATTTGCAAAATTAAATCTTTATGCCTTTCTCGGTCTAAAACACACACCGTAAGATCTTTAACTTTTTTATTTAAAGCGCGGGCGGTTTTTTCCAAATTCATTTTGACAGGCGCACCTAATTTTACAGCTTTGACAGCTTTAGGCCCTACCGCCAACTTTTCCATATAAGTATCTGGCGCGGAAAGCAAAGAACCTTTAGAGCCCGAAGCTATAACCGACATTGCATTATAACGGCCAAAAGCCACGCTGTCAGTACATTCAAGCGGGTCTACGGCCAAATCAAAAACCTCGTTCTTCTTAAAACCAGAACTCCATCCTTGACCAACTTTTTCACCCGCATACAATTCCGGCGCTTCGTCCTTACTTCCCTCTCCAATAACAATTGTCCCCCTAAAATCTATCTGGTTAAATCTTTTACGCATTTCGTCCACGGCAGCACCATCTGCTCTTTTAGCCTCTCCTCTCCCAATCCATTTACTGGCAGCAATAGCCGCGGCCTCAGTAACCCTAACAAATTCTAAAGCTAGATTTCTGTCCATATAGTTTTACCAATTACCAATGCTTACTAATATACTAATTTTTTAAATTTACAATTCTTTTATAATGCACCTTATTTGGAGCAAAATAAGCCAATATGCCTAACTTTAAATTTTTACTCACCAAATACTGATTAACCTGGTCAATATGAGTTTTTGAAAACCTATCACCTTTTTTTAACTCCAAAACTATCTTATCTTCAATCAAAAAATCAAAAAAATTTTACCGACAATTTTACCACAGTACTCCACAGGACTATACAACTGTTCTTTAAATTGTAAATTTTCTAACTTCAAGCCCTCCGCAACTGCTTCTTGATATACCTTTTCTAAATAACCAGTTCCCAACTTATTATATACATCAAATAATACCCCGACGATTTTATAACACAATTCGGGATAAATTAAATCTTCTCGAATTTTTTTAGTAGCTTCGCCCATTAGTATATTAGTACTAATTGGTATTTAGTAAACCTTCTTCCTTACTACTTCTTTCACTGCCCTAATTATAGCATTGGCATCTATGCCTTCGTATGCCAAAAGCTCTTCTGGCTTTCCACTTTTGGGCATTTTTTTGACTGCCAAAATCTGAATTCTGCATTCTAAATTTTGCATTTTAATATCACTTATAACTGCTTCACCCAAACCCCCTTCTATAAAGTGATCCTCAACGGTAATTATATTCTTTGTTTCTTGCGCTGCTTTCTTTATATTCTCCGAATCTATAGGCTTAATGCTATACAAGTCTATAACACGTATATTTATTCCCTCTTTTTTAAGACCCTCGTATGCCAGCAGAGCTTCATGCAAAGTAACTCCCGCACCTATGACAGTTGCAACATCTTTTTCAGACGATTTCAAAGTACAAGATCCTCCAATTCTAAATTCATGGCTCATAACTCCTGATTCCTGACTCATAATTCCATATAATACGGATGTTTCTTTCCTCGTAGTTCGTATATAAACATTTCCCTCATGCCTAGCCGCAAGCGCAACCAATTTTTCAGTGGACACTGCGTCGGACGGATAAAGCACTACACCGCCAAAAACCGTTCTAAACATTGCTATATCCTCCAAAGCCATTTGAGAAGCACCGTCTTCACCAATACTTACTCCTGCGTGAGAACCAACAAACTTTATATTGGAGTCTGCGTACTGAGACATTCTAATTTGGTCAAAGGCTCTGGAAAAAAATGCGGCAAAGGTAGACACAAAAGGAATTTTTCCGCGCCGTGAAAACCCTAAAGCGGCACCCACCATATTCTGTTCGGCAATAAACATTTCAAAAAACTTTTCCGGATGAGTTTTTTTAACAAACTCCGAATAAGTAGAATTACTAGTTTCCGCATCCAGCACAACAGCGTTAGGATAACTTTCTAAAACATTCACCAACGCATTCCCATACGCCTTCCTAGTTGCAACTGGTTTGTTTATATCATAATCCGTAATTTTAATTTTTAAATTGTCATTTTGATTTTTGATTTTTACCCTTTCAACTTGTTTTGGTTTTGCGATTACCCCGGTCAAGCCTTTATCAATTTCCCCTATTTCCGCTAAAGCTTGCTTAAGTTCTTCTGGCTTCAAAGCCCGGCCATGCCAGCCGTCTTTGTCTTCAATAAACGAAACACCTTTCCCCTTAAGTGTTTTTGCAATAATCATTAACGGCTTATCGCCTAACGTGTTTGTAAGCTCGTAAGCTTTTTGTATTTCTTCCAAATCATGTCCATCAACCACCACGGCTTTCCATCCAAAAGCCTCTGACCGCTTTTTATATGTTTCCGTGTCATACCCCAACATTGTTTCGCCTCTTTGCCCAAGACGATTTACATCAACGATAGCCACTAAATTTTTTAATTTATAATGTGCAGCAACGCCCATAGCTTCCCAAACACTACCTTCTGCCATTTCGCTGTCTCCAAGCAATACGAATGTGTTATAAGAAAGTTTTTCCAACTGAGCGTTTAAAGCCATACCAACTCCCACCGAAAGACCTTGGCCTAAACTGCCGGTAGGAACTTCCGTATATGTAAATTCTAAAGTTGGATGTCCTTCCAACTTACTCCCAAATTTTCGCAAAGTTAATATTTCTTTTTCCGAAACCTTTCCGGCTACGGCGTACAAACTATAAAACAAGGGGCTTGCATGTCCTTTGCTAAAAATTAACCTATCGTTGTTCGGATTCCGATGGTTATCCAGATCCACATAGAAAAATGCGCTTCCGCCTCTTTCTGCGCTTCCGTTTTCCGCATCTTTCTGCGATCTGCCAAATAATAATACGGTCATTAAATCCGCGGCACTCAAAGAAGAAGAGGGGTGCCCGCTCCCTGCCTCAGTTGTAGAAACTAAACTATAATACCTAACCAATTTGGCTAATTCTTGTAAGTTATTTTGCATGTAATATTCAAAAATTTAAATTTAATAACCTAAAAGCATTATAACTTATTCACCAAAAAAGGGCACCCTTTATGTTAAAGGGTTGCCCTTTTTTGCTGCTACCAGCCACATACTACTCGCTACCAGCTATTTTTTCTCCTGACTTTCAAATGCAGAAATAAGCTGCGCGGTCATGTCAAAAGTTTTGCCAGTATTATGATCCATAAAAATAACTTTGCTATTCGAAGTTGCACCTATACTCTTCATGGTATCCAAATACTGCGTCAAAGTTAAAAGCGCCATAATTTCTCTGCTACCTTGTCCTGTTGCGCCTTTCACTATTTCTATAGACTCCTTCAAACCTTCCGAAATAGCCTTTCTTTCTTGAGCAATGCCTTCGCCTTGTAGCCTCTTCCTTTCCTTGTCAGCTTCCGCTTCCTTTACAGCCTGAATTTTTATTGCCTCACCTTTGTTTGCAGCGGCTTTCATAAGCTGTTGACTAGCCACCACCTCGCTCATTGCTTGCGTAATTGTAGGAGGAAAGGAAACCTCAGTTATCTGAAAAGAACTAATTAGCATGCCCCATTCAGAAAACTGTTTTTCTAAATCAAGCCTAATATGCGCAGCAAGCTCTTCTTTCTTTTCCAAAATACCTTCATGAGTTTCTTTAGCAACGTAAGTACGAAGGGAATTTTCAATAATAGCCCCTATGCTTTGCTGCCTGTTTTGCAAGGAATAGGTAAATTTTTTAACTCCTTCTATGGAAGACTCCACGCTATAAATAAGGTTTGTGGCAATGTCTACAATTACTTTATCTTTTGAAGGATAAACATTTTTTAAAGAAAAATTTTGCTGCCTTAAAGTAACTTTTTCCGCCACTCTTTCAAAGAGAGGTATTTTAAAATTTAAACCAGCTGTCATAACCCTATTAAACTTTCCCAAAAACTCAACAACATACACTGTATTTTGCTGAACTATCTTTACTGCTGACAAAATCAGCAAAACTAAAACAGCGACGAAAATATATATAAACATATTTTATAGTTAATGCTTTTTACAGCTTGATTATAGCTCTTTTGCAATATAATTCAAGAGAACCATAAAAACAAGAAAGACCATCTCCGCAAAAAGCAAAGATGATCTTTGTAAATAACTATTCCCCTACCTAAGTTTGGCCAGCTTTTTTATTTCTTTTACTTTGTCAGTTTTTTCCCAAGGCAGCTTTATATCTGTCCTGCCAAAATGACCATAGGCCGCGGTCTGTTCATAAATAGGCCTTTCTAGCTGTAACTGCTTAATAATGTCGGCCGGCTTTACAGGAAAAATTTGCTCGCAGATCTTTTGTAATTTTTCATCTTCAATTTTTCCGGTCCCGTATGTGTCAATAAATATTGAAACCGGCTTAGCAACACCAATAGCATAAGCAAGCTGCACGAGACACTTCCTGGCATAACCCGAAGCAACAATGTTTTTTGCAATATACCGAGCAGCATATGCCGCACTCCTGTCTACCTTAGTCACACACTT
>JAEUSF010000010.1:36071-36335 GCA_016788665.1 Candidatus Doudnabacteria bacterium | reverse complement strand
TTCACCTAGCGGTGCATTAAGCAACAGTACCACTGGAGGCAACTCATATAAAGTTGCCGGATACAATATAGGCTCTTATGCTACTGCATCTAACCACGAAGCTGTCGTAAACCAAATTTATAACTCTCTTCAAAATATAGATTTTTCTTCAGCCAGTGCAATAGATTTATATTTAAAACGCGTAAGATCTTCGACACCCATAACCGGCAATATGGTTTCAACATCAGCTGCCAAATATAATGTTGACGCAAAACTTATGGTAGC
>JAEUSF010000010.1:0-36061 GCA_016788665.1 Candidatus Doudnabacteria bacterium | reverse complement strand
GCAAACCGACAGCTCCTTAGGTACTGCAGGTAAAGGCATGCACACATGTAACCCAGGGAATGTCGGGAACACCGACTCAGGCGCAACTCGAAATTTTTGTCCGTCCTGGCAAACAGGAGTTGAGGCAGTTGCGGAATGGCTTTCAAAGCACAAGTCTTAATTCAAATTTATGAACAAAAAATCCATTATCTTTATTGTAATCTTAGTTGTATGCTTAAGTCTTGGCGTGCTCCTCTTTTTTCCTAAAAATGAAGAGGGGAGCAGTGCAATAGAAAACTTGCAAAACTATAAGATCGAAGTAAGAGAAAAGAACCAAGCACTAAAATCCTCAATTCTTATAAATGGAAAATTAAACGAACTTAAAGACCGCACTGAGCTGGAAAATTACGCCGTAGTTACTTTCAACCAAACCAACGACATAATGTGGGTTTTATGCAGACAGGATTTCGAAATTAAATCTGCCACGAGTCCAAGCAATAACCAGGTCTACATAGACACCGGGGTAGGTGCCAATACGGAACTATATAAAGACAGAGAAAATACGGTTATAATAGAATGCACAAATTCAGCCAAACAATAGATATTAAAGGAAAATAATATACAGTATGTCGCATAAGATACATTGTGCGACATGTAGAGTATAACAAAACCGCCATCTCTCTGGCGGTTTTGTTATACGTTTAAACTTATACTAAAGACTGTTTCTCACTTACCTGTCTTAGCTTATAGATAATTTCTTTAAGCTCTTTAAGTGTATAGTCTAAATCTTCTTTCGTCGTAAATTTACCTAAACTAATTCTTATAACACCTTTTAACCACTCCTCCGCCTTTACCCCAATACTTTTAATTACATGCGAACGCTCAGTACTACCTGTTGAACACGCGCTTCCAGTAGACACGCAGATACCCTTTGCATCCAAATACAACATAACATCCTCACCCTCCACACCTTTTACAGAAAAGTTAATATTACCAGGTAGCCTAGACAGCATCTTACCCTGTACCTTAGGTTTGAAATCCAAACTTTTTGTCGGTCCGCTGGAGTTTAGCGGACCATTAATCTTAACGTCTTTTATTTTTAAAACTTCACCGACAAAATAATTCTGAAGTTTTAAAATACGCAATGTCTCGTTTGCCGAGTGTTTAAGAGCTACTTCAAGCGCCCTCGACATGCCCACAATGCCCGAAACATTTTCTGTGCCCGACCTTATGCCGCCTTCCTGTCCGCCTCCAAAAAGTATTGGCTGTAACCTATTGTTAAATTCCTTTCTCACAAACAAAACTCCGCAACCTTTAGGGCCATAAAATTTACTTGCCGAAAGCGACAATAAATCTACTCCCAAAAAATTTACCTTTAAGTCCAAAAAACCCGGTGCCTGACAAGCGTCAGTGTGAAAAAGAACCGGAGCCTTACCCTTTGTCCTGCTGTTAATATTATACGAATGGACTATTTTTGAAAGTACGGGAATATTTTGCACAGTGCCTATTTCATTATTGGCATACATTACTGAAACCAAAACCGTTTCTGGCCCAACAGCTTTTTTTAGGACATCCGGACTTATATAACCTTCCTTATCTACATTAAGATATGTTACCCTAGCCCCCAGTCCTTCCAATTCCCTAAAACACTCAAGCACAGCATGGTGCTCTACGCGAGTAGTGATAAAATGAGGCTTTGAGCGGCCGGCGTTTTTTAATGCCATTCTACCCATGCCCAAAATTGCCAAATTACAACTTTCGGTCCCCCCTCCGGTAAAAATTATTTCCTCGGGCCTACAGCCCAGAATATTAGAAATACTCCTCCGGGACTCCTCTAGTACCATTCTAGCTTTCATACCCTGTTTATGCAGGCTGGAAGCGTTACCAAAATTTTCACTAAGAAAAGGCTCTAGCGCTTTCAGGCTTTCCGCACAAACCGGCGTAGCCGCTGCGTAATCCAAATAAATAAGTTTGTGTTTTTTCATATACGAATAAAATTACCCTACATTATACACAATGCAAAGCTAAATGAAAAGCCTCAAATGTAAGCTTGAGCAGCTATCTGCCAGACTTAACAAACCCGGCAGCCACAGCTTCAGATTCAGTATAAAAACACATTTCAGGTTTTACGGTTTTATAAGAAGCCCCTCCAGGTATATGATAAATTTTTTTACCGCCCGTAGATATATTTCCCTTAATATAACAGTCAGTAGTTTTTACGGGCGAAGCCGAAGTGGTAGTTGAAACACCCTTAACGCCCTCCCCCACTGTTTCTGGAGTAACCACCTGCACATTTGGACTTTGTGTTTGAACCTGATTTTTGGTATAATTGCTTTGTTGATATTTTCGTACATTTAGTTTTTTCTCGTACCGTCCAGCACCAAAACCAGCCAAAAAAACCAGCACAAAACAACCACACAGAAAGACTGTTTGACGGTTGGCCTCCCAAATTTTTTTAGCCTGTTCGTAAGTCATATTCTTATAATAACATTTTATTTTTTAATTCTAAAATCATACCCAAATGCAATACGCGTTTGTTTTAGGAAGAGTCCACACACTCTCTTTTGCGGAAATTATGTCTGTTTTAGATCAGGCTGACCCCGCACTGGGACTTACTGACAATCCGGCAAGCATTATAGATGCGTCCTATGAAGTTTTAATAGTAGAGACACAAAAACCTCTGCAAACAGAACGTTTACAAAAAAAATTGGGAGGCACTATTAAAATTTTGCAAATTTGCGACCTTATAAAAAAACGAGAATTCGATTCGGTAAACTTTGCGCTGCAGCATTATTTTAAACCTAGTACTTTAAAAAAGTCTTTTTTAAAAGACTACAAAGGCAAGATTCAATTCGGTATTAGCTTGTATTTATTAAACGAAGAACTTGCGCAGAAACCTAGAGAGAGCTTTCAGCCCCAGGGACAAAAAAACGACAGGTCCTACAATATTTTTATTGAACCCAAAAAAATTGGCATGATGATAAAAAAGACCTTAACGGAAACAGGGGCTAGTGTCCGTCTAGTACTGCCGGAAATGAATTCACTCTCCCTCGCCTCCGTAGCGGTAACCGGAAATCTACTTTTACAAAAAGGAGCCGAAGTCTGCCTACTAGTTGGAAAAGATAAAATTTATACAGCCAAAACTTTAACAGTGCAGGACTTTGAAGACTACGGGCGCCGCGACTACCAAAGACCAATACGCGACGAAAAACAAGGCATGATACCACCGAAAGTTGCTCAAATTATGATAAATATGTCAGGAGCAAAACCTGGCTCAACAATTTTAGACCCTTTTTGCGGGATCGGGACCATGGTTCAGGAAGGCCTGCTTTTAGGCTACAGAATGATAGGCAGCGACTTAAATAAGTTTGCGGTTCGAGGAAGTGAACAAAACCTGGAATGGTTTAGAAACCGCTACAAAATTGCTCCTGGCAAATACGGACTCGAGGTATCCGACGCGACCAAAGTCTCTGAACCTATTCTTAAGTCAGGACATACCATAAGTTCCGTGGTTACCGAATGCACTCTGGGACCAATATATTCCGACTACCCTTCTAAACTGGATATTGAAAAAAACTTCAAAGACTTAACAAAACTCTACGAAAAATCGTTTATCGAATTTTCCAAATTCCTACCCCAAAAAGCCAGAATTGTCATGTGTATACCAGCCTATCGCAAAGGCAGAGGTATTTATGAAATGTTCCCCTCTCTTGACTTTGCCAATAGTTTGGGTTATAATTTGGTAAGTCTAATCCCCCATTCATTAGCCAAAAAATATAAGTTTTTAAGACTCACGGATCGCGGCAGCGCAATCTATGACCGCAAAGACCAAATTGTGGCTAGGGAAATAGTCATTTTTGAAAAGCAGTAGCTTCTCAAAAATAAGCACCAAATCACAAGCACCAAAATCTAAAAAATTCAAAAGGTAAAACCTTCAATTTGGAATTTGTTATTTGGAATTTAAAATTAACTTATTAATTTTCTCATATGGCTCATAAAAAAGCAGGCGGCAGTACAGCCCTAGGCCGCGACTCAGTATCTAAACGCTTAGGTGTTAAAATCTTCGGCAATCAAGCCGTAAAGACCGGTCAGGTTATTATTCGCCAACACGGTAGCAAGTACAAAGCAGGCAAGAACGTCCGCATGGGCGGCGACTCCACTTTGTATGCCTTAGCTACGGGCAAAGTTAAATTCCAAAACAAGATGGTCAAGAAATTCCACGGCAACTTAAAAAAGACCAAAGTTGTCAGCGTGGAGATGGCATAATATTTTTTTTAAAACCCCTCCTTTTGGAGGGGTTTTAAATTTCTAAAAATAAATTTGTTGTTGATAGTTATTTTTTTACGACCGCTTTCATAAACCCACTAAACAAAGGATGGGGCAAAAGCGGACGAGACTGAAATTCTGGGTGAAACTGGGACCCCACAAAAAATGGATGGTCTTTAACCTCAATAATTTCCACCAAATTCCCATCGGGTGACGTTCCTGACACTATCAAGCCCGCGCTGGTGAGCTGTTCTAGGTAAGCGTTATTAAATTCATAACGATGACGGTGTCTTTCTGAAATCAACGCTTTCCCGCTTGCCTTTATAACACCACCGGCGACATAGCATTGCTCTGCCTTAGTTTTACGCGCCAGAACGCAATCCCATGCCCCTAAACGCATCGTAGCTCCGTACTCCCGATTTAAAAGTTTCTTTTCCTGATCAGGCATAATGTGAATAACAGGATGAGCACTATCTTCATCCACCTCAGTCGTATTGGAACCCTTAAGCCCGGCCACATTCCTGGCAAACTCAATAGTCGCCATCTGCATACCATAACACAACCCTAAATATGGCACTTTATTAACACGTGCATACTCTATTGTTTTAATCATACCCTCCGTACCCCTCTTTCCAAAACCGCCCGGAACTACAATTCCGTGAAAACCCTGCAAAACATCTTTTGCACCCTTTTTTTCCACTTCAACAGAATCTATGAAAGTTAAAACCGGCCTAACCTTGTTTGCCCACGCTGCATGTTTAATAGACTCGATAACAGAAACATAAGAGTCACTAAGCTGAAATTTGCCGACCCCGAAGTACTTGCCAACAACCGCAATTTTAACTTCTTTCTTTATAGTTTTGATTGTCTGGACAAGCTTCTTCCATTCTTTCAAATCTTGTTTTTTTGGCTTAATGCCAAATTTTTCTAATATTATTTCGCCAGCTTTTTGCTGTTCTAAAATTACAGGCACCTCATAAATACTGGAAACGTCGGGATTGGAAAGAACACAGGTCTTATCCACATTACAAAACAGCGCCACGCGCTCTTTTCTTCTTTCGTCAATCGGCACACTAGAACGTCCTACTATTATATCGGGTTCAATACCCATACTGTTTAAAACCCTAACAGACTGCTGGACTGGCTTAGACTTCATTTCGCCTAAATAAGAAGGTATTGGCAAGTAAGCTACATGTATATGCAACACTGAGTAAGGATCACGCAATTTCATAATTCTGGTTGCCTCAAAAAATATACCGTTCTGATATTCCCCCACCGTACCTCCCAGTTCAACTAAGCAGAAATCATAGTTTTTACCAGCTACTTCCCAGCGGCGTATTATCTCATCTGTGACATGAGGTATAGCTTCCACATCCTCACCCTCATACTCAAACGCTCTTTCTTTACGCAATACCTCGGCATAAATTTGACCGGTAGTAACATAATTATGCTTGTAAATAGGCTCCCCTATGAAACGCTCATAATGACCCAAGTCCTGGTCGGTCTCTATACCATCGACAGTTACAAAAACTTCGCCATGCTCTTGTGGGCGAATTGTCCCCGCGTCCTGATTTAAATACATATCCACCTTAACCGCACTTACCTTATAACCTTTTGATTTTAAGATAGCCCCAATTGACGCTGAGGTTATACCTTTTCCAATACCTGAAATAACTCCGCCTGATATAAAAATAAATTTTGTTTTTAAACTCTTTGCAGATTTTTTATCTAACTTTGTATTGCTAATTTTTACCATAAACTTAATTAATGTCCCGATAAGACAAATAGGCTGTTAAATCCCTCGTCGCAGCTTTAATTATCGTGAGTAAAATTATTTAATAAACTTAAAAGTTGAAAGTATGTCTTTTGCCTCCAAGTAATCCAGCTCTGTTTCCGCCAAAATTTCAATTCGATTACAATCGTTACTGCCTGAAAAAATATTCACCTGATTACTACACGCCGTCCATAGATTCGGGGATGAAATAAATTTGTAAATTTCAATGGTTCGGTGCGGGTTAAATTCATTCCAATCGTACCAGGAGACCTTAACAACCTCGTTACCATCTAAAATAGCACTCCCAACTTTGGGTTTTTCCGAAGGTAGCCCATAGCCGAAACCACCCAAAGGAAGCACGCCTACGCGAGTCTGCGCTTTTGTACAATAAAAGGCAACCTCAGCACCAGAAGAGGCGTTCTTTAAGGCCGAATACTCCCAGGCGGGCGGACACTTGAACTCAAAATTAAAATTTACAGCCTTATAGCTTACCCAACGCTCTGTAACACTCTGATTTTCACTCGCGAAGGCATCGGAAGAGAGCCTTTTACTAAAAAGCGAAGGCGCTTTATGAGTTGGCAAAGAAGCTTCCTGGGCTAAATATAGCTGATCTCTATGATAGGTATCTATTTGCCTCAAAACTATTAAGGCCGCCCCGCTTGCAAAAAGCGTAGCAATTAAAATAAGCAGTAAGCTATTTAAGCTGGACTTCGGATATTCTATTTGGTTATAAGGAACAAATGAATCCATGATCAAGTATTAAATTTCAAATTACAATGCCTGCACTACCACCTTTATAGTTGCTTGAACACCACTGCCTAAATCCACTTTCACACCATGCTCACCCAAAGACTTAATAGCAGATACAATTTGAATTTTATTTCTATCGATTTCCACGTTTAGCTTACCTGAAATAATTTTGGCTATTTCTTTTTCATGCACACCACCATAAACCTGCCCCCGTTCTCCGACTTTAACCGGGATTACGAAAGTCCTTTTTTCCATGTCCGCCTTTAACGCGGTTAAGCGCGCAAACTCTTTGTCAGATTTATTTTTTGCCTCGCGTTTTTCTTTTTCAATCTTAGAAATTATTTGCGGAGTTGCAATTTGAGCTACGCCTTTGGAAATAAGAAAGTTTTTAGCAAATCCCTCGCTTACTTCTTTTACCTCTCCCTTTTTCCCATGGCCCAGACTATCTTTAGTAAAAACTATTTTCATAAAATTGCTGGAGTATATTATAAATACTGAAACTTTTATTAAAAACCACTGCACCCAAACTCAACTAGCTGGTTGCCTTTTAATAAAAAAATCCCGCTTTTCTAGCGAGAGTCCCAGCCCTTTTAATTCAACCAATTACCAACCCCGCGCTCTGCGGAGCCAGCTGGTATTTTTGGGCTCTTTTTTATTATACTTACGCTTAAAAAAAATGCAAGTGGATAAAAAATTTAAACTAAATTTTCAAATACTTTCGTATTGCCAAAAAAGTAGATACGACAGATAAAATAGCGCCTACCAAAAAGAGCATAAAAATTAAGTACCAGTAATTAAATACATTCTGGTTAAAAACCGAAACCTGCGGATTTACAAACAAAGCAATCCTAGGTAAAAAATTGCTAAATATTGGCAGCATTAAGAGCGCGGTTATGACAGTGGCAAAAAAACCGTACAAAATGCTTTCAACCAAAAAAGGTCCACGAATATACCAATTTGTCGCCCCCACCAAGCGCATTATTTCAACCTCTTCCCTGCGGTTAAATATCGTTAAAGTAATTGTATTAAATATAACCAACACCGCAATTAGGGCAAAAATAGAAATAAGCCCTACTCCAAAAGTAATAATAAAACCCAAAATTTTATTAAGTCGCTCAATAGCTAACTTGGTCTGGTCATCACCATAGCTTTTGCTTTCAATAAAATCTGCATATTTTCGGTCACTTAAAAAACTGTCAATTTGAGGGTAGTCCTCCAAATTTTTAGCCCTTACATTTAAGGTAGCGGGCAAAGGATTCTCCGTTAGTTCATTTAAGGATTGCTGGATTAAGAAATCGTTTTCATGCTTTTTCCTAAACTCCTCTAACGCCTTTGTGGCAGAAGTATAGACTACAGTATCCACTTTCTCGTTTGCTTCCAAGTCTAACTGTATGCTTTTTATTTTATCTTCACCCAGACCGCTCTTAAAATACACGCTAATGTCTATTCTGCTCTGCACCGCGTCTAAAGCGTTGGAAGTTAAACCAAAAAGCAAAAAAAGCACAGCAAATATTACCAAAGTTATAGTCATGACCATGGTAGCTGCCGCAGACAAAGAAAGGTTACGCCAAAAATTAACGAACCCTGTTTTAACTATTCTAAAAAATGAAATTGAGTCAAACATTTATATTTCTTAACAGTTTATATGAAAAAGCGCTTTACTTGGTTAAAGTTTATAATGCCCTTTTTCCTGCTCCAAGGTTATTTTACCGTTTTCAATGGTAATAACGCGTTTTTTTAGCTTGTTTACCAAATCGGCCGCATGAGTAGCCAGCAAAACAGTAGTACCTAAATTATTGATCTTAATAAGCAGCTCCAAAACTTCGTTGGCATTTACTTCGTCCAAATTACCCGTAGGCTCATCTGCCAATAACAAAACCGGCCTATGAGACAGCGCCCTTGCAATTGCCACCCTTTGTTTTTCCCCGCCTGACATTTCACCTGGAAAACTATTCCTTTTATGAGCCAACCCCACCAGTTCCAAAATTTTTGGAACTTCGCGCTTTATACCTTGAGCCCGATGGCCGCACACTTCCATTGCAAAAGCAATATTTTCAAATGCAGTTCGCTTTGGCAAAAGCTTCATGTCCTGAAAAACAACACCAATCTTTCTCCTTAAATACGGCAAATCAGACTTTCTAACCTGAGAAATGTCTATGTCGTCAATTAAAATCCGACCCGAGTCTATCTCCTCTTCCCCGATAATCAGTTTTAACAAGGTTGATTTACCCGCGCCACTCCTGCCAACAAGAGAAATAAATTCTCCGTGATGAATTTCTAAATCCAAATTATCGAGTGCCTTTGAACCTTGGTTGTAGTGTTTTGTAACTTTTTGAAACTTGATCATATTTTGCGCCTATTGCATACCTTACTCACTTAAAATACAGTAGGATTCTAAAAAAATAACTTTTTTCGAGGAATCTATACCTAATATATTATACCAGACTTTTTAGCTGGAAGCGATGGATTCCAAGTATTTTTCCACGAATTCGTCTAAATTACCGTCTAAAATCTCATCTGGGTTTGTAGATTCAAAACCTGTCCTGTGATCCTTAACAAGCTTATAAGGATGTATTACATATGATCGTATTTGGTTACCCCACTCAGCACTTTTAAACTCGCCACGCAACTCCAATTTTTCTTTTTGTAATTTTTCTTCTTCCAATGCCCTTAGCTTTGACATTAAAATTTTCATAGCTAGCTCACGATTCTGATGCTGCGATCTTTCGTTTTGAATCGAAACCTTAAGTCCGGTTGGCAAGTGGGTTATACGTATGGCTGAATAGGTGGTATTTACACTCTGGCCCCCATGACCCGAAGCAGTATTCGCTTCAATTTTAAGTTCCTTAGGGTCAATTTTTAACTCTTCTTGCTCCTCTAGTTCAGGCAAAAGCTCCATAAGAGCAAACGATGTCTCTCTCGTGTGAGCAGGATTAAAAGGACTAAGTCTAACTAACCTATGCACGCCCGCTTCGCTTTTAAAAAAACCATAAGCAAAAGGACCCCTGACAGTTACAACCGCCGACTTTACCCCACCTTCCGAACCCTTGTTAAGTTCTAAAATTTCCGTAACAAAACCCTTCTTGTCTGCAAAACGTAAAAACATTCTTAACAACATTTCGGCCCAGTCCTGAGCATCTACCCCTCCCGCACCCGAATGCACCGAGAAAATAGCACAATGGTCGTCGTATTTTTTAGAAAGCAAGGCAACTAAACGGTTCTGCTTATAGGCTTTTTCCAACTTTTCAATTTCTTGTAAAAAAAGGGTTTTATCGGCTTCAGCAAACTTATCCTGCTGGTTTTCGCTTTTTAGCATTTCCAAGTTAAACTCCGCATCTGACTGAAGTTGTTGCCAAAAATTATAAAACTTTTTTAGTTGACTGTGTTCTTGTACAATTTTTTGAGCTGCTTGATTATCTGCCCAAAAACCCACCGCTTGCATTTTATCTTCCAATTCCAAAATTCTTTGCTCTTTTTGTGGCAAATTTAAATGTTTTTTTAAATCAATTATTTCGTTTATTAAAAACTCCGCTCTTTTTATTAGCTCTTGCATTAATTTGTTGTTCAATTATTCCACTATATGTTCTATGTTCCGCAATCTTCTTTATTATACCTAAACTTTAGCCAAATAAAAAACCCAAAAGCTTAACTCTTGGGCTGTAAAAGCTCTTCGCGCTGTACCACAATATCTCGCCTTACCCGGCTGACAAATTCCTCCTTTCTCAAAAGCAACCCTGGCCTTTGATACTGGTCGTAGAACCGAACCGCCAGCCACAAAAGCTGGCACGCTTGTTCCGAGTTGGAAAGACCACCTTCCTTTGCATAAAGGTATAAGAAGTCTTTTTCTTCTGGGGTCATTGCCGGCTGTAAGCTACAACACGGCGAGCCCAAGTCAAACTCCAACGGGACAAGCCTGTAAGTCTTTTCTGTCTGGGCAATAGGCAAAATGCACTCCAGTAAATAAGCTGCCATCCGAGCCGCAGTTTTACCTTCGTACCCGCCTAATCTGGTTAACTCACTCATGAGGCGCTGACTCAATGTTATATGAACCAGCTTCCTCGGTTTTATTTTTTGGTCGCGCCCCATAAACTTCGAGCGGACACTAGAGCATAAAAATTATATCAAATTTCGTATAAATTTACATTCCAAATTCAAAACCCTTTGCTAAGCATTCCTTAGCAAAGGGTTAAATTAAATTTTTATTCTATCTGCTTTTTGTTTAAAACCACCTTAGCCAGCTCCATAACCGGCAAAATACAAAGAGATATTAGAACCAAAATAAGCCAATCAGAAGCATCTAGAGACACTGTAGAAAAAATCTTTTGCATTACGGCCGACTCGGTCAAAAACCATAAAAGCGGTATCTGTGCAAGCACAGACAAATTCAACCATTTGTTGGAAAAAATACCCTTAAACAAATGCATCCTGTCATTCTTAACAGAATAAGCTTTAAACATTTGAATAAGAATAAGGGAAGCAAAAATTGCCGTCCCGGCTACCACCAGGCTATCAGAAGATCTGTAAAAATAAATAAAGGTAAAAATATTTAACAAAGTAGTCCAAAATGCAGCCACCAACATAAGCACAACTGTGCGCCTTGTAAACACTCCGACTTTAGGGTCACGCGGCTTTCTTTGCATTTGATCGCTACTACCCTTTTCGCCAGCCAAAGCCAAAGCCGGAGGTCCATCACACGCAAGATTAACATAAAGTATCTGGACTGAAGTCAAAGGCAAGGGCAGCCCAAACGCCACACTGCCGGCTATTAGCACAACCTCGCCCACATGGGCCGAAAGCAAATAAACTAAATACTTTTTTATATTCTCAAAAATTATTCTGCCTTCTTCCACAGCCGAAACTATGGAAGCAAAATTATCGTCGAGCAAAGTCATATTTGCCGCCTCTTTTGAAACATCCGTGCCTTTTATACCCATTGCCACACCAATATCAGCCTTCCTTAAAGCCGGGGCATCATTTACCCCGTCACCTGTCATAGCCACAACCCGACCTTTTTCCTGCAATGCTTTTACTATCATTAGCTTATGCTCAGGCGAAACGCGTGCATAAACTGAGGTTTTCAAAATTTGATCGAAAAACTCCTGTTTAGACATCAAGTCAATATCTTTACCCAAAACCACTTTATCTTCAGCTCCAGACAAAATACCTAATTGCCTGGCTATTGCTGCAGCGGTAGCAGGGTGGTCTCCCGTTATCATTACTGTTTTAATACCAGCTTTTTTACACGTTTCCACAGCCAATTTTGCCTCAGGCCTTAGCGCGTCCGCCATTGCCACAAAACCCAAATATACCAATTCAGATGGATCCTGTTTTAAATCCTTCAAGCTATGATTTTTTGCCAAAGCAATAACTCTTTTACCGTTTTGAGAATATTTTTCAGCTGACTTTAGAATTTTTTGCTTTTCAGCCTCCGACATTTTACCCACCCCGTTTTCAGCCAAAATCTGCCCCGTCATACCCAGAACCACTTCCAGCGCACCTTTTACAAAAACCACTGTTTTATGGGAATATTCATGCATAGTTGCCATGTATTTTTTTTCCGATGAAAAAGGTATCTCCTCTGCTCTTGCATAATCTGAGCCCACAACCTCTTTAGCCACTCCACCCTTCAAACCCGCGACCAGCAAAGCTCCTTCAGTAGCATCGCCTCTAACAACCCAAATTTCGTTTTCATTGTATAACTCAGCATCGTTACACAAGACACCTGCCAAAAGAACCTCTTTTAAATCTCCTCCAGGTTCCTTTATTTCTTTTTCATTATGAAAAATTTTACCCAAAGGCTCATACCCGCTGCCAGACAAGTTGTAAACCGCGACAGGAGTTTCAACAAACTCAACTGTCATTTCGTCTTTTGTTAAAGTTCCAGTTTTGTCCGTACAAATTACCGAAGTACAACCCAACGACTCCACTACGGGCATGCTTTTTACCAAAGCATTGCGCCTGGCCATTCGACTAGCGCCCAACGCCAATGACACCGTTACAACTGCAGGCAAAGCTTCGGGCACAACCGCTACCGCCAACGACACACCAAACAACAGCATTTGAACAATAGATTGCGATCTGAATATTCCCAAAACAACAATCATAACTACCACGGCCAAAGCTATTACGCCGAGCCGCTTTGCCAAAGCATCCAAATTAACTTGCAAGGGAGTTGGCTCATCTACAACCTCACTCAACAGCTTAGCTATTTTACCAATTTCAGTCTGCATTCCAGTTTCTACCACAACCCCAATTCCTCTACCATAAGTTATGGTCGTGCCCGCATAGGCCATATTTACTCTATCGCCCAAAGCGGCGTCGGCAGACAATGTCGCATTTGGATTTTTTTCTGAGGGAAAAGACTCGCCTGTTAAAGCAGACTCTTCTATTTGCAAATTGTAGCTTTCTATAAGTCTTATATCTGCGTTAACCCTGCTACCCGCAGACAGAACAGCAATATCGCCTGGCACTAGCTCTACCGAAGAAATTTCTACCACCTTGCCACCACGTATAACCAAGCTTTTCGGCACCGCAAGTTTTTCTAAAGCTTTTAAAGAAAGCTGTGCCCGGTATTCCTGCAAAAAACCCATGACCGCAGAAAAAACAACAATTATCCCTACAGCCACCGCCTCCCATATATGTCCCAAAAAACCTGACAATAGTGCAGCAGCAATTAAAATAAGTACCAATAAATTTTTAAACTGCGCAAAGAAAATTTGCCAAGGAGAAATTTTCTTCTTTGACTCAATTTGATTCTTTCCGTACTTACCTAGCCTAAACACAGCTTCCTCTTCAGAAAGTCCGGTTTTGGTTTCAGTATTTAAAAGCCCAACAACCTCGGCGTGCAATATTCCATGCCAATAATTTTTTTCCATAATTCAAATAAAAACAGCCTTACTTTTTAGGCAATTTAATTTTAACATATATAATTTTAATTGAACTCAGATTTCTAATCTGCAGTAATTAAGCACAAAAATAATTTTGTGTCAAGAGTATAAGTCTTGACCCAAACGCATTTTTATAAGAAAATTACCTTGTAAATAAGCCAAAAAAGAGCTTATTTCAAACAACTATAAGGAGAGGCGATACCGATGAAGACAATATTTGCAGGGTTTGTGTTCTTGGTGATTTTTTGGGCTGGTGTACCTCAGGTAATCAGCTACGATAGGACCCACAAAATTCTCTGGCATAACCCTGGCGCATACTACACCCCAGAAACCGATCCCCAAACAAAATCCCTCAACGAGGGAATTTCTCTCGGGTCAGACGTGTTTTTGGTAGGCGCAGTTGCGCTGGTGAGCGCAGGGTTGGTTAGGCGTAGAATTAATTAAACGCCACCAGCAACAAACATCTAAACCGCCCGTAAACAGCTTTACGCGGGCGGTATTTTTTTATATTCAGCAAACTCAAAATATTCGCGTGTCTCACTATTTACTTTTTCCCATTCCGCCCAGTTTACTTCTGGGAAAAATGCGTCACCCTCATACATTTTATGCACATGGGTAATAAAAAGCCTGTCAGCATATGGTAAGGCTAACTTCCAAATAGTTGGCCCGCCTATAACAAACAAGTCTTCGTTTTTATATTTTTCCAACGCTTCATAAAAGTCAAAGTATAACTCCACACCTTCCGGTACTTTAAACTCCTTATTTAAAGTCACCACGACATTCTTACGATTAGGCAAGGGCTTTTTTAACATGGCAAATATTGAATCAAAGGTATTACTGCCCATTAAAACAACCTTGCCGTCTGTCACCTGCTTAAAATGCTTTAAGTCCTCAGGAATATTCCAAGGCAGCTGGTTATTTATTCCCACTACATTTTTTTCCGCCACAGCGGCAATTATTGAAATCATAAGTTTGATATTTAGCAAGTAGCATGTAGAAAGTAGTGTGTAGACGTACTGGCTGCTACCTACCCGCTACAAGCTATACGCTAGCTAGATAGCTATCGGCGCTTTTATGGCCGGATACGGGTCATAACCTTCTAAAGTAAAATCTTCGTATTTAAAGTCGAAAATATCTTTTACTTCCGGATTTATTTTTAAAGTTGGCAAAGCTTTAGGCTCCCGACCAAGCAGTTCATTTACCTGGTCAAAATGGTTTTTATAAATATGAGCGTCCCCCAAAGTATGAACGAACTCACCCAATTCTTTTCCGGTAACATGCGCCAGCATCATAGTAAGTAAAGCGTAGGAGGCTATATTAAAAGGCACGCCCAAAAAAGTGTCCGCGCTTCTTTGGTATAACTGACAAGAAAGCTTGTTGTTCGCCACATAAAATTGAAAAAGACTATGGCAAGGCGGAGGGGCGGTCTTTTTGCCCGCAATGAGACTTTGTAAGTCTGCAACATTCCAGCCGGAAACTATCATACGCCTGTTGTCTGGATTGTTTTTTAGCTGGTCTATCACATACGAAATTTGGTCATAAGTCTCGCCATTATATCCACGCCAGGCACGCCACTGTTTTCCGTACACAGGCCCCAAATCCCCGTTTTCGTCTGCCCATTCGTCCCATATAGTTACACCATGCTCATTCAGCCATTTTACGTTAGTGTCGCCTTTTAAAAACCACAAAAGTTCGTATATAACCGACTTTAAATGCACCTTTTTGGTAGTGACTAAAGGAAAACCCTTGCTTAAGTCAAAACGCATTTGGTAACCAAAAATACTTCGGGTACCCGTACCTGTCCGGTCCATTTTATCCACCCCTTCATCTAGTATTTTTTTTAAAAGTTCATGATAATTCTTCATTGGCTTTTCTTATAATTTTTAAGTCCGAACTCTCTATTAAGTCCTTCAAAATTCCTTGAGCTTTTGTTTTCAAAGACGCGCTGGTTATTTTATTTAAATACCCTATTGCTTCGGCATGATTGCCTAAACCAGCTAAAGTTTCGCCTAAATAAAACATTGCTTCTTGGCTATGGGGGTCAATATCTAAAGCTACCCTAAACTTTTCTACCGCCGCCTCGTCCAAGCCTTCGAGCAAGTACTCTCTACCTAGTCTATACACAACTTCAAAATTTCTTGGCTGTTCTTTTAGAAGCTCTTCATATATTTTACTTCCTTCATCAAAATCGTTTAGTTCAAAATAACAATCCCCAAGCATTAACTTTATGTCAAAGTCTTCGTCAGTTAACTCTAAACAAGCATAAAGCGCGGAAATAGCTGTTTTATAATCCCCGGCCGCATAAGCTTTTTGAGCATAGTCTATATAATAGCCTAAACCTTTATTTTCCTGCCTCGGTATATTTTCCTCCCCCCTTTTACCAGGAACTTTAAACTCTAGAACTTTGCCTCTATTTATTTCTGACATTTTATAAAAAGTTATTTTTTTTAGCTAACTTTATAGTCTTTAAGAGCAATTCTTCTAACAAGCTGCCAGACCTTGTTATGTACGGACTGGGGAGAAAGCAGTAAACCTTCTTCTACACATTCTATAAGTTTTGTGTTCGGAAAAAGTTCGGTTATTTCCAAAAAAACTTTCTCTGCATTTTTCAAATGCTGCAAATCAGCTTCGTGCAAATCCCGCTTTTTACCGCCAGCATACGCACGCTCCTCTGCGGACTTTCTGTCTACCAATTCCTGAGCTGTTTCGGCTGGTACATGCAAAATTAAATTTAAGTCTGGTTTAGGAATATTATAAATTTCATATTCCAAATTACTTAACCAGCGGAAGAACTTAAGCCTTTCCACGCGGTCGGAAATTTTACCTCCCTGATGCCCAGCACTTGCAGTAACATATCTGTTTGAAACCACAACCTTGCCCGCCTTAAGCCATTCTCTTAGTTTAAAACTGGCATCAAACCTGTCTATGGCATAAAAAATACTCGAAGCCTTAGGCGATACCTGTCCATACTTACCGTTTAAATATTCTTCCACCATGCCAGCACTTTTTTGCCCATACTGAGGAAAGTCTAGGACCTCCACGTCAAAACCTTCCTGCTTTAAAGTGTCTATAAGCATTTTGGTTTGCGTGCCTTTACCGCTGCCGTCTGTTCCATCTATAACCACGAATCTGCCCCGTTGCACACTTTCTTGTTTTTTCTTTTTTCCAAAACCTAGCATAAATTTAAAGTAGGAATTACAAATTAAGATGCTACCAAATAACCTTCAGCAAGACTTCAATTGACTTATACAAATCTTCCAAACTTCCATTGTTTTCTATTTTAAAATCCGCTCTTGAACCCAAAGTTGAAATAAATTCTTCAGTATGAGTTTTCTCCAGTTCCATAAAATTTTTAAAATCTAGCAAACCGTCATCGGACTTTTCTTTGCGAATTCCGTATCTACTGAAGCGTATATCAGCCGAAGCCGTTATATATATAAATTTTGTACCTAACGCTTTTAAAGCTTCGTATTCTTCCTTAAGACGTATACCATTAACTACCACTAAGTCAGAACCAGAAGACTGAACCCGCTTTACAATTGCCGGCACAAATACCCCTTCCCCAAATACACTGCGTATGCCATTTCCGACAGCTATTTCATTTGCTCTAGAAATGGGAATATTCAAAATATTTAAAATTTCATCAAATACATGGCTAAACCTAACGTGTTCGGCAGAATAAGTTTTTACTAAATAATTTGCCGCCGCATCTTTTCCCGCAAACTTTTCTCCCACTAACCCTAATATCTTTTTGGAATTTGACATTTGTAATTTAAAATTCTATTTGTATCCACCAGTTGTTCCGTAGCCCCCTCGGCTTTGGTCACGTATTTTTTCTACTTCGTTCCAATCTGCCTGCTCAACTCTTAAGAACAAACCTTGCGCCAATCTTTCCCCTTTTTCTACTCTAACTTCATGGTCCGTAAAGTTGTATACAGAAATTTTAATTTCGTCTTCAGGCCCGCTATAATCCCTGTCTATGGTACCAACACCGTTGCTTAAAATTAAGCCTTTTTTAGTTGCCAGGCTGCTACGTGCCGTAATCAACAAAAAGTGTCCTTCGGGGGCTTCTATTATAAGGCCGGTAGGTACTTTAGCCAAAGTGCGTGGGGGTATAACCGTATCCTGACTCGCAGCAAAATCAAAAGCCGCCGACTCACTCGTATGATACTTAGGCAACTCCACTGTTTTGTCTGTACGAGTTATTTTAACATTCATATATTTGCCAGGTTAAGTATACTGTTTTTAAATCCTACGATCTCACCATCCGCATATGCGCGAACTATTTGAATTTCATCCACTGATTATTTTTTTGAAAATTTTTGTAGTACTGACTTGCCTGCGGCTTCATGGCTCCGTAATACTTAGAATTAAGCTTTGTTTTTCCGTAAGCATTTTCGGCAGATGAAGAAAGCGGAGTAAAAGACATTTGAGCTATTGGCATCTTGTAATAAAGTTTAACCGGCAAGTTAGAAATATTGGAAAGCTCCAAGGTCATTTTAAGCCTATTGCCCGGGTCCAAATAACCAGCAGTTGCATGAATAATTATTCCAATACGGCCCAAAGACGACTTGCCTTCTAGTCGCCCCACCATATCGTCCGCCACACCCACTACTTCATAAGTCATCCCCAAAGCAAACTGCCCAGGGTGCAAAATAAACTGCTTTTTTTCGTCTATTTTTACTTCTTTCATCATGTCATCTAAAGGCATTTTTGGGTCTATGCAAGTATGAGAGTCGGTAGAAAAGACCAAAAAATCCGCCCCTAAATGCAAGTCTACGCTAGCAGGCTGCAAGGAGTTTGGAAACATAGGGTCTATTGTAATTTTGCGGCTTTTTAAGGCCTTTTTTATGTCTGTGTCAGAAAGTATCATAAATATATATTTATTTCTAATTTATGCTTAATATTACTATATATTACCAATTTTTACAAAATTTAGGCATTTACAAGATAACAAAAAACTGTCTTGCCTTGGCAAAACAGTAAAAAATTTAAAAGTAACTTTCCAAAAATTTTATGAGTCCGCTGACATGTGTAACATACAGATTTTGGCCAAGTTTATAGTCCTGCACCCAGGCTTTTTTATTGGCAAAAACAACCACAGAAACAATTTTTTTTATTTCTAGGTTATTGTAAAATTTATGCTTTAAATCTTTCTCATTCCTTAATACTTCTTTTACAGGATCCGTTTCCCAAAAAGGCCTGCCGTTTTTTAAAAGCGCTATCCCATTAAAACTAATTCTGCCTTTGTGGTTTTTTACTTCCAAATTAAAAAACGTGTCGCCTTTTAAAACACCGAAATCCAAGTCGCCATATGTAAGCTTGCCTCCGCAATAAACTTTATAATCGGCGGGCAGCTTAGCCAACTCTTTATAAACCCTCGACTCGCCGCTTATGCCTGACTTATATTTAACCCACCTAAGCTCGTGCTTGCTATACAAATATAGAAATATACTGCCTACCACTAAAGCCACTGTGGCAATAAACATAAACGCTCCAAGTTTAAAACTGGTACTCAGGCCTGTATTTATAACCACATAACCTAAAATTCCAGCAAACAAAAATACGGCCAAGGCTTTAAGCAGGTTCGAAATAAAAAATCGCTTATATTTTTTTTCCTGTTCTAAAAGGTAGCGATTGTTGTTGTAAAAAAACTGAGGCATGAAATTAAAATTGTCTTATATTCATTTTAGTACTTTAAATTCATTTTGACTAATTACCTCGGTTATAAGGCTTTACACAAACGCAAAAATATGAGACAATTTTGAGTCTGAATTTTTGGGAGGAAAATGCAAAACGAGCTAAGAGATGCTTATGCCGAATGGCTAAAAAGAGCCATGGTAGCCGCAGGCTGCGAAATAACGTTCGCTTCTTTGCAATTCGAGGCCCCCATACTTTATTATCAATACGATGGGCCACGAGCGGCGAGAAGCCCTTGAACAAGTCCTTAAGGAATGGAACCTGTGGGTCGTCAATTCTAAATTTATCTGGATTGTGCGCCCCACAACTCAACAATTCAAGATCCGGCTGGAATTCCGAAGAAACCCGTGGGCAGACCTGCCGGTCTTCATTGGGTTCTTTACGACCGCGTGCCGGCTCGACCACCCCCACACATTACGCCGATAACAGAACAATCTATAGTTTTCGGCTTTTTTATTCCCCTTTACATAACCCAGGAAACGTGGGACAATTCTGTGTTAAAACATGAAGAGGAAAACTACGAAAAAGCAAGAAGAGATCCCCGAAGCCATGATGCGGCCATTTCTCAGTATGATAAAGCGGGCGTTGGAACTACCCGGCTTTACCTTAACAGAGGAACAATTACTGCCGTACCCAAGACTTTTGTACCAGCTGGAAAAAGAGCAGGCACTCATGCTGCGTTATGCGGTATGGATACTCAACAAAGACGCAAGCACCTTTAAGTGGGCAACGTGGTGCGTAGAAGAGAATGAAGACCCAAAAGTCTTTAGCTTGTCCCCCGCCACCCATGAACGGAATAATCCTGCAAGGGTTTATGGGCAGATGTCATATGCCTCGGAGATGCTTAGGCGAGGCATGGCGTTTGCTTCAGGCTGCACCGCTCAGTGCATGCAAGCCATACTAGATAGTACACAGCCTTAAAAATGACAATTCTTTTTAAGGCTTTTTATTTGCCAAAATAAAAAAGACTTAAAAGCTTTTAAGTCTTAGACTTCTGCGGATTTAGCCGCAACGTCCTTATAGCAGCTCGCCAGAAAGAACAAAAATTCGACCACGTCATCCAACTTGACCTGACAGTTGGGCTTCCATGGACGGAGATGGTACACAGACATGTCCCCGTCCTCATGGACGTAGGACCAGCATTTATGCCGTTCCGTCCGGTGTCTTGCATTCCAATTTAGAATGTAGTGCAAAGGACCCAAAGGGTCCCCGGCGAAGTCGGTAAGCGAAAAATGGCAAAGGAATTTTTCTTCACCTACCCGCTCAAACTGCACCACTTGAAAACACGGCTCCTCGTTGCTTTTATGTCCAAAGACCTCTTGAAGAGCCTGGACACAAAGGTCCAACTCTTCTTTTGTTGGGTCCATAGAACCTCCCTTATTTTTTTACCACTCGAACAGAAAATTGTACTATAAAAAATACCTCCGGTCAATACTAAAAACACTTCCCTTTTAGGAAGTGTTTTTAGTATTTATTCTTCTTTTGTAAAACGTTTTTCTATTTTAGCAGGCTCATGGTTATAATTTCTATTCCAACCTGCGCGCCTTTCCAAACTTTTGTCATGTTCCCCAATGTCGTCTTCAACAACCCCTCTTAAAGTTTCATCTTTAAAACCCTCTCCCTGATGAGAATTCTTATAATCTTGAAAAGCTTGCATTTGTTCTGGCGTAAGTGCAGACATACATTTTATGGTAAATATTTTATATAAGAACTATAGCAAAAAGTTTTTATAGTGTATATAAACCCAAAGCTTTACAAATTTACCATATAAATGCAATAATTATATGCGCAAAAGAAAGGAGGCTTATGGCAAAAATCGCCATAATAGACGACACTCGGCCCTGGGCCGATGCCATGGAGTTCGTGGCCATGCAAGCAGGCCACGAAACCCTTTGCATAATAGTACTCCCGTCCAGGAACTTTAAGATGATCGCTGACGAGGCAAACGCGTTTGGTCCAGACGTGGTTTTCCTAGATCACAGTCTCGGATATTGGCCCCTAAACGGCGCCAATATCGCTGGACTGTTAAGAGTGGGAAAGGAGCAGATTGTCGGAACTTCGACTTGCGTCGAACACGTTTTAGCTCAAAAAAAGTACTGTGGGCGAGCATTCACTCACAAAAACCGGATTCTGGAACACCCAGAGCACGCTCAAGAGTTTCTGAAACTCTGCCAGCCGCAACCCCAAGCCTAACCATCTTTTTAAACAGATGGTTTTTTTATTTACAAAAACAACAAACGTCACCTGTGCAATTGCATAAGTGACGTTTGTTAAAATACTTTTTTCTGGCTACTTACTACAGACTACACGCTACCAGCTTTTTCTACATTTTAACTCTTATACCAGGACCCATTGTTGGGTTTATGGTCATACCAGAAATATACTGACCCTTAACCGCAGCCGGCTTAGAAGTTAGTACAGTATTATAAAAAGCTTTTAAGTTTTCTAGTAACTGAGCGCTTTCAAAATTGCTCTTACCAATAATTTGGTGTATGTTGCCGCTGTCGTCATTTTTAAAGTTAACCTTACCACCAGCAATTTCTTTTACCATTTGAGCGATATTTTCACCAACGGTGCCGGTCTTAGGGTTAGGCATAACACCTTTTGGACCCAAAATTTTAGCCACCATAGCAAGCTTCGGCATCATAGCCGGCTCAGCAATTGCTACATCGAATTCGATTTTAGAAGTTTCTTTAATCTTCTTTATAAGGTCTTCTCCACCAACCATAAATGCCCCGGCTTCCTTGGCTTCCTTTTCTTTTCCTTCTGTTACAAAAGCAGCCACTTTCTTAGTCTTGCCGGTTCCATGAGGCAAACTTACCGTGCCACGAATAGCTTGGTCTGTTTTCTTCGGGTCAATTTTAGTGCGTATATGCACTTCAATGCTACCCACAAATTTAGTATTTGCGGTTTTCTTAGCAAGCTCAATTGCTTCTTCCGGAGTATATACCTTGTTCTTGTCTACCAACTCGAGGTTGGCTTTTGTTCTCTTGGCAATCTTTGCCATAAAATTATTTCCTTTCGTGGTACAAACCCTGTTAAATATAAGATTTAAAATATAAGATGTAAGATATTTTAAATCTTAAATCTTATATTATCCAGGTCCCACAAATTAATTTATCTTAATCATTAAATTCTTAAACTTCTCTCTTTGCCATTCTCCAATGACCATACCAAACGGGTCCGGCTATAAGTATCATAGCCAAGGCCTGAGAAGCATCCCGCTGCTTTTGAGCAGCGCGGTTTTCTTCCGCCGAGGCTCTTTGTTTTTCTTCTTCTTCCTTACTGCAAGGCATAGTTGTGCCGTCGGAATTATATTTGGCAATACAAGGCCCTACATAGTAGAAATCCTTGTCGGCTTTAGTAAACACCCAGGTTTTTAAAGCCATATTAAGGAGCATAATCGCTCCAATTACCCAAATCACCAATGAAATTACAGACACTAAATAGAGATAGGCTTTTTTGAGAGACATATTTTTATTTAAATGCTAAATTAAGAGTTTTAAAATGCAAAATAAATTCTGCATTCCAAATTTTTCATTTTAAATTTACTCAATTACTTCCACGCCCATACTGCGAGCGGTGCCGGCTATTATTTTTTCAGCTGCTTCCAAAGAAGCGGCGTTTAAGTCAGGCATTTTCTTTTCAGCAATTTCTCTAACTTGCTTTTTAGTAATTTTACCTACCTTGTTAGAAAGCGGATTAGCGCTGCCTTTAGCAAGACCAAGAGCTTTCATAATTAGGTTTGAAGCCGGAGGAGTCTTTAATATAAAAGTAAAACTCCTGTCTTCGAAAATAGTCAAAACGGCCGGGATCATTAAGTCGCCCATAGGAGCCGTGCGGTCGTTAAACTCTTTTACGAACTGCGCAATATTTACACCGTGGGGCCCAAGGGCGGTACCAACTGGCGGTGCCGGAGTTGCTTTTCCGGCCTGAAGCGTGAGCTTAAGCTCTGCTTTTACTTTTTTAGCCATATCAGATATGAATTAAGAATTATATATTAAGAATCAGGATAATTTTATCCGAAACCCATAACTCAAGAAGCGTGAATTATGAGGCAAGGATAAAATTATTTATTTTTTATTTAACTCTTTCGTACTTGTAAAAAATCTAGCTCCACCGGGGTTTCGCGTCCGAATATGGTAACCATGACTTTAATTTTGCCGTGAGCTTCGTCTACGTTGCCAACCTTACCTTCATAGTCTTTAAACGGTCCATCGGTAATTCTAACCAACTCGCCCACTTGAAAATCAACCTTAAACTTAGGGGTGTCAGTGCCCATACGCTTTTGCAAATAATCCCATTCTTCTTGAGCTATTGGGGTCGGTATAGTTCCACTGCCTACGAAACCAGTAACGTTAGGTGTATTTCTTACTACATACCAGGAATCATCTGTTACTATCATACTTACTAAAACATAACCAGGAAAAATTTTCTCTTCCACCGTAACCCGTTTTCCGCCATGAATTTTTATCTTCTTCTCCTTAGGCACCATAACGTCAAAAATTGAGTCTTGCATGTTTAAAGACTCTATACGCTGTTTCAGGTTAAAAGCCACGCTATCTTCATAGCCTGAATACGTATGAAGCACATACCAATGTTTTTCGCCGGTAACTTGTTGCCTAGACATAGAGTAAATTTAAAAATTTAAGATTTAAATAAAAATTGAAAATACAATTAAAGCAGAAGCTATAACTAGCAATTCAAGAAAAAAAGTTGGCCGGGTTTTATATAAAAGCAGAAAAGAAAACCAGAAATTCAAAAACCCTTCCGCCCTTATTTCTTTGTTAACACCAGCATTTTTTAAGGCATACAATCTCTCTGAAAAAGGCCATAACCATTTCACACCAAATTCTATACTGTCCAAAAGAAAATGACTAAAGGAACCAAACAACATAAGCAGTGCCATAGTTTTCCAGTAAGCACTCGGGGCCAAGACGTAAGCCAGCACTCCCACCAACAACCACAAAACCGGTATATGACTATAAAATTTCCTATGCATACCGCCATCAGAGCCCTGTTTATACCACCAAGACTTCATTCTGTAAAAAGCCAAAAAGTTATCAAAGTCGGGGGCAAAACCCCAAAACATTCCCCACAAATAAAACTGGTTTATGTTTGAAACTTCAGCAGATGAATTAGTGAGTTTTACCAAAGCCACAGAGGTTAAAAAACCGGCAGCTATATGTCCTGGAGGCAGCATAGTAAAGATCAAAATTTAAACATCAAAGATCTTAATCCAAAACCTAGCAAAAACCTAAACTATCTTTTCAAAAAGCTTAAAGAGACCAAAGTCGAATGCAGCCAATATAAGCGAAACGACCAAACTAAAACCTATTACTACAAAGGTATACTGCAAGGTCTGAAGCTTGGTCGGCCAGACCACCTTCATCATCTCATTTTTTACTTCAATTAAAAATTTTGTCATATTTTTTACCTTTTTTAAAAGGCCCTCGAAGGCCTTTATTTATACTTATTCTAATATATAAAAAGCCATATGTCAAGCAGTGTCATTTATACGGCTTCACCGTTTTTCCCTAAGATTTCCTGAGCCTTTTTAAATACCTCTTCTAAGTCAGTTTGAGCCTTCACATAGTACTCACTAACCCTTAGAGATTTAGCTCTTAAAATGTCTTTATCACTCCAAAGATTACTTAAGACTATAACCGGTGTAGAAGAAACTTTAGGATCACCATGACTGCGCACTGTTTGTAAAACTTGGTACCCATCAACCTCTGGGATCAAAAGGTCAAGAAAAATAAGGTCCGGACCCTCGCGCAAAACTATATCTATAGCTTTCTTTCCATCCTCTGCCTTAAGAGCACGAAAACCTAGCAAAGAAAGCTTATCTGTAAGCATGTTTAAGAGTGAAGTATCGTCTTCTACAACTAAAACTTTTTTACTAGAATTTTCCATATATTTCTTTCCAAAACTTTTTAAAGTTTCTATTAGATATTCATCTTCGGCTTCTTATTTCATTCGAACAAAGTTTCTTCCGAACTTACTTAAATTATATGTCATTTTGACCAGACTACTTATCCACAACTATCTGGAAGTCTAAATTACAGACCCCTTCCCCCCAAATACGAATAGGCAACTCCCCCGCCTTACCATCTACCCGCACCCGCAAAACATAGTTACCAGGGTTAGCCCGAAGCAAAAATCTCCCATCTTGGTCGGTAACTGTTTTAGCCAAAGTAATACCGGTCAACAGAGGGTTAATAAGCTCCAAGCTAGCATTCGACATTACACTATTCCTACCCACCATTATACGTCCCCACAAACGCAGATCCGGTAAATACATATTAAGAAACAAAACAAAAATATACACTAGTAACAAAATAAAGCTTGGCCTGAAAAGCAAATTATTAACAGGCTTAAAATATAGGTCGATAAAAAAAATAAGGCTGGTGTAAACAAGGCCGAACCAAAATAAAACTGCCGAAAGCTTCCTTACAAATAATTTATAAAATGGATAAGTTTTAACTATAGACATTTTAGCCTGCTGGTTCCAATCAAAAGCCTGTGGATCCATAGGTATATTGGGAGCAACAACCTCCGACTCGTCCGAGAGCTGAAAAAATTCGCCCCTATACACGTCTGTAAAAATTCCGTCATGATTCTTTTTTATCAGCTGAGAAGGAAACAAATAGTTACTCTTCTTAGCAATAACTTTAAACTTTCCAGGCCGAGCTAAAAAACCATAACGGCCTTCCAAGTCCGTAACGCAAGTCTGAGCAGGTTCACCACTTGCATAAGACAGCTTAACAATAACAGGATCAAGAGGCTGCTTACTCACACTGTCGTATACCACGCCCCAAAATTTCCTCGGGCGCCTCAACGAAATAAAATGCAAAAATTGGTTTAAAATTCGCAACGAAAAAAAATATAGTTTTTGGCCAAATTTAGTTTTTATTTTTATTTCAGACATTATTTTATCTGGCTCTTTGCCACAAGTAATACATTTTTTAAAAGCATGGAAACTGTTACAGGTCCCACTCCCCCTGGCACAGGCGAAATATAGCCGGCAACTTTCCTTACTGACTCAAAATCAGCATCCCCAACTATACCTCCAAAACTTTCAGAAGTACCCGCATCAATTAACACGGAACCTTTTTTTAACATATCACCTTTTAAGAATTTTGGCTTACCAACCGCGGAAACAACAACATCCGCCTGTTTTAAAAGCTCAGGAATATTTTGAGTAGTGCTGCGGGCAACATTAACTTTATACCCCATTTTTAAAAGCTCGTGTGTAAGAGGCTTTCCCACCAACTGCCCCTGGCCTAAAACTAAAAAACTTTTTCTGGTAAAATCCATTTCTAAACTTTCTAAAAGTTTCAAAACGGCAGCCACAGTCGGATATCTCAAGGCACTAGGCTTATTTTGGTAAAATTTTTCTGAATTTACGCGTCCCGTAACATCTACATCAAGCTTGGGTGAAATAGCATCTAATACTTTTTTTGTATTTATATGCGCAGGTAGCGGCAACTGAACTATGAGCCCGCACATATATGGTATCTTGTTTATTTTTTTTATTTCTCTGATTAACTCTTCGGTTTTAATACCTTCATTAAAATTAGCCCTGTGAAAATTCATACCAGCCGCCAGTGCCCTCTTTGCCTTCATATTTACATACTGCCGAGAAGCTGGGTCGCTGCCAACCAACACGTCGCAAAAAATTGGTTTAAAATCTAATTTTAAAACCTCACTTTTAACTTCATTAAAAATTTTTGCCCCTATTTTCTTCCCGTCAATAAGCTTGCTTTGCATTTATTTAAATTACTTTCCTGCAGTATGGCATCTTTTGAAAAACTTGTCATTTATTTAAACGGTTTTTTGCCCACCATTCCAACGCATGCTTTGCTACCGGCACAGCTGCCGCGTGACCTTCCCCACCTGCTTCAACTAACACAGTTATAACAATTTGAGGGTCTTCATAAGGGGCGTAGGCCGTAAACCATGCGTGAGTTTTTTTAGGATCCGAACCATCAAACTGAGAAGTTCCGGTTTTACCCGCTGAAGTTATGGGTAAAGATAAAAGTTGTCTACCTGAACCAGAAATTATTGTTTCTCTCATACCCTCCTGTACAGTTTTTAAAATACTATCAGGCAAAAATTTTTCCACTAATATCTCAGGCTTGTTTTGTAAAATTTCACTGCCGTCCGAACTCTTAACACTATTCAAAATTTTAGGCTTCATGCCTACCCCATTATTGGCAAAAATAGAAGTCCAAAATGCAACCTGCAAAGGCGTGGTCAACATATCTCCCTGCCCAATACCCACATGATACGTATCACCCAAGTACCATTTTTTCATAATCGCATCATTTGCAAACGCCTTTGCTTTCCAAGCAGGGTCCGCCACAACACCAGCTTTCTCACCGGGCAAATCAATGCCTGTAACTTTACCTACGTTAAATTTCCTATAATAATCTGCCAACTTTAAAATACCCAGTCCTTCAATTTTTGAACTTGGATGACCACCCGACACTATATAAAAATAAATATCTGAGCTCTGGGCAATTGCACTTTTAACATTCATGGGCCCAAGTCCTGTAAGTTTCCAACCCACAAAATTATAGGAAACATTAGAGTCATATTGGTTTGGTATAACCAATAAACCCTTATCTACAATAACAGTGTCTTCATTAACCAAGCCCTCATTCAAAGCAGCGGCAGCCACCACGGGCTTTACCGTTGAACCAGGGGGATACTGGCCGGAGATAGCGCGGTTTAAAAATGGCTTTTTTGGATCATTGGCTAATTTCTGGTAATCTTGCTGACTTATGCCGTGAGAAAATAAATTATTATCAAAACCCGGCAAAGAAAGCAAGGCTAAAACCTCCCCTGTTTTAGGGTTTAAGGCTATAACCGCACCCCTCACTGGCACTGTTCCATTTTGAGTAAAATTGTTATAAATCTCCGTCTGTAAATCAGCGTCTATGTTTAGGCTCAGTGAATTTCCAGGCTGACTCGCTTTTTCACCAAGAACATTTAAAATTTTTCCCGAAGAATCCACTTCAACCTGGTTCTCACCAGAAACTCCACGCAAAAAATTCTCATAAAATACCTCCAGGCCCTGCTTACCAACCTGGGAACCAGCTTCTACATCACTAAGATTAAACTTGTATAAATCTTTTTCGTCTGCCAAACCAGTATAACCCACTAATGCAGAAAATTTTTCCGGCTGAAAATAATGTCTAATAGGCGTTTTTTCTACCGAAAAGCCAGCAAACTCTGAAGCATGCGTCTGAAATAAAATAGAAGACTCCAAAGAAAGGTCTTGAGCTATAACTTGAGGCGTTATAGACTTTTTATCCATTGCCTCGATTTTTTTGGATATATCGGCATAATCCAAATTAAGCAACCTCGACAACTTTCTCATCTGATCTTCAGTCCCTATTTTTGGCAAATCAAAAGGTACGGTAACCAAATTAAACCCGGCAATATTTTCTAGCAAAGGTTTCGAAAACCTGTCTAAAATAAGACCTCTGGGAGCGCGTATTACCTGGCTTCTTATTCGGTTATTTTCAGCCATTTCTTGAAAATACCCTCCTCGAACAACCTGCAAATAAAAAAGCCTGCCTCCCAACAAAAAAAGCATCAAAATTAAAAAAAACCGGGCGAAAAAAAAGTTACCCGAAACCCTTTCGGAGTCGTGCACGTCTTCGATTTCGACCTGGGAATCCATGGCAGATTCATCCCAATCCAATTCTTTTTTTGACCTAGAACTTAAATTTGTAGTTACGGCAAAAGGGTCTTTCATTATTTTATCCGTCCCGAAAATTTTACTTGTAAAACCTTAGGTATTTCTGCCAATTTCCAAACCGGATACATAAGTGCCAAATTATACAAAAATTCCCAACCAAACCGATTTAGCAAATATTTGGCTTCGAAAAAAACTTGGGCATGCCCAAACCTGTGGGCTAATCCGTTTAAGAAAAAAATCCAGGCGTAAACTACCAACTGTGCGACACCAAGCATTAATGGTAAAAATTTCCAATTCCTCTCCAAACTAATTATGTTTTGACTTATCTGCCTTAAAAGCAAGGCCGCAAACAAAAATCCGAGAGCAAAACTACCCACAAAAACTTGAGTGGCAAAATCCAAAACCAACCCCGTAAAAAAACCAAACCCCAAGAAAAAATAATCCTCGTCTTCCAAAGCCGTATACACTAACAGTAACAACAAAAGATTAGGTAGTACTCCGAAAAATTCAAAATTTCTAAAAAACCCAGCGTTCAAAGCGTAAAGTAAAAATGCTAAAAATAAATAACCTATATTTTTATACATGCCCATTTGAAACTCGCTCTTAATAAATATAAAAATTTCTACTGAGCCACATATACAAACTGCAAGTTACTAAAGTCTACCGGGGTAAGCAGACTAGCTTTTTTAAAAAGGTCATTAGAAGTAGAAACAACTTCCCCAACTTCACCAATAAGCAAATCTTTGGGCACTTGAGAATTTATACCCGCCGTAACTATAAGCCATCCTTTTTCTAACGGAGCTGACTGAGGAATTTGATTTAAGAGCATGCCTGAACTAAAGGATCCTTCCACTACGGCACTTTGTCCTGTTTTACTTACCCTCGCGTCGATCAAAAACTTGGAAGAGGTAGCCAAGCGGGCCGTAGAAGTATTTTTATTTGTATAAATAATTTTTCCTACCACATGCCCCTGCGCCATTACCACCTGCCCCTCTTTTACCCCCTCGTCGCTCCCGCAGTTTAAAACCAAAGTGTCAGTCAAATTTAATATATTTGATGACATAACCTCACACGGCACCAAACTTAACTTGGAAGTTTTTTTAAAACCTAATTCTTTACGTAAAATTTCATTATCCCGAATATCACCCTCAGCTTGCGTTAAAGAAGTTTTTAATTCCACAACCCGGTTCTTAAGTTCTGTATTTTCTGTAGAAAGCTGTTTTAAATTATATAGTACGGAAAAAAAACTCTTAATTGAACCAGTGGCATACGCCCCGGCTTTAACGGCCGGCTCAGGCATTTTTAGAAAAAACTTTTGTATCTGCCCCAATGCACCTCTACTATTTAAAAACATCAAAAAAGCCAAAATGGCAAGGCAAATAAAAAATATCGCAAAGGCTTTTGTATAAATAAACTTCATATAGCTCAAAGATACGCGGATGGCGCTAGATTTCGCAGATTTGTGCCGAATAAGTTTTTTATTTTTTATCCCAAATATCACGCTCGATCAGCGCATCTACAAACTAACGAGGGACATTTCCAAACTCGGTCGGCAAAAGCACATCCTTTAAAGTTTCCAAGCTCTCAACCACCACACCAGCACCGCGTGCCACACAGGTTAAAGGGTCCTCGGCCACAGAGACAGGCATGTCAGTAGCTTCATGTATAAGTCTGTCAAAACCCCTAAGCAATGCTCCGCCACCAGCCAAAACCATGCCTCTGTGCATAATATCGGCTATAAGCTCGGGCGGAATGCCCTCTATAACCGCCTTTATATTATTTACTATTGTTTTTAAGCTATGAGAAAGCGCATCCCGGGCTTGAGTGTCGTTCATTATCACCGCTTTTGGTAAACCTGTTAAAAGATCCCTTCCCCGTACTTCAAGCGTCATAACCTCATTAAGCGGATAAGCTGAACCAATGCGAATTTTTATCTCTTCCGCTGTTCTTACCCCAATTAATAAATTAAATTTATCTCGGGCATATTGTATAATATTTTCATTCATTTCATCGCCTGCTATTCGAATGCTTTTAGAAATAACTATACCGCCCAATGAAATAACCGCAATCTCTGCCGTTCCTCCGCCTATGTCCACAATCATACAACCTGTAGGATCCTGCACTGGCAGGCGGCTACCAATAGCGGCTGCCATAGGTTCTTCAATTAAAAAAGCCCTAGCCGCACCTGCGTTCACAGCTGCGTCTATAACCGCTCTTTTTTCTACTTCAGTCACACCCGAAGGTATGCCTATAACGACCCTGGGTCGCCTTAAAAAAGAAAAGGTTTGGTTATGAACCTTGTCAATAAAATACCTAAGCATTGCCTCCGTGACTTCAAAGTCCGAAATCACTCCGTCAACCAAAGGCCTGGTTGCAACAATATGAGGAGGCGTCCGACCCACCATACGCCTTGCTTCGTCTCCAATAGCCAAAATCTGCTTAGTACGCTGGTTAATAGCCACCACACTAGGCTCATTTATGACTATACCCTTACCTTTAACATACACAAGCGTATTGGCCGTACCCAAATCTATACCTATGTCAGTAGAAAATTTTTTGTAAAATGAATCAAACACAAAAATTTAAAATTTAAAAATCGAAATAAAAAATTTCAAATAAAAACTCAAAATGTTAGTGCAATTTTTAAAATTTGCATTGTCATTTTGATTTTTTATTTTTGAATTTTTATTTTATTGTAAGGAATTTAAAATCTCATCTATTTTTACCAACTTGGAACCTTGTTCGCTTCTCTTTTTTATCTCCACACTTTCCTGTTCGATTGTCTTCGGGGACACAATTACCCTGTAAGGTATGCCAATTAGGTCGGAATCGGCAAATTTAGCTCCGGCACTTATATCCCTGTCATCGTATAATACCTCAATTCCACTATTTAATAAAGACTCATACAAGTCTTCGGCTTCTTTTTCCGCACCCCTAAGAGACAAAAGATGAATTCTAAAAGGCGCCACGCTTTCTGGCCATATTATGCCTTTTTCGTCATGAAATTTTTCCACTATTACACCCATTGCTCTAGAAGTGCCTATCCCATAACAACCCATTATAACAGGTTTTTTGCTTCCATCCTGGTCAGTAAATTGCAAATTGAAGCTTTCGGAAAATTTCGTTTCTAATTTGAAAATATTTCCAACCTCCGACGCCATAGTTTGTCGCCACGAAGTTTTGCCACAGTTAGTGCATTCTACATCTTCAGAAAAGACTTCTTTATTTTTTGCCATTTTGCATTTGTCACAAATGTATATGGTGTCCTCGCCACTTTCGATTTCCACCTGAAATTCATGCGAGAATTTACTAAAACTTCCACCCGATGCCTCTGTGTAAATAGCTTTTAGTCCCAATCGCTCAAATATTTTTAGATAGGCAGGCACAACAACAGTCTCGTAATATTTTGCCAAATCCTGACTTGAGGCATGGAAACTGTACAAATCTTTCATTCTAAATTCCCTACCTCTTAAAAGACCACTTTTTGCCCTAGCCTCATCTCTAAACTTCGTCTGAATCTGATAAACCGCCGATGGCAAGTCCTTATAACTTTGTATCACTGCCTGCGCCATAGGTGTAACAAGCTCTTCGTGAGTGGGACCCAAGGCATACTCATAAGAATGCTGTGACTTAACTTTAAAAAGTATATCTAAAGTACCCCACCTACCGGTAGTTTCCCAGTTAGCCTTAGGGTGCAAAGAAGGCAAAAATATTTCACCGGCTCCAATCGTATTCATTTCTTCCCGGACAATTTTTTCCACCTTTTGTAAAACTCGTTGACCCAAAGGCAAATAGGCATAAACTCCTGCCATAACTTTTTGCACATAACCGCCCTGTTCCAAAAAAACAGCATTTATTGAAACATCTTCCGCAGGCTTGGTCTTACTAGTCTTTAAAAAATATTGTGATTGCTTCATATATCTCCTTGCCGATTAAAATTTTTATAATATTCATTCAACAAACTTAACACCCTAAAATGCTTTTGCATAAGAGCGTGATCGCTGTCGTTTGCAAACAGAGCCCGTTCTTTTAAACGTACACGCGGCTCTTTATTTAAAAAACAAATTCTAAAGATTTCTTTTTGCTGAGTGCCCAACTTCAAATCGTCCTGCACCTTGCTGGAATTATTTCTCACATACATATAAAACCTTACTCGGTTTAAGGCTTCCCTATACGCCTCTACTATACCTTCCGCCTTGAAATTCGAAATGCTATTAAACTCCTTGGCGTATTCTTCTTCTATTGCTTTTAAACTTTCAGGGTTTACTAACTTTAAAAGCATATGTTCAAAAACATAGAAACTTTCCCTACTTAAAAATTCTTTCAGGAATTTTTTTGAACCGCCTAATTCCGAAATAACCTCTTTTTCTTCTGCTGTTAGGTCTACAACTTGGAGTTTTTCGGGCACCCTAGCCAAAGAACTTTCGGAAGCATTTAAACTGCCCGACGTACTTGATTCGGGGTTAACTTTTTTCGCAAAACTCGCATCTGCTGCATTTTGAAATTCAGGCTTTCTTTCCCACATATTAGCCCGTTACCAAATCTTTAATGGTTACAACCACCATAAGCACCAATAGGAGAGCAAATCCAGCAGCATTGAAAAACTGCTCAACCTTTTGATTATTTTTCTTTCCCCGCACCTTTTCTATTATTAAAAATAAAATTCTGCCTCCATCCAAAGCCGGGAAAGGCAAAATGTTTAAAACAGCGAGATTCAAAGACAAAAAAGCTGTAAACTCAGTAAGAGGCAAAATTCCATAATGCCTAACTTCTCCTACCAATTGTCCAATTTTAACCGGACCACCCACGTCATTTAAAGCTTGTTTAGATACAAACAACTTGCCGAGGCCGGAGAAAATTTCTTTGGTAAATACAAAGGTTTGTGTATAACCACCAACCAAAGCATAAACAGGGCTCACCCTTACATCTTTTAAATCGTCTATAGAAATACCTGTTGGCCCCTGGTTTTCCCCTGGATCCTGTAAAGATTCTACTTGAAAATGTCTATCTTCGCTTCCTCTCTCAATTTCAAAGTCAAATGTTCTGCCTTTATTTTCCAACAGATATTTCCTTGCTTCTGATGCATTTTCAAATGTTCGGCCGTCTAAAGACAACAATACATCGTTTCGCTTTAAACCAGCTTTTTCTGCCGGACTACCTTGTAAAACTCTAGCTATGGTTACCCTAGGCTCAGAAATAGCAGCACCAGCTGGCACAGACAAAGGTGCCGTACCCGAAACTTTAAAACCAACCATTAAAATTATTGAAAACAATAACCCAGCCAAAAACCAATTCATTACTACACCGGCAACCAATGTAAAAAATCTTGACCAAAAAGGTTTGTTAATAAAACTTCTTCCATCCTCTGCGTGCTCGTTATTTTCACCCATAATTCTTACAAACCCTCCCAAAGGTATAAGATTTATGGAATAAATAGTATTCTCCGTGTCCTTATTAATGCCCTCTTCCTTACTTTTACCAAAAAACAATTTCCATTTACCGTCAATCTTTTGAATGCCTACAACGCGAGGCGGAAAGCCAAAACCAAATTCATGTACTGCCATACCTGACTTCTTGGCAACCAAAAAGTGCCCCAGCTCATGAACAAAAACTAAGAGTCCTAAAATTGCTATAAAAATTAGTATTGTAATAATCATTTTATACACCGATCATAGATTGCACTAATTCACAGATTTGTAGCGCTAATTTGCAACCCGTTTAATAATAACACCAGATTTTGAAAACACACCTATAATTCCAACTTTGAGTTTATGGTCTCTCAGATAATGTAAAACTTGTTTTATATGTTGAGGGTAAACTGCATTTGCTACTTTTATTTCCACAACAATTTTATTTTCAACCAAAAAATCAATAAAATATTTTCCAATTACTTGCCCATCAACAGTTAAATTTTAATAGAGCTGCGCAGCATAATTCAAGTTATTCTTTTTAAACTTTATTCCAACCCCCTGTAATAGCGCTTTTCCTGATATCCAAAACCAATCTCATTATAGGCCTCATATAAAGAACCAATAATTTTATGCGTCAAAGAATTTATAAAATCTTATGGCATACAATCTGTGGATTCGTGATATCTTTTATCTGTGTACTACACGGTCATTACTTCTTTCTCTTTACTATCCGCATGTTTCTTTATCTCTTCGTTGTACTTGTCTACTATTTCTTGCAGTTTTTTCTGTCCGCCGGTTAAATCGTCCTTACTTATTTTTCCATCGCCCTCAGCTCTTTTCATTTCTTTTATAATATCTTCCCGTACGTTTCTTATACCTATACGGGCTTTTTCTGCTATTTGCCCAACTGACTTAACCATTTCTTTTCTTCTTTCCTCATTTAAAGCTGGCAAAGTTATGCGCAGAACCTGTCCATCGTTTGAAGGATTAAATCCCAAATTAGCCATTTGAATTGCCTTATCTATTGCCTGAAGCTGACCCTTGTCCCAAGGAGAAATCGTCAAAGTCCTAGCGTCACTCACTGTTACGGAAGCCACATGCTCAATAGACATTTTACTGCCATAGCTTTCTACCATAACTGTATTTAGAATAGCAGGGTTTGCCCGGCCGGTTCGAACCGAGGAAAGATCATGAACATAATGCTCCATAACTTTCTCAAAGCTAGCTTTATGAGTATTTATTATACCATCTGTCATAATTTTATGTCTTAATTCTAAATTCTAAATTCTTGATTCTTCATTCCATTCTAACTTACCTGCCCTATAAGGCCTTTGGACTCAACCTACTCTATATTATACCCGCCTGCATATACTATCTGCGACAGATTAGGGTTCATTAGCAAAAAATTTACGAACGCTCCAGAAAACGGCAATGCCTGCGTTTGAAAACTTAAGCCCCCGTCTGTTGATTTATACACGCCGCATCCTCTTTCTTTTACATAATAACCCCAGTTGGTGCCACCATTACCATCTCCTGTAAGAACGTATATAATATTGGCATTGGAAGGATTGATGGCAACACC